>CAWBFL010000102.1:0-46304 GCA_963787905.1 uncultured Acidobacteriaceae bacterium | reverse complement strand
ACCTGCGCGCGCACCCGCATCGGCTCGCCATAGATGTTCACCTCCTGCGCCTTGGCCACCAGCTTGCTCCCCAGCGTGTTGGGCGCCTGTAGCCGGTGATCAGCACCAGGTTCCGCGGATCCTCGATCCTGTTCTTCAGGTGATGCAGCATCCGCCCCGCCTCGCACATACCCGAGCGGCCAGCACCATAAACGGCATCTGCAAACCGTTCAGCGCCTTGCTCTCCTGCCGGTCTGCGATGTACTTCAACCGGTTCCAGCCGAACGGGTCCTCGCCCTTGCGGTAGAAGGCGCGTGCCTCCTCGTCCCACTCCTCCATATGATTCTTGAACACCTGAGTGACGGCTGACGCCAGCGGGGGATCCACATAAATCGGAAACTCCGGAATCTCCTTCGCATCGATCATCTGGTGCAGCAGCAGCACCACCTGCTGCGTCCGCTCCACCGCAAACGCGGGAGCAATGATATGCCCGCCGCGCGCCAGCACCGCCTTCACCAGCCCGGCCAGCTTCGCTTTCACGTCGCCCATCGGAGCATGCAGCCGGTCGCCGTAGGTGCTCTCCATCATCAGGTAGTCCGCCGCCGGCGCAGGGTCCGGGTCCTTGATGATCGGCAGGTTCTTCCGCCCCACGTCGCCCTGAAAACAGCAGCCGCATCGTCTGCCCCTTTTCCCTCGCCTCCACCAGCACGTTCGCCGACCCCAGCATGTGCCCCGCGTTCGTCGAGGTCATCGTGAACCCCGCGTCCTTCGTCGATCCGGCCAGCACCGGCGGCTCATGCAGCTTCACCGGCTTGAACAGCTCGCACGCCTGCGCCGCGTCCTCCGGCGCGTAGAGCGGCTGCGTCGCCGCCGGTCCCGGCGGCACGCCAATCGCCCTCCGCCGCCCGCGGTGCTTGCTGATAAACTCCGCGTCCGTCTCCTGGATGTGCGCCGCTGTCCGTCAGCATGGGCACGCACAGATCGATGGTCGCCTGCGTCGCGTAAATCGGCCCGCGATACCCCTGCTTCGCCAGCAGCGGCAGGTCGCCGCTGTGGTCGATGTGCGCGTGCGACAGCACCACCGCGTTCAGCCCGCGCCGCCTTCCCCGCCAACTTCCGGCGTCAGCGCCAGGTGCGAGTTGATGTCCGCCGCATCCTGCCCGCGTGCCCCTGGAACAGCCCGCAGTCCAGCAGAATGTTCTGCCCCGCACACTCCAGATGGTGCGACGACCCGGTGACGGTCTGGTCCGCCCCCCAGAAGTGCAAACGAATTGCCATGCGCTCTCCTATGCGTTGTGGTCCGCTGGCAAATCGCTTCACCGAGCCCCATTCCCATTCAAAAACACGGACACCAAGATAACCACCCCGCGCAAATAAAGCCAGCAGAGCTATGTGCCCGCGCGCGAGCGCGTCGAGAACGGTACGAAGTACCATCATTGCAGATGCTCGAACTCACCACCCCGGTCAAATTCGTAAAACGCATCGGCGAGCGCATCGCCCAATCCCTCGCCACCCGCGGCGTCTCGACCGTCGAAGACCTGCTCTACCACCTGCCCTTCCGCTACGAAGACCGCCTCAACCCGCAGCCCATCGCCTCGCTCACCCCCGGCGCCATGGCCTCCATCATCGGCGAGGTGCGCGGTTCCGTCCTGCTCCGCACCCGCTCCGGCCCCATCTTCGAGATGACCCTCGGCCAGGGCCTGGGCACCGTCAAATGCATCTGGTTCCACGGGACGTATCTCAAGGACAAGTTCAAGCTCGGCCAGATGGTCGCCGTCTACGGCAAGCTCGAACCCTCCCGCTCCGCCATGGCCGCCGCGGCCGCGGGCACGCTCGGCGCCGCCTCCGGTCGCTTCAAAATGATCCAGCCCCAATTCGAAATCCTCCCGGCACCCGGCGATCCCGACGCCGAGCTTGCCATGCTCGAGATGGGCCGCATCGTCCCTGTTTACGAATCGCTCGGCGGCACCACCCCCTGGGGCGCCAAGCTCACCTCCAAATGGACCCGCCGCATCATGTGGTCCGTCCTTGAGGAACTCGGCGAGCAGGCGAGTCAGCAAGTCAGCGGGTCAGCGGAAACCCTCCCCGCCGCCATGCTGGCGCGGCTCAATTACCCGTCGCGAATGCAGGCGCTGAAGGCCGTCCACTTCCCCGAAGCCGGCACGCCCATGCTCGACCTGATGGCCTCCACCACCCCGGCGCACCGCCGCCTCATCTTCGAAGAACTCTTCTACCTCGAGCTCGGCCTCTCGCTCAAACGCCGCCGCATGCGCGAGCGCGTCGGCACCGCCTTCGCCACCACCCCCGCCGTCCGCGAAGCTCTGAAACAGGTCCTTCCTTTTCACCCCACGGCCGCGCAAAAACGCGTGCTCGCCGAGATCGTCGCCGACATGCGCAAGCCCCAGCCCATGCGCCGCCTCCTCCAGGGCGACGTCGGCTCCGGCAAGACCATCGTCGCCATGCAGGCCGCGCTGGTCGCGATCGAGAACGGCTCGCAGGTGGCATTCATGGCGCCCACGGAGATCCTCGCCACGCAGCACTACCTCTCCGCGCGCAAGCTGCTCGCGGGCGCCATCTCGCCCTCACCGGCCAGCCGTACAAGATCGCGCTCCTCACCGGCTCGCTCGATCCCGCCACCAAACGCCAGACCCAGGGCCGCATCATGCGCGGCGACGCGCAGCTCGTCATCGGCACCCACGCACTGCAGGAGGATAAAGCCGACTTCGCCAACCTCGGCCTCGTCATCGTCGACGAGCAGCACCGCTTCGGCGTCCAGCAGCGCTTCAAGCTCATGCGCAAGCCCGCCGCCGACGGCACCGTCTCCGATCCCGACGTTCTCGCCATGACCGCAACCCCCATCCCACGGACGTTGGCCCTCACACTATACGGAGATTTAGACGTCAGCGTCATCGACCAGATGCCCCCCGGCCGCACTCCCATCGTCACCCGCCGCACCACCGACGAGCGCGCCGCCGACGTCTGGGACTTCGTCCGCAAACAAGTCGCCCAGGGCCGCCAGGCCTACCTCGTCTACCCCGTCATTGAAGGATCGAAGGACGATCAGCCCGAGCTCGACTTCGCGAGAGACGAGGACGAGCAAGCCAGCGAGTCAGCGGCCCAGCAAGTCAGTAAGTCAGCGTCCAAGACGAAAGGCAAACCCGCAAAGAGCACCAAGCCGGAAAAGCTCTTCGCCGAAAAACCCAAACTCCGTTCCGCCACCGAGATGTACGACGAGCTCCGCAGCGGCGCGCTCGCCGGCCTGCGCCTCGGCCTGCTCCACGGCCGCCTCAGCGCCGATGAGAAAGAGGTCACCATGGCGCGCTTCCAGCGCGGCGACATCGACGTCCTCGTCTCCACCACCGTCATCGAGGTCGGCGTCGACGTGGCCAACGCCAGCGTCATGGTCATCGACCACGCCGAGCGTTTCGGCCTCGCCCAGCTCCACCAGTTGCGCGGGCGCGTCGGCCGCGGCGCCGCCAAGAGCTACTGCATCCTCATCAACGGCGAGCGCGTCACCGAGCAAGCCGAAGCCCGCCTCAACGCCATGGTCGCCACCCAAAACGGCTTCGAACTCGCTGAACTCGACCTGCAGCAGCGCGGCCCCGGCGAATTCTTCGGCACTCGCCAGACTGGCCTGCCCGAGTTCCGCGTCGCCAATCTCCTCCGCGATCGCGCCCTCCTCGAACTCGCCAAGCTCGAAGCCGAACGCTTCGCCGCCGCCCCCGACCCCACCCTCACCGACGCCGAGATCGCCGCCGTCTGGGCGCGCCTCAAACACCAATGGCAGCGCCGCTACGGCCTCATGGAGGCCTAGCTGGCCAGACTCGCCCACAAAAAAGCCGTCATCCTGAACGCAGTGAAGGACCCCTGTATTTGTACCTGCCTGACCGCCGGCAGCCTACCCCCGCCGCCACTCCCCGCTCTTGCCGCCACTCTTCGACACCAACTGCACCTCGCGAATGCGAATGCCTTTGTCCAGCGCCTTGGTCATGTCATATACCGTCAGCGCGGCCACCGAAGCCGCCACCATCGCCTCCATCTCCACCCCCGTGCCCGCGGTCGTCGCCGCCGTCGCACGGACCCGCACTCCTCCAGCCACGACCTCTGCCTCCACATCCACAAAGCTCAGCGCCAGCGGATGGCACATCGGAATCAACCCCGCCGTCTGCTTCGCCGCCTGAATGCCGGCAAACCGCGCCACCTCCAGCGGATTCCCCTTGGGATTCTCCGGTAGCGCCTTCAGCACAGCGTCGCTCAACTCCACGAACGCTTCCGCCACCGCCTCGCGCCGCGTCTCCGCCTTCGCGCTCACATCCACCATGTGTGCCCGTCCGGCCTCATCGTAGTGGCTCAACTTTTCGCTCGGCAGATCTTTGCTCATGGTGGAAGCCTACCGCAGCAGCACGCTGATCACATCCCCCACCCGCAGATCGCGCCCATCCGGCAGCACCGCATAGCAATTCGCCCGCGCGTTCGCCGCCAGGTCTCCCGACCCCTGCCACGCCACCAACCTCACCTCCGGCCGAGCGAAATCATGCGTCAACCGAGCCGGAAGAATCCGAGTCAGTCCAACCCTCCCACGCACATCCTCAGCCAGCGTCGCCTGCACAAACCTCGGCGCGCCCACGCCCGCACCGCACATCGCGCGCAGCATCGGCTCAACGAAGCAATGAAACGTCACCTGCGTCGACACCGGGTTCCCGGGCAGCCCAAAGAAGTAGCACTCCGGGCCGCCGCCGCTCGTGTTCTCCAGCCTCGGCAGCCTCCCAAAGACCACCGGCTTGCCCGGCTGCATCCTCACCCCGGTAAAGAAAAACTCCGCCCCAAACTCCGCCAGAACCTCCTCCACCAGGTCGTACTTCCCCGCCGAAACCCCGCCCGATAGCAGCAACAGATCCCACATCCGTCCCTGCGCAATGCGCTCCCGCACATCCTCCCGCGTATCCCGCGCAATCCTCAGCCGTCCCGGGCTCCCACCCGCAGCCGCCACCAGCGCCGCCAGTGCGTAACTGTTTGAGTTGCGAATCTGATGCTCCCCCGGTGCCTGGTCCAGCTCCACCAGTTCGTCCCCGGTCGCCACGATGGCGACCCGCGGCCGTTTCCGAACCGCCAGCTCGGCACGGCCACAGGCTGCCGCCAAGGCGATCTCTGCCGCGGCGATCTCCATTCCCGAAGCCAGCAGCGCCTCGCCCTTCCGCGCCTCGCTCCCGCGGAGCACAATATTTTCTCCCGCCGTCAGCCCCCGTCCCTCCGCGACCCAAACCTCGCCCCCGCTTTGCTCCGCGTGCTCGACCATCGCGACCGCGTCCGCACCCACAGGCACCGCGGCTCCCGTCATGATCTCGATGGCTTCGCCGTTCGCCAGCGACGCACCTGCCGACGCCTCGCCCGCACGCACCTGGCCTACCATGCGCAGGTGTCTGCCCGCCGTCCATTCGTCCGCACGGACGGCAAACCCGTCCCGGGTTGCCCGGTCAAACGGCGGCTGATCGCGATCGGCGACTACATCTTCGGCCAGCACCCGGCCCGCCGACTCCAGCAGCGCGATCGTTTCCGCCTCCGGAATCCGCACCCCGGACGCATGCTGCAGCACCGTCTCCACCGCCTCGCGAAACCCGAGGATTCCCGCCGCATTTGCGTCGCTCATCGTCACTCCTCGAGCCTACCCCAACCCAGCCTCGCCGCGATGCCCTGGTGCGGACAAGGAAAAGGCCCCGGATTGTATTCCCGGGGCCGTTTCCAACTTGCCGCGATGCTTACTTCTTCTTGGTCGGCGGAGCCTTGTAGACTTCCGTAACCGTAGCCCCAATTCCCTGCAGAATGCCCTTGATCTCATCGGCGTGCGGACCGTTCGGAGCCAGCTCCAGATACTTCTGGTAGGCCGCGATGCACTCCGGCGGAGCGGTGATTTTGTTGTTCGCGTCCACGGTGGCTTTTCCAATCAGCGATTGTCCCTTGATGTAGTATGCGTCCACCTTGGTCGGATCGGCCGCGATGGCCTTGTCCGCGGCCGCGGCAGCGCCATCCATATCATTCGCATTGAACAGCGTAGCCGCCTCGTTGAAGTAGTACATCCCGGCCTTGGTCGGATCCGCCTTGGCCGCCGCTTCGTATGCCGCCGAGGCCTCCGCCATCTTGCCTGTCTTGCCCAACGCCTGCGCCAGTTGATTGTTTGCCGCCGCCACCAGATCCGGATTCGGCTTCGTCGACGTCGCATTCAGCGCCAGCGCCTTTTGATAGGAGGCTTCCGCCGCCGCGTACTTGTCTCCCAGCGACGGGTCCGTCGTCTTGTTGTCGTGGGCCGTCTTGGCTGCCGCGTTGGCCAGGCCAAGTTGCGCGTCACCCAGGGTGTCCCACAGGATCGCCTCGTCCGGCTTGGCCGCGGTCGCGTCCATCATGTCCTTCACGGCTGCGTCGAAGTTTCCCGCCTTCGTCGCCGTGCGCGCGTCCGTCAGCAGCTTATTCAGGCTCTCAATCTTCGAGTTCGCCGCCGTTACTTCCGCATTCTTCTTCTTGAACTCCTCCAGCGCCTCGCGGTCCGCCGGGCTCATCTTGGCGATATACTCCGGCCGGGTCATGTCGAAGTCGAGCGTCTTGTTGTCGCCGGCAACAATCGCCGCCGGCAGGAAGTCCACGCTTCGCCCCTGCTGGAAGACCCCGGCAATGTAATTGCCCGGCTTGATGTCGGTGCCTTTGTAATCGCCGCTGCCGTCCAGCGGAAACGTGTACTCGAACTTTGCATTCGGCGCGCTGGGGTTCTTCTCCGTGGTCAACCGCACCTCGCCCACCGTAACCGGCTGGCCCGCGGGATTCTGCACATGGCCGTGGATGGTGGCCATCTGCGCCATAACCTGCCCTGGCTGCGCCAGCAATACCAGCCCTGCAAAGCAAGCGGCCAACCAAGCCGCAGTCCTGATCCTGAAATTCCTCATCGCCTTCACCCCAACCCTCTCATCGCACTCGAAATCCTGCCGAGCGTCAACCTTTTCCTGAATACGTCCTCTACCCTTGCGGAAGAGCCGCAGACTCATTCCACGCGACCCGCCCAGGTTCCGGCAGTATCGGCGGTCACATCCTGCTCGAAGACCCGGCCAATAGCCCGGCCTCGGACGGACCGAATGCAGACGCCAGCAGGGCTCGCCTTCGACGAGCAGCATGACCAACTTACATGCAACAGCGCGCCCAATTCAACTACGGCCTGCGCGGCCCGCTTGCTCCCACCCCGAAAAGCGGCTCTCCCAGGTCCGCTTCGGCCACCAAGCTCGACTGGATCACGGCTTGGGTTCATCCTCTCCCGCAGGATGTTCCAACAACTCCCGAGCCGCCGCCTCATCCTCCTCGCGCACCTGCAGGCGGACCCGGAATGCGGACTGAATCAGGTTGTTGGCATTCTCGCCCACCAGAAAGCATTCGATCCCAAACGACTCCAGCATGCCCTTGGCCATCTGCGCTTCTACCGGGCTTTCAAACCGGCCGACCGTTACCATCCCCTCGGGTGGCGTCGGCTCCGGATCGCCTTCAAACAGCATCTCGTTGCTCCTGAATCACTTCACTTCGAGGTCCCAACTCACTTCGCTTCGACGCTCTGCAAGTGGAAGGTAATCGTTCCCCAGAACAGCCGCGCACGAATCTGCACCGGCATGTGGCGCGCATCGTCGGTATACCAGATCCAGATATTGCCGCGGTTCTTCACCACGCCTTCTTCCGCCGTCGGCTGCACCCGGATGGTTTCGAACGTGCCCGCCGGCGTCTTGATCTCTTCCTTCGCTTCTACCTTCATGATGACGGTCACGGTGCGCATAGCGTCGGCCAGCGGAAACCCGACGTCCTGGCCAACCGCCAGCCGCTGCGAGGCCGCATAAAAAATGGCCGAGAGCGAGTCGGTGACGCAGGCGGGAATCGACGAGGACTGTGTCTTCTGCGTGCCCTTCACCAGGTTCCGCTCCACCTCAGTCTGCCGGCCATCTTTGCCATCGATGGCAAGATCGCTGGAGATTTTGCGGCGGCCCTCCTGGATCTGCTTCAAGAACATCGAGGAGCAGCCCGTCCGGGTGTCCAGCGCCGATTGGAACCGGTCAACCACCGGAAACAGCATATTGATGGCGCCGACCGTATCCGCCGTCGCCGAGACGTGCAGCTGGTCGCCCTGCTGCTCCAGGTGGAAAACCGCGGTGCCTGCCGTAAAGACCCGCCAGTCCACCGTGAAGGTGAGGGTTTGCTTCGCGGGAAATGCATAGCCCGGAATCGGTGGCTGGAGCGTGGGAATCACCACCGGCGGCGCCGGCTTGCTGCCCAGCCCCAGCAACTGGGCCACGCCTGTCCGCGGCGTGCCGCCGGCAGCCAGAAGGACGCAAAATAAGCTGAGAGAACGGCGGAACGAAGGTCGAGCTTTGTGCAAAAGGCTTCCCCGGTATTTAGGTTTGGGGCGGCTCATGGCCACCAGGACGGCTTGCTGAGACCGGCAGGAAACAGATGATGCGCAAAGAGAATCAAAGCCAGCGCCAGATAAATGGCGCCCACGCCCATCAGAGCATTGTACTCGCGGTGCTTGCGGTAGAGAGCGGCCGAGAAGCTGCCACGGTCACCGCCCGATGCGCCCGGGGCCGGCGCCGCCGTCAGCCGGGGCAGCAGTCGCGGCACCGCGCGGGCGTAGGCGTCGAAGCCCGCAAAATGCTCGCGCAGATACGCTTCCTCGCCCAGAATCGTCGGAATGTAGATGGCCGCGAACAGTACCGCCAGCACCGCCAGAATCACCCAGCTTGCCGCCGCAGCGGCAAACCCGAACGCGATCAGCATCGACCCCAGATACAGCGGGTTGCGCGTATAGGCGTACGGCCCGGTGGTCGCCAGCTCGGCGTTCTTCTTCACGTAGCCGGAGGCGTAACCGCGCAGCCAGATCCCGGGTACGACCAGCACCAGGCTCGCCAGCATGCTCCGCCAGCTGGGCCGAGCCAGCCCCAGAAACACCGCCGCGAAAACGAAGCCCGTGGGCACCCGTATCCGCCGCGCAATCCTCTGCCAACCCCCCAGCCCGCTCACGTTTGCCCGAAAACCCCTTCCCGTACCAGTCGATTTTCTCACCCAGCAGGCTTCGTGCGCTCTCTGTCAACTAACCCAGCAATTCCAGCGCGGCCTGCACCACCTCATCTGCGCTGATCTGCAGCATCCCCGCCTCGGTCTCGTCCTTGCGTTTGTGGCTGGTCTGGCTGGACGCGTCGCGCAGGATGCGTTGACGCGTCCCATACGGACCGGTGCGCGCCGGATCGGTTGGGCCGTAGATGCCCACCACCGGCCGCTCCAGCGCCGCCGCCACGTGCAGTGGGCCGGTATCCCCGGCAATCACCACCGCCGCCCGGCGCACCAGCGCAATCAGTTGTCCCACCGTGCAGGGCACCGCGCGCGCAAAACCTTCGCTGCCGGCCACCACCTCCTCGGCCTCGCGCGAGCCGTGGACCGAAGCGTTCACAATCGACCGCACGCCCGCCCGGCCCAGCTCCGCCGCCACGCGGCCCAGGCGCTCCGCCGGCCACACCTTGGCGCCCCACCCAGCACCCGGAGAGATCAGGCAGAATCGCTCGCGGCCCACCACCCCGTCGGCCCACCGCTCATTCTGAGCGTCCATCGGCAGCGTCACCCGCGCCGGCTGCAGCGGCTCACCTACTGCGTTGCCCAGCAGCTCGCACGCCTGCTCCACCACATGGTTCGACGTCACGGCGACCTTCCGGCCATACAGCCGACGCGCAATCCGTTCGCGCGGCTCAGCCGGTCCCACCAACAACTTGGCCCGCGCCATCCGTCCAATCACCGCCGACTTCACCGCGCCCTGCAGATCCACGCACACGTCAAAGCGCTCCCCCCGCAGCAGGCTGCGCAGGGCAAAGATGTCGCGGAGCGTCGCCCACGCCAACGGCCGCTTGCGCCACTCGCCCGCCGCCACCCGGTACCAGCGGTCCACCAGCCCGCGAACCGTGGGACCAACCGCCTGCGAGAGGTCCTCCGGATCGCCCGTAATCTGCAGCAGGTCGCTCCAGCGCGGCTCGATGGCCCAGCCGATGAACCAGTCCGGGTGCGCCGCTCGCAGCGCCGCCACCGCCGGCATGGCATGCAGCACATCTCCCATGGCCCCAATCCGCACAATCAGCACTCTCACCGGCAGCGCGCCTCCAACTCGCGCACCACGCTCTGCGGATCCAGAAACGCGACCCGCAGCCCTGCCACCAGCAGCGGCGCAGCCTCTTCAAGTTGCCCGCGCAACTCCGGCGTCAGCTTCACCGCATCCTTCTCCGTGGTGAGGAACGCTTCGCCCGCCCGCTCGCACAGGGACTTCGTCAACTCCTGCATATCCTCCGCCGTATACCGATGGTGGTCCGGGAAGGCAATCGATTCGACCACCCGCACCCCTTGGCTGCGAAGAGTGTCAACGAAATCCTGCGGCCGCGCAATGGCACAAAAGGCGAGCAACCCACCTCCCCTTTGCACCAGATCGGCCACCCCGGGAATCTCCACCGTTCGCCCCACTATCCATATCGCCGCACCTGTGCGCAACAGCTTCCGTACCCTTGCCTCGATCCGCTCCCGCTCTTCCTCGCGCAGCACCGCGGCATCCGCGCGCCGGAGCGCCGCCAGCGGCTCGCGCCGGTTGCCCGCCGGCAGCAGCGCATCGTCCAGGTCCTGCTCCGTCACCACAACAACATCCACCGTCCTCGCCAGTTGGCGATGCTGAAATCCGTCGTCCAGCAGATGCACGCGGCGCCCTGCTCCGGCCGCATCCGCTTTCTTCTCCGCCGCCTCACCCGCCCTGAACCGCTGCGCTCCCACCCACACTGGAACCCCGGCCCGCCGCGCAATCACCACCGGCTCGTCGCCAAACCGCAGCGCCGCGTCCGCAGCCTCCGCATCGACCCGCTCCACGCCCTGCCCCATGCGTCCATATCCGCGCGATAGCACATCGACGGCCCAGCCGCGCTCGCGCAGCAACTCGGCCAGAGCAATCACTACCGGCGTCTTCCCCGCCCCGCCCGCCGACAAGCTCCCCACGCTGACCACCGGCCACGCAAGCTTACGCGTCCGCAGCACACCCACCCGCCGCAACCCGTCCTTCACCGCCAGCCCCGCCGCATACAGCGGCACCAAAGGCCATGCCCAGCCACGCCGCGCCTTCACCGCTTCACCATCCCAACCAAAGCCCCAACCGCGCGCCCCGTCGCCCCCTGCTGCTCTTCGAACACCCGCCGCCCGCGCTCGCCCATTGCCCGCGCAGCATCGGGATCAGTCAGCATCTGGCGCAGCGCGCCAGCCAGTTCCTCGCCATCCTTCACAATCCGAATGGCATCGGCCGCCTGCATCTCCGCCACAATGTCCCGAAAGTTTTCGTACGACGGCCCCATCACCGCCGGCACGCCGAACTGCGCCGGCTCCAGCGGATTGTGCCCGCCCTTCGGCACCAGGCTGCCGCCGACAAACGCCACCGACGCCAGACTGTACATCGCCGCCAGATCGCCGACCGTGTCCAACAACAGCGCGGCCCCGCCAAATACCGGCTGCGTATTCACCATCAAATGGCTGCACCGGCACATTCCAATTCCACACTCCTGGGCTAGCCCACCGACGGCCGCAAACCGATCCGGATGCCTCGGCGCAATCAGCAGCACAGCGTCCGGCGCCGCCTCGCGCAACCCTGGCCACGCCGCCAGCAACGCCTTCTCCTCGCCGTCCAGCGTGCTCCCCGCAATCACCAGCCGGGCCTTGAACAGCATTTCCGCAACGTGCTTCTTCATCCGGTTGTCACTGGGAGCCCGCACGTCATACTTCAGATTCCCAATCGCCCGCACCGCATCCGCCCGCGCTCCCATCGCCACCAGCCGCCGCGCATCCTCGTCGCTCTGTGCCAGGAACAAATCCACCCGCCGCAGCACCCGCCCCCAAACCGCCCGCACCTTCAATCCCCGCTCATAACTCCTGTCCGAAACACGCGCGTTCACCACCGCCACCGGAATCCCCGCGCGCCCGCACTCGACCAGCATGCGCGGCCACAGCTCGCTCTCCATCAGCACCAGCAGCTTGGGGTCCAGCGCCCGCAGATACGCCCGCACCGCCCACGCAAAATCCAGCGGGTAATAGAAAACCCGTCCCACCCCGAACCGTTCTCTTGCTAACGCCTGCCCGGTGACCGTCGTCGTAGAGACGACAATGCTCCAACCCTCGCCCAGCGCCGCTTCCAACTCCGCCACCATCCGCGTCGCCGCCAGCACTTCGCCGACGCTGACCGCATGCACCCACACCACCTGCCGCCCAGCAACCGCTGCGCGCAGTTCCGCCGGCACCCGCCCCAGCCGCTGGGCTATTCCTGAGAGCAGGCCGGCCCGATCCTGTCCGCCGTTCTTCGACGAAACATATATCCGCGCCAGCCAGTACGGCGCGCCCGCCACGAGCACGGCCATCAGCAGCAAGCTGTACAGCGCCATCGCCACAATCGAAACCACTTTCCCTCGCTCAACCTCTGCGCACTACCACGGTACCAGCGAAGAGGATAGTCTTGCCTGCATGAGCCCGCATCGCGACCGGCCCCGCCCGCTCCGTTCCACCACAAACTCCGCCCCAATGGCACGAGCTGTTCTCGCCGCGGCCCTGCTCTGCCTCGCCCCCACCGCGCTGCGCGCCGCCGACCACAAGTCCGCCCCGCCGGCCAAGCCCGCAAGCGAATACGCCGCCAACGACACCCACGCCGACGAGCATGTCACCATCGCCGCCGAGCCCTGCGACGATCCCAAACTCTGCAGCTTCTTCCGCCTGCCCTACATCCAGCACGGCCTGCTGCCGATCCGCGTCATCATCACCAACGACAGCGACCGCGCGCTCTCGCTCGACGATGCCCGCCTGCAGTTCATCTCCGCCAACGAAGACAAGATTCCCGCCGCCACGGAAGACGACATCAATCGCCGCATCTTCACCCTGCACAGCGCGCAACCCATCCACGTCCCCTTCGATCCCATCCCCGTCCATCGCACCCCGGTCGACAAAAAAATCACCGAGGACGACAACGACTTCGGCTTCCAGGGCACGGTAGTCAACGCCCACTCCACCCTGGCCGGATACCTCTTTTACGACATCCAGGACCTCGACGAGCCCGCAATGAAACACGCGCAGCTTTATGTGAAGGAGGTCCACACCCTCGACGGCAAACACGAACTCTTCGCCTTCAGCATCCCCTTCGACAAATGGCTGGCCGCCAACCCCGACGCCCCCAGCAATCATCCGCGCCGGTAAAGCGCCGTCACCAGACTGGGTGTCCCATGATCACCGAGCCTCCGTCGAGGTTATCGTGGGAGGAGTCACTTGTGACAGCACTCCCACACCGAGAAAAGACCCGCCCCAATGCCCGAACTCGCGATCCGCCCCGCAACGCCAGCCGACATCCCCGAAATCCTCGCCTTCATCCGTGAACTCGCAGAATACGAGCGCGAACCCGCCGCCGCCGTCGCCACCGACGCCGACCTGCTGCGCGATGGCTTTGGCCCAACCCCTCGCTTCCACTGCCGGATCGCCGAGTGGGACGAACGGCCCGCCGGCTTCGCCCTCTACTTTTACAACTACTCCACCTGGCGCGGCCACGCCGGCATCTATATCGAGGACATCTTCGTCCGCCCCGCCTTCCGCCGGCGCGGTATCGGCAAGGCGCTGCTCTCTGCCGTCGCCTCCATCGCCGTCGCCGAAGGCTGCCCACGACTGGAATGGGCCGTCCTCAACTGGAACACCCCCGCCATCGACTTCTACACCGCGCTCGGCGCCACGCCCATGTCCGACTGGACGACTATGCGCGTCTCCGGCGACGCCCTCCAGAAACTCGGGCGGCTATAGCGTCCTGAATCCGCCTGCAATAGAAAAGGCCGGCCTCTTCGGCTGGCCCTTCGCAATCTCAACTACCACCAGCACCCGCGGTAGCCATAGCCATACCCATATCCGTAATATCGCGCTCGCCAGTAAGGGTCATATGGCGTATACGCCCCGTACGGATAAGGGTATGGGTAAGGATAGGGGTGATAACCATAGCCGTAAGGGTGATACCCATATCCCCACCAGCACCGCCGCGAAAAAAGCACGATCAGCAGGATCAGGAGAAGCATGCGTCCCTCGGTGCGGGTTTTTGAGAAGCCTACGTCCGCACGCCAGCATTCTACGCAATCCCCGGCCGAAAAGTTCAACCACCCCGCAACCGGCAAGCGCAGGGTCCCAGCCCGCCCGGCAAATCCAACCCTCGGCCCATCAAACAATCCATATACGACCGCATTCCGCGACCGCTTGACCACAATCCCATATCCTGAAGAAGTGAAGAAAATCAAAGTCATCGGCGGAGGCCTGGCCGGCCCCGAAGCCGCGCTCCAGGCCGCGCGCCTCGGCTGCGACGTCTCGCTCTACGAGATGCGCCCCACCCGCTCCACCGAAGCGCACCAGACTGCCGACTTCGCCGAACTGGTCTGCTCCAACTCGCTCAAGTCCGAGTCCGAAAATACCGCTCCCTGGCTGCTCAAGCAGGAGATGCGCCGCGCCGGCTCCATCCTGCTCGCCGAAGCCGATGCCTCCGCCGTCCCCGCCGGCCACGCCCTCGCCGTCGATCGCGTCGAATTCTCCCGTCGCGTCGCCGCGCGCATCGCCGCCCTCGCTGGGACCGGTCCCGGCCGCATCACTGTCCATCGCGAAGAGGTCACCTCGCTCGACGAAAACGACCCCGAAACAATCACCGTCCTGGCCACCGGCCCCCTCACCTCGCCCGCGCTCACCGCCGAACTCACCCGCCTCACTGGCTCCGGCCATCTCGCCTTCTACGACTCCATCTCCCCCATCGTCGACGCCTCCACCATCGACATGACCAAGGTCTACTTCGCCGCGCGCTACGACAAGGGCTCTGCGGACTACATCAACTGCCCCTTCACCCGCGAAGAATACGACCGCTTCCTCGACGCCCTCACCACCGCCGAAGCCGTCCCCGCCAAAGCCTGGGAGCAGCTCCCCGCCTCTGATAGCCGTCATCTCGACCGGAGCGAAGCGGAGCGGAGAGACCCCCGCATTTCTGACGCTACTACGCCGGTTCTACCGGCCGAACCTCTCCATTATTTCGAAGGCTGTCTGCCCATCGAAGAGACCGCCCGCCGCGGCCGCGATACCCTCCGCTTCGGCCCCATGAAGCCCGTCGGTCTCACCGACCCCAAAACCGGCCGCTGGCCCTACGCCGTCGTCCAGCTTCGCCAGGAGAACCTGCGCGCCGACAGCTACAACCTCGTCGGCTTTCAGAACCACCTCAAGTTCGGCGAGCAGGCGCGCGTCCTCCGCCTTATCCCCGGTCTGGAAAACGCAACCTTCCTGCGCTACGGTCAGATCCATCGCAACACCTACATCAACGCGCCCGCGCTGCTCTCCGAGACACTCCAGCTGCGCGCTCACCCGTCCATCCTCATCGCCGGCCAGCTCTCCGGCGTCGAAGGCTACACCGAATCCATCGCCTCCGGAATGCTGGCCGGACGCTACGCCGCCGCGCTCGCCCACGGCCGCACCCCCACCCCCGCCCCGCGCGCCTCCGCCAACGGCTCCCTCACTCACTACATCACCCACGCCCAGTCCGTGGAGAAGTCCAAGCGATTCCAGCCCGCCAACATCACGTTCGACCTGCTCCCGCCGCTTGAAGAAGAACTCCGCCGCCGCATCCGCGACAAAAAAGAGCGCCACCGCCTGCAATGCGACCGCGCCCTCGCCGCCTGGGACGCCTGGCTGGCCGAAAATAATTTCCCGTGACTACACCGCCTCCGTGCTACTCTCCTCCCACGCAGCCATGAGACCCCTTAGCGCCAGCGAAGCCATCGGCCCCGCCCTGGAACGCACCCAGGACCTGCTCACCCGCCCCTTCCGCTTCAAGACCTTCCTCAAGATCGCCGCCGTCGCCTTCTTCGCCGAGATGGGCGGAAACTTCAACTCCAACTTCTCCAACTTCAACAATCACTCCGGTACTACGCATGGAGGAGTTCCGCCCACTTTCCTCGCCTTTATCGTCGCCTTCGCCGTCATCATTGGCGTGATCTCGCTGGTCATCGGCCTCATTCTGCTGTACATCGGTTCGCGCCTGCAACTGGTCCTGGTGGAAATGGTGGCCACCCGCCAAACCCTGGTCGGCCCGCTGTGGCGCAAGTACGGCTCCCCGGTCTGGCGCTGGATCGGCCTCAAGCTTCTCTTCTTTCTCGGAACCCTCCTCATCACCCTGCCGCTCACCATCCCGGTCATCCTGTATGTCGTCCACCATATGCACGGAGGCGGCAATCCCTTCTCCGGTCTGCACATCACCCAGATGATCCTGTTCTTCTCCGGCGCATTCCTGGTGCTGCTGGCCATCGGTACCGTCTACCTGCTGGTGCGCGATCTCGCACTGCCCTTCCTCGCGCTGGAAAACCGCACCATCCGCGATTCGCTCGAACATATGCGCGCCATCATCGCCGCCGAACCCGGCCAGGTCGCCCTGTACGTCCTTTTGCGGATGCTGCTTGGCTTCGTCTTCGGCCTGGGCGCCGAGCTCGCCGCCGGACTGGTCCTCCTGTTCTCGCTCATCCCGCCCGGAATCGCCGGGCTGATCATGTATCTCGCCCTGCACAAGGCCGGCGCCGGCGCAATGGTGGTGCTGATCGCCCTCGGCATCTTCGTCGGACTGCTGTTTGTCTGCTGGGCAGCCTGCGTCGTCATCTGCTTTGTCGGCGCGGCGCTGGTCTTCGGTCAGGCCTACGCCCTCTGCTTCCTGGGCGGACGCTTCCCCCTGCTGGGCGAACTGCTCGACCGCTCCGCAACCCCGCCGGCCTACGCCTATACCCCGGGATTCCCGCCCACTCCCCCGCTCTACCCGCCGCCGCAACCCGGCCCGCCCGCCGCGCTCTGAATCTGCCAGCCTAACGCTGCGCGTGCCCGCTTAACTCCATCCCCACAACCCGGCCCTCTTGGTCCAGATACACCACCGCGGAGATCGGTGGATGGTCGCGCCCCTGAATCAATGACGTGTCGTACATGAACCGCAGGTCGCGGAAGCTCACCGCCGTCCAGTCGGGCGCGCCCGGCGCCGCGTCCGGAGGCACCACCGGCCCCATGTCGGCCACCAGCGGCCAACTCGACCAGTCCAGATACACCCGCCCGAGATAGCTTCCCAGCGCCGCGCCGAATTACCGGCGTGCCCTGCGGCTTATAAAAGAGGTCCCGCCCGGGATCGGTCACAATCCGGTCCCGCAGCGTATCCACCGCAGCCACCTGATAGAACGCGGGCGTCTCCGCCACGGTATGCCAGCGGTACGGATTGCCGGGATACGGACTCGCCGTCACCCGCAGCACCTCGGCGCCCATTCCGTTCGGCCCATACGCCGCAGTCGACGCCAGTTGGACCGCCGCATTGTGCTCCATCAACCGCCAGCCCCACAGAGCCACGATCGCCGCCAATGCAGCAATCGCCCAGCCGCGCCCGCGGAAGGCCGGCCTGGGCGCGCCTACCTCGCTGTTAATCAGGCCAAACAGCGCGGGACCAACCAGAGCAGCCAGCAGCAGCAGAAACATTACCGGCTCGAAGATGAACACGAACGACCCCGCATACCAGTGCGCATCAAACGGAAAGAACGGCCGTACGCCGTAGTTATTCGTCCAGTCGAGCAGCAAATGGCTGAGCAGCGCAATCAGCACAAATCCGTACAGCAACCCCCAGCGCACCGGGGCCGCCGTCAGCGGCCGCACCATCGGCTGATCGGTCCCCAGTCCCGGCGCGGCCATCGGCTGGTTCGCTGCCCGCTTCACTCGCCAGCGGTGCACCAGCCACACCGCGCCCAGCACCACCAGCCCCTCGAACGGCAGCCCCAGAAACGTATGCGTGATGCCGCGATGATGCTGGAAGCCGGTCACCGGCCCACCCACCGACCACAGCGTATCCAGGTCCGGCGTCTCCGCCGCCAGCGTCATCGCCAGCGTCGCATAGGCCGCCTTGCGATTGAAGCCGGCGCGCGCCAACACCGCTCCGGTAAGGAAATGAGTGACGGGTTCCATCGCTCACAGCATACGGCAGATTCGAGGACCCGCAATCCAGATTCCGCGCCGACCAAAGGGAGGTCCATGCGAAGCAGTAAAAACGAGTGGGAACGCCCTCTATAATCTCTAGCCATGGCGTCCCGGCTCTCGCCCGAAAAGCAGATCGAAGCATTGCGCGAAGAGATTCGCCACCACGAGCACCTCTACTATGTGCTCGACGCCCCCGAAGTGACCGACGCCGAGTACGACGCGCTGGTCAATCGCCTCAAGGCGCTCGAAGCCGAGCATCCCGACCTGGTCACGCCCGACTCGCCCACCCAGCGCGTCGGCGGCAAACCGCGCGAAGGCTTCGTCAAGACCCCCCACTCGCGCCCGATGCTCTCGCTCGACAACGCCTACAACCAGGACGAGCTGCGCGCCTGGGACCAGCGCGTGCGCGATGCGCTGCCCAGCACCGAGCACATCCGCTACGACTGCGAACTCAAGCTCGACGGCCTTTCACTCGCCCTTCATTACGCGCCCGCCGCCGACGGCTCCGCCCAGCTCGAGCGCGGCCTCACCCGCGGTGACGGCACCATCGGCGAGGACGTAACCTCCAACGTCCGTACCATCCGTTCGGTGCCGCTGCGTGTCGCCCACGCCAAACTCAAGGCCGCAGGCATGCCCGCGAACTTCGAGGTGCGCGGCGAAGTCATCCTGCCGCAGGCCGCCTTCGAAAAGATGAACGCCCAGCGCGTGGCCCAGGGTCTCGCTCCTGCCGTCAATCCCCGCAACGCCGCCGCAGGCACCATCCGCACGCTCGAGCCCAACATCGTCGCCCAGCGGCGGCTCGACTTTTACGCCTACTTCCTGCTCCACGGCGACGGAGATAACGCCGGCGAGATGTTGCTTCCCACGCAGACCGAGGCGCTCGCAGCGTTGCGCATCGCCGGCTTCCGCGTCAACCCGCACGCAACCACGGTGAATTCCATCGACGAGGTATTCGCCTTCATCGCACAAGCCGAGACAATGCGCGACTCGCTCGGTTACGAGATCGACGGCGTCGTCATCAAGGTCGACACCACCACCCAGCAGCGCCGCCTCGGCTTCACCGGCAAAGCGCCGCGCTGGGCTATCGCCTACAAGTTCGCCGCCCGCGCCGGCATCACAAAACTGGAGGATGTGCTGTTCTCCGTTGGCCGCACCGGCAAAGTCACTCCCGTTGCCGCGCTCGCGCCCGTCTTCATCGGCGGCACCACCGTCACTCGCGCCACGCTGCATAACCCCGACGAGGTCGCCCGGCTCGGCGTGCGCATCGGCGATTACGTCCAGGTCGAGCGCGGCGGCGACGTCATCCCCAAGATCACCTCAGTGGTAGAAGATACCAAGCATCCGCGGGGCACCTGCGAGATCGTCTTCCCCACCCATTGCCCGCGCTGCAAAACCCTCCTCGTTCGCGAAGAGGGAGAGGTCGATTTCCGCTGCGTCAACGCCAGTTGCCCCGCCCGCCTCGAAGAAGAGCTGCGCCACTTCGCCTCCCGCTCCGTGATGAACATCGAAGGCCTCGGCGAAGTGATGGTGGCCCAGCTCCTCGGCCACACCATCGCCGAACACGAAGCCGGCCCCGCTCCGCGAGGCGCAGTCCGACGATGCCGCCGCCGAAGCTCCCACCCGCGAAGCCCTGGTCCACTCCGTGGCCGATCTCTACACCCTCACCAAAGATCAGCTACTGACCCTCGAACGCGTTGGAGAAAAGTCCGCCGATTCCCTGCTCGCACAGATTGAAAACTCTAAACACGCCCCGCTCAACCGCGTCCTGCTTGGCCTCGGCATCCGCCACGTCGGCGAGCGCACCGCCCAGGCCCTCGCCGAACACTTCGGCAACATCGACGACATCCTCGCCGCCGGCATCGACACCCTCACCGCCATCAACGACATCGGCCCCAAGGTGGCCGCGACCATCTACGAATTCTTTCAGAACGATCGCAACCTCGCCCTCATCCAGCGCCTCAAACACCTCGGCCTCACCATGCCCGCCGAAAAGCGCGTCACCACCACCACCCTGTCAGGCCTCACCTTCGTGCTCACCGGCACCCTGCCCACCCTGACCCGCGAAGCCGCCAAAGAAATGATCGAGTCCGCCGGCGGCCGCGTCTCCGGCTCCGTCAGCAAGAAGACCGACTACGTCGTCGCCGGCGAAGAAGCCGGATCGAAGCTCGACAAGGCGCAGTCTCTCGGCGTCAAGGTGCTTGACGAACCCGGCCTACGAGCGCTGCTCGGAAGCTAGGCTGAACGCGCCCGTTGCAGTGCTCTCCACGCCCGTCAGATGATCCACCAGCCTCGTCGTAAAGGCCAACGCCGTAAAGGTTGTGTTGGCATTGCTGGTCGTGGGAAACACACTCGCGCCCGCGACGTAAACATTCTCCGTCCCGAACACCCGCAGGTTCCTGTCGACCACTCCGTCCTGTTCCGACGCACCCATCTTCGTGCCGCCGGCCTGGTGGTAGGTGTCTCCCAGCTTCGCCAGAAACTTCGTGTCCAGCGCCAGCAGATCGTCGTCAATCGTCAATGCCCCAATTCCTGCCGCCGCAAGCGCATCGCGCATCTGCATGGCAAACTCACGCAGCGACGCCAACTCATTCCCTTCAAGCCGCCAATCCAGCACCACCCGCGGCAGCCCATATTCGTCGGTCGTGCCGGGGTCGAGGGCGATGCGGCTCTCCGCCAGCGGCGCATGCTCCGCCTGCACATGCATCAGGATCTTCGCCGTGCTGGGCACGAACACGCGATGCTCCCACACGTACTTCCACATCAGCGGAACCAGGTAGCGCGCCATGCCCAACCCGTTGCGCAGCACATCGCCCGCTCCGGTCAGCTTGCGATGATAGAGCGCCGCGCGCAGAAACTGCTTCAGATACACCATGTGCTCGGAGATCTCGCTCTCGAACGCGAAGAACACCTGGGTGTTGTAAAGCTGCTGACGCTCCTGCACCTCGTTCCGCATGCGGATCTTCGGCTGAAACTTGTGCCCCGCATACACGACATTCGAGAACATCCGGAAGAACGCGCGCTTGTCGGCCGGTTCGAACGCCGCAATCTTCCCGCCCAGGTGGTCCTGAAAACAGAGCCCGATATTCTGGTTTCCGCTCCATGGTGCCTGCCATGCGCTGTCCCGCGCAGTGTGCAGCAGCAGGCGCGCATTCTCGATGGTCCCCGCGGCCAGAATGATCGTTTCCGCCTCAATCCAGTGCGACTGCCCCTGCGCATCGGCAACGCGCACGGCCGTGACGCGATCCTCGCTTCCGCGAAATCCAACCGCCGTGAAACCCGTCAGCACGGATAGCTTCTCATCGCTCTGAATCTGCCGGGCGAACAGCTCCGCAAAGTTCGGCGTCCCCATCCAGCGCGTGAAGAAAACCTCAAACTCCGGCCCGAGATCAGGCTTCGCACAGCCGACGCCCCGCCACACCGCATCGTCGTCGGTCAATTCCAGCGGCACGCCCAGCTGCTCGTAGGTCGGCTTGTAATACGGCGCAATCTCGTCGTATCCAACCGGCCACTGCGATCCCGGCAGCCATGCGCGCCCCGCAAAATCGATCGGCTGAAACTCCACCAGTTGTCCGCCCCACAAATTCGTTGTGCCGCCCAGGCTGCGGCTGCGCCCCAGCTTGATGCCGCTGTGCGGCCGCCCGGTCGTCGCATACGATTCCGCAGCAAAGTTGCCCAGGTGTGCGTCGCCCGCTTCGATCACCACCACATGCCGCCCACGCGAGGCCAGTTGGCTGGCGGCATACAACCCGGCAGCGCCGGCGCCGACCACCACCACCCGACCAGCCGGTACGCCGCCCGTCACCTGATGCACGTCCACAAGCATCCCTGCAACCTCTCGTTCGTCGAAACCCTTCAGAAGCGCTCAAACCCACCCGGATCACGCGCCCACCCGCCTACGACATCCCTTCCTCGGCGTGACCCACCAGCTCTGAGACTGGCTGCCATTCGCGGTGCTGCGACTCCGCCACCGGCCGGCAGGTCAGCGCTCCGTTGAACGTGTTCACTCCCGCAGCGATGCCCGCATCCTCCTCGATGGCCGCGATGGCGCCGTGTTTCGCCAGCTTCAGCACGTAGGGGAAGGTCGCGTTGGTCAGCGCCAGCGTGGAGGTATTCGGCACCGCCGCCGGCATGTTGGTGACGCAATAATGCACCACGCCATCGATGACATACGACGGTTCGGAGTGCGTGGTCGGCCGCGCCGTCTCAATGCATCCGCCCTGGTCGATCGCCACATCGACGATCACCGCGCCCCGCTTCATCTTCGAAACCATCGCCTTGGTCACCAGCTTGGGTGCGGCCGCGCCCGGAATCAGCACGCCGCCAATCACCAGGTCGGCGTCGCGCACCGCGCGCCCAATGTTGTAGCTGTTCGATGCCAGCGTATACAGCCGCCCGCCGAAGATGTCGTCCAGCTCGCGCAGCCGGTTCAAGTTCAGATCGATCAGCGTCACCCGCGCGCCCAGGCCAATGGCAATCTTCGCCGCATTGGTGCCGACAATCCCGCCACCCAGCACCACCACATTGCCGGGAGGAACGCCCGGCACGCCGCCCAGCAACACCCCGCGGCCACCGCGCTCTTTCTCGAGATAAGCCGCTCCCACCTGCACGCTCATCCGTCCCGCTACCTCGCTCATCGGAGTCAGCAGCGGCAGCGCTCCGGTGCGGTCGCGCACCGTCTCGTAGGCGATGCCGGTCACCTTGTTCGCCAGCAGCGCGTCGGTCAGTTCCAGCATGGGCGCCAGGTGCAGGTAGGTAAACAGCACCAGACCCTTCGCGAAAGTGCCGATACTCCTTGTCGATCGGCTCTTTGACCTTCACCACCATCTCGGCCAGCCGCCACACGTCGTACGCCGAGCCGACAATCTCCGCCCCGGCAGCCTGGTACTCGTCGTCCGTCAGGGCGGAAAGCTCACCCGCGTTGTGCTCCACCAGTACCGTATGTCCTGCCGCCACCAGCGCATGCACGCCCGCCGGCGTAACCCCGACCCGGCTTTCGTGGTCCTTTACTTCCTTGGGCACACCAATGATCATGTCCCTCACCTGGGTGATTCTGTTCTGCTTCAAGTCTAGCCTTTCGGACCGCTCCGGCAGCCATTTGCGGCAAGCCGTACAATAGGAATTGATCTTTTTCACTAGGAAATTACTCGCCCAATGTCTTCAAACGGTTACCAAATGCGGTACTCGCGCATCCACAACATGCGCTCCCTGTTCAGTCTTTTCTCCAACGACCTGGCCATCGACCTGGGCACGGCCAACACGCTCGTCTATGCGCACGGCAAAGGCATCATCGTCAACGAGCCCTCCATCATCGCGGTCAATACCCAGACCAACGAGGTGGAAGCCGTCGGCAAGGAAGCCAAGGAGATGCTCGGCCGCACTCCCGGCAACATCATCGCCATCAAGCCGATGAAGGATGGCGTGATCGCTGACTTCCGCCACACCGAGAAGATGCTGAACTACTTCATCATGAAGGCGCATAACAACCGCAAGCGCATGGTGCACCCGCGCATCGTCATCGGCGTGCCCTCCGAGATCACCCAGGTGGAAAAGCGCGCGGTCATGGATTCGGCCTATCGCGCCAAGGCCAGCGAAGTGCATCTCGTCGAACAGGCCATGGTCGCCGCCATCGGCGCCGGCCTGCCCATCACCGAGCCCGGCGGCAACATGGTCGTCGACATCGGCGGCGGCACCACCGACATCGCCGTCATCTCGCTCGCCGGCATCGTCTATTCGCGCTCCGTGCGCATGGCCGGCAACCAGATGGACGAGGCCGTCGTCACCTACCTCAAGCGCAAGTACAACCTGCTCATCGGCGAGCGCACCGCCGAACAGATCAAGATGCAGCTCGGCTCCGCCTTCCCGCTGGACAAGCCGCTGACCATGGAGATCAAAGGTCGCAACCTGATCGAGGGCGTGCCCAAGACGATCATGATCGAGGACTCCGAGATTCGCGAGGCGCTTTCGGAGTGCGTCGCCACCATCATCAACGCCATTCGCGTCGCGCTCGAGCGGACCCCGCCCGAGCTCTCCGCCGACATCTCCGATCGCGGCATCGTGCTTACCGGCGGCGGCGCCCTGATCAAGAACCTCGACAAGCGCATCCGCGAGGAGACCGGCCTGCCCGTCTCCATCGCCGACGATCCGCTCGCCTCGGTCGTGCTCGGCACCGGCCGCATGCTCTCCGACTTCAAACTGCTGCGCAAGATTTCGATCGACTAGCGTGGACAGCCGGCAGGCTCCAGCCAGGATGGGTCGGGCTCCGCGCTTCGCTTTCATATTCGGCTCCCAGGAGATCGGTGACATCGGCGTAAATCGGTGTTAAGCCTTTAGGCCATGGATTTCATTACCCGATTCAAGAATGCGCTGTTCCTCATCGCGGTCCTGCTGGCCCAGGCCATCGCGCTGGCCATGCAGGTGCGTGCGCCGGCGGATTCGAGCGAGCCCGACGGCCGCAGCGTGCGACTCATCCGCATGTGGGCTACCTCTACCGTGACCCCCTTCGAACTGACCGCCCACGCCATTGGCCGCGGCCTCGGCCATGGCTGGTCGGATTACATTGACCTCCGCCACGTCCGCCAGCAGAACCGGGACCTCCAGCAGCAACTGACCCGCATGCGCATCGAACAGGCCGCCATCGCCGAGGACGCGCTCCAGGGCCGTCGCCTCCAGACCCTGCTCGCGTTCCGCGAGAAATACGTCGGTTCCACCGTGGCTGCGCAGGTCATCGGCGCCAGTGGTAGCGATCAGTCCCGTGTGTTGACCATCGACAAAGGCTCGCGCGACGGCCTCCGGCCCGATATGGCGGTTATCACTCAGGACGGCATTGTGGGCAAGCTGCGCGACGTCTTCCCCAACACCTCCCAGGTGCTCGAGATCAATGACCAGACCTCCGGCGCCGGCGTTATCCTCGCCACCACCCGTATGCGCGCCATCCTGCGCGGCACCACCGCCGGACGCGTCCAGATCGGCAACCTCACCGCCGACTCCCGCATCAAGCCCGGCGAGCAGGTGGTCACCTCCGGCGGCGACCAGGTGTATCCGCGCGGGCTGCCCGTGGGCACCATCGAGAGCATCGCCGCCGACCCCGACCACCAGCCGTACACGGCCATCGTGGTTCGGCCCGCGGTGGATCTCAACCGCGTCGAGGAAGTGCTGGTGATTACCAGCACGCAATCCAACCTGCCGCCCGACGCCCAGCAGGACCTCGCCACCGCCGAGGCGCAACACGCAGCCGACCTCAGCGCCGAACGGCTGCCCGGCATCCACGACGACCAGCCGCCGGGAACAGCCGGCGCAGCCGATGGTACCGCGCCCGCAGCCGTCGCGCCCGGCACAACCACTCCGCCGCCGCTGCCCGTTCCGCATCCCCTGCCCACGGTTCATACTGACCGCTACACCAGCGGCGCCACCCCGCCCGCCTCGGATTTGACCCCCGGCGCGCCCATCACGCCGCAAACCACCCCACCCGCCGGTGCCCAGCCATCTTCGCCAAAGCCGGACCAGCCCAAATAATGCGTCGCCCCCAGGGCCCGGGTAGTTCCCAAGGTCGTCATTCTGGGCTCTGCTTCATCGAGGCCGGAATCTCCGTATTTGTTTTCGTCCCCAAGAAGTACTTCGCCCGCGGCGAATTCAATTTAGGCTGAGGAAGGCAAAGATCTCTCTCCATGGTCACACGCAGCTACATGTCGCGCCGCGAGGTCGAGCAGCAGAGCTTCAGCCTGCCGGTTGCGATCTTCGTGCCCCTGGGCGCGATTCTCCTGCAGGTGCTCCTGCCTCGGCTGCTCCCCGCGCTGGCCATCCTCGATCTGCCCCTGATCATCACTCTCTTCTTCGCCGTCAGCCGCCGCAGCCCCATCGCCGGGACCACCACCGGCGCGACCATCGGCCTCTTGCAGGATGTCATCACCAGCCAGCCCATCGGCGTCAATGGCATGGCTAAGTCGGTCATCGGCTACGCTGCCGCCAGCCTCGGCAGCCGCATCGATGTCGAGAACTCGGCTACCCGCGGGTTGCTCACCTTCGGCTTCTCGCTACTGCAAAGCGTGCTGCTCTACCTCATCGAGCGCCGCCTGCTCGGCATCCGCAGCTTCCATCTTCTGTGGCTGCACGAACTGCTCCGCGCCGCCGTGAACACCGCCGTGGGCATCCCCGTCTTCGCGCTGCTCGATCGCACCAAACGCCCGGAATAGCACAGTGCCTGCGCAGATGCCCCGTCCGGGGCAGTGATCGCAGGCCGCGGAAGGACGTAAACTGGTATCAGCAGGTTTTGCAGCATGCCGCTTCTCACCAACCCCGAACGCTACACCGCCCGCGACGAGAAGGTCTCCGCGGGCAAGCTGCACGCCACGCAATACCTCGTCGTACTGATGCTGGCTGTGCTGGCGACAGGCATGTGGCGCCTGCAGATCCTCGGAGCCGAAAGCTATCGCGTTCTGGCCGACGCCAACCGCATCCGCAAAGACCCCGTGCTCGCCCCACGCGGCAAGATCTTCGACCGCGAAGGCCGCATCCTGGTCGACAACTACCCCTCCGTCTCCTGCTTCCTGCTGCGCGATCAGGTCAAGGACCTGGCAGCCGACATTCCCCTCATCGCCCGCGGCCTCGATCTTCCCGTCGACCAGGTCCAGTCCACCGTCCGCCGCTACGCCAGCTCGCCCAGCTACGATTCCATCCTGCTCAAGCAGGACATCACCCCCGACGAGCAGGCCTTCATCGACGCCCACCGCAACGAGTTGCCCGAGCTGGAAATGCGCGATACCCAGCGCCGCCTCTATCCCCGCGACGGCTTTGCCGCGCACCTGATCGGCTACGTGGGCGAAGTCTCCGAGGAAGACCTCAACAGCTCCAAGTACGACTTCTATGAGCCTGGCGACGTGGTCGGCAAATCCGGCGTGGAAGAAACCTACGACGGCTGGCTGCGCGGCACCGACGGCTCGCGCGACGTCGTCGTCAACAGCCACGGCAAGGAGGTCGGACAGCTCGGACAACAGCTCGCGATCCCCGGCCATGATCTCCGCCTCACCATCGACCTCGATCTGCAGCGCGTCGCCGAGCAGTCCATGGAAGGCCGCGACGGCGCACTGGTCGCCATGGATCCGCACACCGGCGAGATCCTCGCCATGGTCTCGCGCCCCACCTTCGACCCCAATCAGTTCGCCGTGCGCCTGACCAAAAGTTACTGGTCGCAGATCATCAACGATCCGAACCACCCGTTGATGAATAAGACCATCCAGGCGCAGCTCGCCCCCGGATCGACCTTCAAGATCATCATGTCGTTCGCCGGACTGGAAGAGGGCGTCGCCCAGGCGATGCATGTCATGTGCGCCGGCGGCGGCACCTTCTTCGGTCATTTCTTCGCCTGCGACAAGCACCACGGCATGGTGGACATCGAACACGCCATCCCCTGGTCCTGCGACACCTTCTACTACACCCTGGCAGAAAAGCTCGGCATCGACACCATCGCCAAGTACGCCACCGAAGTCGGCCTCTCGCAGAAGACCGGCATCGATCTCCCCGACGAAGCCTCCGGCGTCATGCCCTCGACCGCCTGGAAGCTGAAGAACTTCCACGACAAGTGGTACGCCGGCGAGGTGATCTCAGTCGGCATCGGCCAGGGCGCCGTCACCGTCACCCCGCTGCAACTGGCGCGCGCGCTCAGCGGTATCGCCTCCGGAGGCGCGTTGAAGCGTCCGCACGTCGTCTTCCCCGACGAGCTTCCGCCCGACCTGCAGTCCGCCATCGCCGCCAGCTATCCCGGCAGCGGCGACAAAACCGTTCCCCTCTCGCCCGAAAACTGGCAGACCATCACCGACGCCATGGCCGAGACCACCATCACCGGCACCGCCTCCGCGGTCCACCTCGAAGGCATCGACTTCGCCGGCAAGACCGGTACCGCGGAGGTCGTCAGCCACAGCGCCGGCGCCACCAGCCTGGGAAAAGGAAACGAGCGCGCCAACGCCTGGTTCGTCGGCATGGCCCCGCGCCGCAATCCCGACATCGTAGTAGCCGTGCTGGTGGAGCACGGGGGCTGGGGCGCCGAGGCCGCCGCTCCCGTCGCCGCCCAGGTCATCAATGCCTTTGTCACCAAGCAGCGCAAGCGCGATGGCAATCTGCGGCTGGTCGAAGCCCCTAAACCCGTACCCTCCCCTGCCGTCATTCCCAAGGGCACGCCTACCGCCGCTCTGCCGTCGGCCTCGACCACCCTCTCAGCCATAGCGCCCGCTCCGAGGATCGCCGCAGCGTCCACCGCCAACCGCCCCGGGCCGAACCCCTAGACAGAAACCGAGCCCATGCGCAGCTTCTCCTCGTTCCGCGACTTCGACTGGACCCTCTTCATCCTCGTCATGCTGATCTCCGTGATCAGTGTGCTCGAAATCAAGTCCGCCACGCTGCACACCAAGTTCCACGGCTTCGGCGAAAAACAGGTCGAGTTTCTCCTGGTCGGCATCCTGCTGATGTTCCTCATGTCGTTCATCGACTACCACCGCCTGGTGGACATCGCGCCCTGGGCCTACGGCATCGGCCTCTTCTCCCTCGTCGCCGTAAAACTCGTCGGCACCAAGGTGATGGGCGCGCGCCGCTGGATTAACCTCGGCGGCGGTATCCACTTCCAGCCCTCCGAATGGGTCAAACTCATCCTCATCGTCGCCGTCGCCCGCTATTTCTGGGGGCTCGCCGGGCGCGACCTCAGTTGGCTGGACATCGCCAAAGCCTTCGCCATGGTCTGCCTGCCCATGGGCCTGGTGCTCATCCAGCCCGACCTCGGCACCGCGCTCACCTACTTCCCCATCCTCGTTGCCGGTCTGTTCCTGGGCGGAATCCGGCCCAAACAAGTCACCATCCTGCTGCTCGGCGTCGCCATCCTCCTCGGCGGCGCGTTTCTCAGCGGCAAGCGTCTCAAACCCTACCAGCAGGCCCGCCTCACCAGCTTCGTCAACCCCGACGCCGACCCCAAGGGCTCCGGCTACCAGATCCGCCAGTCCCTCATCGCCGTCGGCTCCGGCGGCCTGTGGGGCAAAGGGATGAACAAAGGCACGCAGACCCAGGGCGACTTCCTGCCCATCCCCTACACCGACTTCATCTTCGCCGCCTTCTGCGAGGAGCATGGCTTCGTCGGCGGCATGGGCATTCTGCTGCTCTACTTCCTCATCCTGACGCGCCTCATCCAGAACGCCCAGCAGGCCTCCGACATGCCCGGCACCTTCATCATCATGGGAGTCGTCGCCGTCATCCTGTTTCAGATTGTCGTCAATATCGGGATGGTGGTCGGCCTCATGCCGGTCACCGGCATTCCCCTGCCCCTGATGAGTTACGGCGGATCGTCCATCCTGTTCACCTTCCTCGCGCTCGGCATCGTCATGAACATCCGCATGCGCCGCTTCGTAAACTAGCCCCGAAAAACGGAAAGGATGGCTGACACCGTAAAGGCTCTTAAACAGGTCGTGCGAGGAGCAGCCAAGGTCGTCGGGGGGATAGCCGGATTAGTATTCATCCTTGCTCCAGTCACAAACTTGGGGGGCTGGGCCGTGATGGCTGGCACAGCATTAGCTGCACTTGTTTGTTTCGGGGCATATACATGGTCAGAGCCAGAGCAGGATGATGAGGGAGAAATCTCAAACTGAACCGCCACCAGACCGACCCGACCTTCGGAACACGAAGGCATTGGGTTGTCCAACTCACCAACACCGCCTGCATCCCCGCCCGGCGGCAAATTAAAGTTTGGTGTATAAAGAAGGCAGGACTATCGCAGATTGCGAGTCCTCAAGCGCGCTCCACGGCTGTAGATGCCACCGACGCGAGACTTCAAGCAGCATTGCCCGATCAATGGGCAGCAAGAAACGCTTCCCGGGTTGCGATTGGCAACTGCAGGCGAGCGGTAAGATATTTGAATGCAACAGATTAGAAGGCCGGCCAGGCACAGGATTTAAGTCAAGTACGGCCGGACAGGATTTGGGAATGAGCGTACGCGGAGGGCTAACGGCCCAGCCTCACATCGAGGTATATCCGGCCACAACTCCGGCGCGCCCCCATTCAGACAAGGTTTTTTGAGCATGCGTTTTTCCCAAGTTTCACCCAGGAACGCACATCGAGACCCCGCATCCGCGGGGGCCGGCGAGCAGCGGGCAGGTAACCATCCCGCGCGCACCCGCCGTCATCCTTGCCATCTCCTCTCCGACCCGCTTCCTCCAGCGCAAGTGTAAGTAAACTTGCGACATACAGCCGGGGTAGAACCACCCGAACTGCTGGATTCTGTGTCTTGCCTGCCGCCTGCAACCGAACCATTCGGGCGGGCAGAAAGAGCACAAGCATGTCGAAGGAAATTTATATCTCCAGCACGCCCCACGAGACGCGGCTGGCCATCGTCGAAGACGAAGCCCTCACTGAGATTTATTACGAACGCGAGAATGAGTACACCCTCGCCGGCTCGATTTACAACGGACGCGTCACCCGCGTGCTCCCCGGAATGCAGTCCAGCTTTGTAGACATCGGCCTGGAACGCGACGCCTTCCTCTATATCACTGATTTCATGGAAGAAGCCCCGGACTCGGAAGAGTTCGACACCGCTCCGGCCGGCGACCGTCCGCCCCGCACCATCAACGGCGAATCCGGTGGGCGCAATAGCGAACGCGGCTCCGATCGCGGTGGCCGCGGCCGTCGTGGTGGCCGCGACCGTGGCCAGGACCGCAACCAGGACCGTGGTTCCGACCGCCAGGCTGCCCCCGACGCAGCTCCCCGCTTCGAGCAGGAGCCGGCCGAAGCCGCTCCCGCCGCTCCCCGCGATTCCGGCGACGCCTCTGAGATCGGTGAGGGCGCACCCGGCGCCGAACTGACCCGCCGCTGGCGTGGTCGCCGCGGACGCCGTCGTGGGCGTGGTGTCCCCGGCCAGGCCGGCGACGCAGCCCAGCCGAACAACGCAGCCACCCCCGAGGCTCCCGTCCCCAGCGACGACCTCTCGTACGAATCCGAGTCCTATCACGAGTTCGACGGCGCCGCCGAGGCGCCCAAGGTAACCAGCGAGCGCAGCGACAACACCCCTCGCGGCGACCGCTCCGGCGACCGTGGACGGCGTGACGAGGGCCGCAATAACCAGCGCCGCGAGGGCCAGCGCTTCGACGCCCCGCGCCGCGATCAGGAGCAGCGCGCCCCGCGCGGGTTCACCCCTTCACGCGACCGCTACCGCTCCGAAGCGGGCGAGGCCAGCAGTACCGGCCCAATCGCTGACGCTTACCCCGTCGCCGACTCCGGTCCGGCCGTCGAACCGATCATCCTGCCCGGCGAATCGCTTTCCAAATACCGCAAGGGCGACGATGCCGTCGCATCCGCCGGCACACCTGCATCCGCACCGTCAGCCACCGTCGTCCTCGCCCCTCCGGCCAATCTCTACACCGTTGCCGCCGGCTGGGATGGCGGAGACGTGCTCCCCGGCGAAACTCTCTCGCGCCGTCGCCCTGCCGACACTCATTCCGAGTCCCGCTCCAGCTCCCGCCGCGATTCCGAGCGGGAGCCTCGGCGCGACAACCGCCCTGGCCGCAATGATCGCTACACTCGCGAAGAGGGCCGCCGCGACACCCGCTCCGACTTCCGCAACGACGCCCCAGCCACACAGCCGGCTCCTGTCGTAACCGAGGAATCGCACGCACAGCCCGCGCCGGAAGCGCTTCCCAATCCCGCGGAAGCCACCATCGCTCCAACCTTCGAAGCCCCTCCCGTCGAAGCAGTTCTCCTCAGCGTGCCCGAAGCCGCTGCTTCCTCTCTGGATCCTGTGACCCATGCGGAGGCCGAGTACGAGCCCGAAGCCGCATCCGCCTCCTACCGCGTCGATCCCCTCCCGCGCACCGAATTTCGCCAGAGCGCGCCAGTACTCGAATCCCCCGCCGAAATCGCACCGGAACCAGCCGCACCGGGCATCGAATCACACCCGGACGGGCCCGCTGCGGCAGCCCACGACATCACCTCCCTCACCCCCGCAGGCGACCTGATCTCCGAGCCCGCCGAGGTTCTGCCCGAAACAACTCTGCACCCAGCTCCCATGGAAGTTCCCGAACCGGCATCGCCCATCCGTCACGAGGGCGCCGTGCTGGCTTCCAGCGCGGACGCGGAATTCGCCGCTCCGGTCATTGCAGTCGGCAGCTTCGCTCCCGGCTCCGGCCAACTCGACGAGGAGATTCTCGAAGACGACGATACCGAGGGGTTTGCCCTCCACGCCAGCTCGATCGAGGAGATGGAGGACCTGGAGGAAGAAACCCTCGAAGGCGCCGCCGACCTCGGCACCATGCTCCGCGAGATGTCCATCGACCACATCACCCGCACTCAGCCCGAGGTTGAGGACGAGGAGGACGAAGAGGACGATCTTGAGGAAGACGACCTCGAAGAAGAGGAAGAAGAAGACGGCGAAAGCACCTACGAGATCGACGACCGTCCCGACGCCGACGAGACCGGCGAATCGGACGACGAGTTGCACGAAGAGGCAGCACGCTCCGGCGATGCCACCGACGCGGAGTACTTCGCGGACCAATCCGGTCAGAACGGCGAGCAGCAGGCCGTCGCACCCAGTGCTGGCCGCGATGCTGACCGCGACCTCGGCCGCGATTCCGATCGCCGCGGTGGGCGTCGCGACGGCCGCCGTGGACGCAGCGACCGCGATCGTGGGGACCGCAGCCGCGGTGGCCGCAATGGTCACAGCGGTGGCCGCGGACGCATGTCCATGCAGTCCACCAATCTGCCCGCCATCAGCGACCTGCTCAAGCCCGGCCAGGAGATCCTGGTCCAGATCGCCAAGGAACCCATCGCCAAGAAGGGCGCCCGCATCACCTCGCACATCGCTCTGCCCGGCCGCTTCCTGGTCTTCATGCCCACCGTCAACCACACCGGCGTCTCGCGCAAAATCGAGTCCGACGGCGAACGCCGCCGCCTGAAGGAAATCCTGCTCAGCGAAAAAGGCGAGGCCAGCGGCGGATTCATCGTCCGCACCGCCGCCGAAGGAGCCAGCGAAGAGGAACTCCGCAGCGACCTCCGCTTCCTGCTCAACCTCTGGGCCGACATCAAGGCGCGCTCCGAATCCTCCAAGTCCCCCGCCCTCATCTACCACGACCTCAACCTGGTCGAGCGCATCCTGCGCGACCAGGTCACTGACACCTTCTCCGCCATCTGGGTCGACACCGAAGACGCCTACGAGCGCGTGCTGCGCTTCCTGCAGCGCTTCCAGCCCTCGCTCATCCGCCGCGTCAAGCTCTACCTCAAAGAAACTCCCCTCTTCGAGCAGTTCGGCATCACCGAGGAGATCAACAAGGCCCTCCGCTCCAAGGTCTGGCTCAAGTCCGGCGGCTCCATCGTCATCAATCAGACCGAGGCCCTGGTGGCCATCGACATCAACACCGGCAAGTTCGTCGGCAAGACCGCGCGCCTCGAAGACACCATCGTCAAGACCAACCTCGACGCCATCCCCGAGATCGTCCGCCAGATTCGCCTGCGCGACCTCGGCGGCATCATCATCATCGACTTCATCGACATGGACGAGCGCAAGAACCGCAACCGCGTGATGGCCGCCCTCGAAGACGAGTTGAAGACCGATCGCGCCCCATCGAAGGTGCTTCAGTTTAACGATTTCGGCCTCGTTGCCATCACCCGCAAACGGGTCAAGCAGTCGCTCGAACGCACCCTGTCCACCCCCTGCACCGTCTGCCAGGGTACCGGCATGGTCAAGTCGCCGGTCACCGTCTGCAACGACATCTACATCGAGATGCGCAAAATGCATAAGCACCTCGACCGCGGCGACGTCATGCTGCGCGTCCATCCCGAAGTGGTCAAGCAACTCAAATCCTCCGGCGCGAAGTGGCTGCAGGAGATGGAAGAGATGGTCGGCAAGACCATCCTCGTCAAGAGCGACCCCGCCCTCCACCCGGAGCAGTTCGACATCCACTAGGCGCGAGTTGACGGTTGCGAGTTGCAGGTTGCGGGTTGTCGGTTGTTGGTTTTTCAACGGACAACCTGCAACTGACAACTGTCTATGGCTACCCCTCCGCCCGCCATCCGACCCTGCCCGCCTGCGATTTCGTGAAACTATTGCCTTTCGCCGGTGATCCAAAATTCATCGTGGCGCGTCTTACCGAGCAGTGAGATGATTGGGGTTCGCCGGCAGATTGCCGGCGCAACAAACTCAACTAGTTTGGGTTAGGAACCTCAAGGGATCATCGCACCGAAAAAAGAGGGAGTCTCATAAAAATGAACACCAACCGCAGTCTCTTCGGTCTTGTGTGCCGCGCCGCGGCATTCTGCTTCCTGGTGGCGGGATCGGCCTCGCTCATCGAGGCTCAAACCTCCCCGGCCGTCACATTCGCGCCCAGGGCGCCTCTGTTCCTTGCATCCGAGTCCTCTCCAATGAACCTCGCCGGGACCTCCAGCAGCAGCTCCTCTTCCGACGCCGACGCGTCCTACACCCGGATGAATCTCGACTCCCCGGCTGCGCCCGAAAGCCCCCAGCCGCCGCCCCGCCGCAGCTACGGCCGCCCCAATTACTCCAGCGGCAATACCAACCCCGACGGATCCGATAAGTGGTTCTTCCTCGGCGGCTTCGGCGCCTCCTCCCCGATCGGTATCACCCACAAGTACGAGACCGTCAGCTATGGATTTCAGGTCGGCGGCGGCCGCAACTTCAATAAGAACGTCGGCGTTGGCCTGCAGTTCGACTACGACCACTTCGGCCTTCAGGGCGCGACCATCAACAATCAGGCCTACATCTACAACTACTGCACCGTCGCCGATTATGAAGCGGAGTACTGTGCCCCTGAGGGAGCGGGTCAAGCAGAAAGCGTCTCTGGCCTGGACGGCAACAATCACGTCTGGTCGTTCACGCTCAACCCCACCTATACCGTGGCTACCGACGGTTCGCTCGGCGCCTACGCGGTCATTGGAGCCGGCTTCTACCACAAGGTCACCAACTTCACCGAGCCCGAGACCGAAGAGGAATGCTACTACTTCTGCGAAGAAGTCGAAGCCAATGCAAATATCGACCACTACACCAGCAACGCTTTCGGCATCAGCCCCGGCTTTGGCGTCACGTACAAGTTCTCCCACTTCTCCAGCGAGCGCTTCTACGTCGAAGTGCGCTACGTCCTGACGTTCAACTCGCAGCGCGCCGGAGTCACTGCCGCGAACGTCGCGACGTCCTCTCTGTCGGCAACCGACTTTTATCCGGCCAACAGCGATCGCACCACGTATATTCCCATCAAAGTCGGCCTGCGCTTCTGACCGTCGTTTGACCCATCACCTCGCAAAGCCCGGCCTCGCAGCCGGGCTTTGCCGCATTCCGCCGCCTCATTTTGCCCCCGATCCGGCGAACAGCTACATTGGATCAGGAAGCCGTAAGCGCACTTCATTCGAATCGAGAGTCTCCAACCCCATGCGTCCCTCTCTCACTCTGACCGGTCTCCTATGGCATGTCGCAGCCATCAGCTTCCTCGGCGCCGCCACGGCTGCGCTCGCGCAATCGGGACCGGCCGCGTCACCCCTCTGGCTGGCTTCAGAATCCGTTCCCGCCGGCCTGCTGCCCACCGGCTCCAGCAGCTCCTCATCGGACTCCCTCGCAGCCGCCGGCTCCGACTCCCACCCCGATCTCACCTCCGCCGCGCTCGCTGCCTTCCAACCTCCGCCGCGCCGCTACGGCCGGCCCAACTTTTCCGACAAAACCTCCAACCCCGACGGCTCCGCCAAGTACACCTTCCTGGGCGGCATCGGAGTGCCCCTGCCGGTCGGCGACACCCACATCTACGAGACTCCCGGCTACGGATACCAGTTCGGCGCCGGCCGCAACTTCGACAAGAACTTCGGCGTCCTCCTCCAGTTCGACTACGACCACTTCGGCCTGCAGGCCGCCACGCTCAACAATCAAACCTACGTCTACGGCATCCTGCTCGGATGCACCCAGTCCCAGATCGCTGCCGGCAGTTGCGTCACCGGTCTGGACGGCAACAACCACGTCTGGTCCTTCACCCTCAACCCCACCTTCACCCTCGCCGCCCCGGGCCCATGGGACGCCTACGCGGTTGTCGGCGGCGGCTTCTATCACAAGGTCACCAACTTTACCCAGCCCACCACCCAGGAAGCCTGCAGCATCTACGGCTGCGGCTATTTCACCGTCAGCTCGAACATCGATCACTACACCAGCAATGCCTTCGGCTTAAACGGCGGCCTCGGCGTCACCCTCAAACTCTCCCGGTTTTCCAACCTGCGCCTTTACCTGGAGGCCCGCTACGTCCTGGTCCTCGACCAGCAGCGCGCTGGGGTCACTCACCGCCAACGCCGCCAGCGCTCCGGCCAGCGCAACCAACTTCTACCCCGCCAACAGCAACCGCACCACCTACATCCCCATCAAGCTTGGGCTTCGCTTCTAGCTCGCTGATAGCTGGATAGCTGTTAGCTTACTGCTCACGAATCAAATCTTTCGCCTTTCGCGCTGCCATCCTCGATCGCGCGTCAATCGTGATTCAGCTCTACATCGGATGAGGAGTCGCAAAGCACTCATATCCCCACCGGGTACGGCTTCTCGTGGATCTCCGCCCCGCTCGCGCCTGTGCCCGCACGCTCGAACCGCCCCTGCAGCAGGCTCAGTGCCGCCGTGTACCAGTACCCAAACACAAACAGCACCAGGAACGGCACCGTGAAGTAGTTCTCGGTCGAGCACGCGTAGTAAACCGTCCACGCAAAATACGTCCCGATGGCCAGCTCGATCCACGGCACAATCCCCAGCCGCTTGCGATACACCTTGGCCTGGCTGGCTTCGCCCTTCTTCTTCACCCGGTACTTCGGCGTCCGCGCAAACGCCGTCTTGTACCCGAACAGCGCCTCCATCACCGCCTTGGTATTGGTGATGGTCAACCCGACGCCGCCCAGCGCCATCAGCACCGGCACATACAGAAACGTCTTATACCAGGTCTTCGGATACAACTCCTTCTGGCTCACCAGGTAAAACGTCGACACCGACATCGTGCTCGCGATGAACAGCGGCAGATCAATCAGGATCATCTGCAGATAGCCCTGCCAGCTCCGGATAATCATCGCCGGCATCAGCAGCACGCTCAGCACAATCATCAGCGGATAGCTGATGTTCGCGGTCAGGTGATACCACGCCTCAAGCTTCGTGTGCCACGGCGCATCGCTCTTCATTACCCGCGGCAGAATCTTCTTGCCCGTCTGGATCAGTCCCTTCGCCCAGCGCGCCTGCTGCGTCTTGAACGCGGTCATCTCGATCGGCAACTCCGCCGGGCACTCCACGTCCTGCAGATACTTGAACTTCCATCCCGCCAGCTGCACCCGGTAGCTCAGATCGGTGTCCTCGGTCAGCGTGTCGTGCTGCCAGCCGCCGCCGTCCGAGATGGCCTGCCTCCGCCACACCCCCGCCGTGCCGTTGAAGTTGAAGAACACCCCCGCCCGCGAGCGCCCGCCATGCTCCAGCACAAAGTGCCCATCCAGCAGGATCGCCTCCACCTGCGTCATAAAGCTGTAGTTGCGATTGAGGTGCGTCCAGCGCGTCTGCACCATGCCGATGCCCGGCTCGGCAAAGTGATTCACCACCTTCATCAGCCAGTCCGGCGCCGGTACAAAATCCGCATCGAAGATGGCCACCAGCTCGCCGTGCGCCACCTTCAATCCCTCGTCCAGCGCCCCCGCCTTATATCCATACCGGTTGGTCCGGTGCAGATGCACAATCGGCTGCGCCTCCAGTCCCGCAAAGCCGCGCGCATACCGCTCCACAATCTCCCGCGCCACCTCCACCGTCTCGTCGGTCGAGTCGTCCAGCAATTGCACCTCAAACCGGTCCCGTGGATACTCCAGCCGGCACACCGCGTCGATCAGCCGGTCCACCACAAATTGTTCGTTGAAGATCGGAAGCTGCACCGTCACAAACGGCAGCTTGCCCTCTGCATACCGCCCGCCCGGCTCATCCCATTTCGCTGCGTTCTTCTTGTTCCGGTAGTACAGCCAAACCAGCTGGTAGCGATGGATCCCGTAAAACGCCAGGATAATCATCACCAGGAAATACGGCACCAGCATCGAGATGTCGAACGCGTTCCAGTGGTACAGGTGCCGGAACTCGCTGCCGCGGGCATACTTCGCCGCGAATCCGTGAAGGATGCCCTTGGAGGCCAGAAACATAGCCAGCGGTGCGTGCAGGCTGTCGAGGAAGGATGGCAGGAGAGTGCTCCGCGGTCAGAATTGCCGTTCTCGACGATTCTACGCGAACCGGCTACTCCGGCTTGATCATCTTTCCTTGGGACAAGATGAGGGGCGACTGCAGCGTCGAAAGCTACCCTGGATTCGGCATTAACCCAGCATCATCGCCCGGTACGCCATATCCCGCTCGGCCGGCCGGAACCCCGCATCGCGGATGATCCGCCGCACATCTTCTTCGCTGCCGTTTTCCGCCCGCACCGGCCCCGCATCGTTCGCGCCGAAGCGCAGCCCCATCTGCAACACCTTCAGCCCGTGTCCCGCCTGCACCGCCTGCACATTCTCAATGTTGTCCACGAATCATCCGTCGAGATCGCCAGCGTCTTCAGCCGTTCCACCGCCGTCACCCCATCCAGCTCCCGCCCGTCCGGAGCATCCGCAGCCACCGGCGCCAACGCCGCAAACCCGCCCGTCTCCTCCTGCAATGCCCGCACCGCCGCAAGAAAATCCACGCGCTGCTCCAGCGTCTCGCCCGCGCCGAACGTCATCGCCGCCGCGGTCCGCATTCCCAGCCCATGCGCCGCGCGCTGCACCTCGACCCATTCCGCCACGCCGCCAACCAGTTCCGCCCCATCGCCCGCAATCGCGTCCAGCCCCGCATCGCGCAACCGCGCCAGCGTCTCCCGCAGCCCCACTCCCCAATCCGACGCAACTGCCCTCACTTCCGCCGCCGTCAGCCCCTCAATCCATACCGCCGGAAACCGCTGCCGCATCCCGCGCAATACCCGTTCGATCTCCTCGCAACTTGCCGCGCCGGTCAGACGCACGCCCGTGCCACCCATCTCCACCGTTTCGCCGATTGCGTCGTAAATCCCATCCAGCGAGTCCCGGCCAACCGCAACCTTGCACCCGATCGCGTACGTCACCACGCCCTCCGGGTGCAGCCGCCGCCGCACCGCGTCGGCCTCCATCCCAATCCCCACCAGATCGTCGCTCCGAAAGCAATCCAGCGCCTGTTCCCGGCTAATGCCCATCCAAAATCTCCTCTGCCCGGCATTCCTCAACCAGCCTTGCGAACCACCAGGATCGCAAAAACCATCGCTGCCAGAACCAATACCGCCACCAGCAGCCCCACCACCAGCCTCAGCGTCTTCTCCAGCTTCGCGACCCGTTCTTCCACGCTCTCAATGCCCATGCGGGCGCGCGCCACATCCACGGCCATGTCGGCTACCTGGGCCGCCTGTTCCTGCAACTGGCGCGAGAGGCCCGCCTGCGCCTCCGTCATCTGGCCCATTTGCCCGCCAACGTCAGCGGCCAGCGCCGTCAGCGCCGCGGCCTGCGCCTTTTCATTGGCGCTGATGCGGGCAAGATACTTGTCCGCCACCGGCAGCAAGCGCGAGAAATGAGGCAAAAGGTCCAGCAGCAGCTTGGGCCACATCCTCTTAGTCTACTTGCTCGGACAGCACCGAAACCATCGACGCCGCCCTCTGCCGCCGCCGCAGTAGCACCGCCACCACGCTCGCCACCAGAATCGCGGTGATGATCGCCTGCGACCACAGGCAGTAGATGCACCACATTTGAATCACATAGGCCTCGATGTAACTCAGAAATGCCGCGCAAAAGAACCCGATGCGTGCCAGTTCCAGCACGATTCGAATCCGCCCCAGCAGCGCGAAGACGGCCATCAGCGCATACCCCGCAATCCCGATTGCCGCCACCGGGATGTGCGGTGTGCCCGGCTGTTCGTCCTCCGTAACGGCCGGAAAAACGGAGTAACGGCTGTGGCCCACCAAACCGCAGTCGAAGTGCGCCGTCACGGCGCACGGTGGCGCCGCCGCCGGGTCCATATAGTGAATATGCAATGCCAGCGCGCTTACCACCACCCCAGCCACTGCCAGAAGTGCGATCAAGTATTTCATGCACTCCATCTTACGTCCGTCCGGCCCGCCGCCCGCGGGATTTGTTCCGGCATCTCCCTCCCTCGCCCGCGTTGCCCGGCGCCCTCGTCTCGGCCTGCGCGGCCTCACCTTTCGCGTGAATTGTCCGATAAATTCGGCAGTCCACTTAGCCGGGTGCCCCCGTGTCCTCGACCCCCTATATCGCGAAGCAGATCGAAAACGCGCGCGACGCCATCGCCTGCCATCTGCGCTGGAAGATCACCCTCCTGTTGGCGGCCAGCCTGCGCGAGCCGCTCAGCCAACGCGCCACCCGCTCCATCCACCACCCCGAGGATTGCAACATTCAGAAGTGGCTGTTCTCCAGGCACACCCTGCACCTGCGCGCCACCCCCGAGTACCGCCGTGTGTACGACCTGCATCTCGCCTTCCACGATGTAATGCGGCGCATCGCCGACCTCATCAACTCCGGCGACTTCCCCCAGGCAGAATCCCTGCTCAACGCCCCGGAGCCCTTCCAGAGCGCCTCCAACGCCCTCGCCAACGCCATCATGGCGCTGGACCGGTGCGAACCACCCCGGGTGCGACCGGCGGAAATCTGCTGTTGACCCTTAGCTTGGTGCGAGTATGCTGAATCAACTCTGAATCTTGACGGAGGGCCCGCCGCACCCGGTCGATTCCACACTCAGCACGAAGGAGCCAACACTATGCAGTGTCCCGCATGCCACAACGAAGTCGCGTCCGAGTCTGCCACATTCTGCAACCAATGTGGAGCCCCGCTCTCCGCCGCCGCTCCTCCCGCAGCCGCCGCTCCCACGCCCGCAGCCGCCCCCGGGCTGAACTCCAATCTGGCCGCAGCCATCGCCTACCTCACCTTCATCCCGGCCATCATCTTCCTGCTGGTCGACCCCTACAGCAAAACTCCCCTCATCCGCTTCCATTCCTTCCAGTCCATCGGACTGGCCGTCGTCATCCTCGTGATCGACGTCGCGCTCAGAATTGTCGTCCTCCCCTTCGGCTTCCTCATGTGGACCTTCCTCCAGGGTCTCGTCTCGCTCTGCTTCTTCATCATCTGGCTCATCGTCGTCCTCAAGGCCTTCCAGGGCCAGTTCTTCAAGCTCCCCATCATCGGCGATTTCGCCATGAAGCAGTCCCAGAGCTAGCTCCGCCGCATTCACCCCACCTCGCGCAGTCCGCGCATGGCCGATCCCTTGGCCATGCGCGGGCTTGCGCCTGTCGCGACGCCCTGTCGCCCCGAAAAGACCGCCCCGCCGCCGGCGCCCGCCCACTCAGGCCACCGGCGCCAACTCCTCGCGTCCGGAGGCCCGAGCGCACCCCATCGTCACCACCCCATACAGCACGATCCAAAGCAGGCTCGCCACGCACTCGTGGACGGTCGTGTTCGCGCACAGAATTACAAACTGCACCAGCGCATAGCCGGCCGTCGCCGCCAGCCATATCTGCGGCCGCTTAATTCGCACCGCCAGCGCGATCAGTGCCGGAAGCGCCAGCACGAAGTCATGCTTCCAGAAGTAGGCCGCGCTCCCAATCGATACCAGCAGCAGCAGCGGCAAACGCTCCTCCCAGTTCCACGCCCGCCGGTGCCGGATCCAATTGAAGCCAAGCCACGCCATCCCGGCCACACATGGTGAAAACTGCAACCACACATGCTGTACGCCGAACAGGGAGCGCAGAAACCCACCCACGCCGCACGGAGCATTGAGCGCTCCCGGCACCGTGCCGCCGAAGTAATCCAGCACCGTGCGGTTGTACGCCACCGTCGCCAGCGACAATCCCATCACCAGCAGCACTGCCGTCACCGGAATCGACCACCTCTTGTTTCGGATTGACCATAGCAGAATCGCCAGCAACACCAGGTACAGCAGGTGTGGCTTCAGGCCGAGAATCAGCACGCACACTCCCGCCAGCACATAGCGTTTCCCTCCGCAGCGCAAATAGAAACCCGGTCAACCCGGCCAGGATCAGTGGCGTGATCTGTCCATAATGTTCCGCGCTCGCAGCCGGCAGAAAACTTGCCACCAGCGCCAGCGCGATCCACCGTTTCCGCCCGTCTCCTCCAAAATAGTCCCAGCAGGCCAGCGCGCACGCAACTTCCAGGCCGATCGAAATTCCCAGCCACACCGCATGCGCCACCTGGAACGGCATCAGCGCCAGTGGAACCACGAACGGCAGCGTCCACGGAGGATTCAGCATGATCTCCGGCAGCGGATGCGACCACCCCAGCCACTGCTCCACCGCCAGCAGCGCGCTGCTCGAGTAGGGATCGCCTCCCGTAAGGAACAGGTGCCCAGCCGACCAGTAGATCAGGAAGTCCTGCAACGGCAGCGGCTTCAACAGCAGAATCGCGCGGTACACAAACAGTGGCAGGCAGATCAGCACGCACAGCAGCGCAACCAGCCGGCCGTCCTGTCCGACGAGGGTTTTCGCGGCGGAGGTTCCTTGAGTTTGTGCGACTCCGGACCGCATCTTTAACCTCACCAGAAAGCTTCGCTTCCGCGGCCCGCGCGGCAATCCCGCTGCCATGCCCTCGTCCCGGCTACTTCTTCGGCGTGTACTCGAACGCTACCAGATTGTCCCGGTAATCGATGTGCATCACCAGTTGGAACAGCAGTGGCGCGCCAATAAATCCGGACACTTCCACTCCGTCGTCATGCGACCACTTGGTCAGGTCGATGGATGTCATGCTTGGCGAATTCAGCCGCAATCCGGCAAACTGCAGGGTGAACTGGCCCGCATCGTAAACCTTGTCGACCTTCCCCGAGATGCCTGAGAGTTCTATCTCGTCATCGCGGCCGATCTTGGTCACTTCTTTAGCCGCCCTGGTAGAGATCGTATTGTCTTCCGACCCCGTGTCCAGAACAAACAGCCTGTCCTTCCACGCGCTCTCGTCCTTGATCCGCTTGGTATCCACAATGGACGTCGGCATCAGCAGTTCGTGCCCCCTGCGGTAGATACGCAGCCACTTAGCCATTTCCGGCGCAATATACGGATCGTGCGCCTCCTGTTCCTGGTCATCCCCGGCCGCGTCCGGCTTGGCAGCATCCGGCTTCTTCTCTCCCGGACGCTCCGGCAGCGGTGCGATCCGCAGCTCATGCTTGGGAAAGTCCAGCGTCACCTGCGAAGCCGCGAAAACATTCGCGCCAATCAATCCATCCGAATCGAGCGCGCTCCACTTCTCCAGAATCTCCACCGGGCAGTTATTGAATTCGATTCCGCCGATCTTGATGCTCGCCACATGCGTGATCGAGGTCTTCGCCGCGCCCTCGTCGCCGAAGCCCCACGCCTGCTTCGTGTCCTCCCGCTGGATCCCCAGAAACATCGCCGCCGCCCGCGAGATCATGATGCCGCTCGCTCCCGTATCGATCTGCAGCCGCCGTCGCTTGCCGTTGAACTGCACATCCAATCCCCACCCTACAAATCGCGTCGGCCCATCCAGCACCGCTACCATCGGGGTCGCCGCCTCGCGCGGAGAGGTCGGCGCCATCCGGCAATCCGATGTGTGGGTCTGCATCGCCTTGGCCAGGCTGGCCTTCATCTTCACCCGGTTCTCTTCGCTGATCTGGTCGCTGTGCTCGGCGTAGTCGGTCAGCTTCGCCAGCCGCTCGCTGCGCTGCCGTGTCTCAATCCACGCCACGTTGATGTCGTCGTCGGTCGGGTGCAGCGCATACGCATGTTCGATCAGCTGCTTGTCGGACGCGTAGAGTCCAGCCAGCTCGTCCACCTCGGCCAGCCCATAGAAGGCCCGCGCATTGCACAGGTCGGCATGCGCCGCCTTTTGAAACTGAACGAACGCCTCGCGCGGATCGCCTTGCCGCAGTCGCACATCGCCCAGCGCCGTCAAAGCCATCGAACTTCCCGGCTGCGCCGCAGCCCACGCCTCCGCGTCCTTGGCCGCCTCATCCACCTTGTCCTGCCCGATCAGCGCGCGCACCAGCCCTTCGTGCGCAATCGCATTGTCCGCACTCTTGGCCAGCAGGTCGCGAAACAACTTCTCCGCCGGGACAAAGTCGCCCTTGTCCAGCGCCGTCACCGCCGGACTCGGCGGATAGCGGTCCACCACGCAGTACGTCCTTGCCGGTGCCGCCGGCCCAGGCGCCTGCTGCGCCTGCAGAACCAGCCCGAATCCCAGTCCAGCCCCCACCCCCAACCACCAACCGCGCGCCCTCGCCACACTAACCTCCTCTGAAATGGCTTTGGCGGCATCATAATCGCTCGGCCTTCATTTGCAATCGCTTTTCCATCACCGCAATCGCTTCCGCGCTCTCATCCACCAGCCAGAACGTCCGTCCATGCTTTGCCGCCGCCGCCCCCGTGGTCCCGCTGCCGGCAAAAAAATCCAGCACCAGGTCGCCGGGGTTCGAGTGCACCCGCACAATCCGCTCCAGAATCCCCAGCGGCTTCTGCGTCGCGTAGCCCGTCTTCTCCTTGCCCGTCGGCGAAACGATGGTGTGCCACCACACATCGGTCGGCGTCTTGCCCCGCGCCGCCTTCTCCGCGCCCACCAGTCCCGGCGCCATATACGGAATCCGATCGCTCTCGCCCAGGTGGAACGTGTACCGCTTCGGGTCGCGCGTGTACCACAGGATACTGTCGTGCTTCGCCGGCCAGCGCTTGGTCGCCCGCGCCCCATAGTCGTACGCCCAGATAATCTCGTTCTGAAAGCACTCGCGCCCCGAACCCGGCCCATTGAAATCGAAGATCTCGTCCAGCATCACCTTGCAGTAGTGCACCTCGCGGTAGTCGATGTGGAAGAACAAACTCCCCGTCGGCGCCAGCACCCGGTAAGCCTCCTGCAGCCGCGGCCGCAGAAACCCCAGGAAATCGTCGAACCGGTCCGCGTACCCGGCCAGTTCCCTGGCGCCGCCGTTCACCAACTCCGTCCGGTACCGCCGTCCGCCAAAGCCAACCCGGTCGCCCGCCTCGTCCCGCACCGTCTTCATCCGCAGCCGCGTCTGCCGCCGCCCGGTATTGAACGGCGGGTCGATGTAGATCAGCGCCGCCGCGCCCGTTTCCATCCGGCCCAGCGCCTCCAGGTTGTCTCCGTGCACGATCCGGTTCAATCCATCCCCTCGCCTCACCAGACTACCCTCAACGGTAGTCCCACCCTCAACCGTAACCCCTGCGCAGGTCCCAACCGTAACCCCGCGATCGAAGCCATTGTGACTCCAGCATTACAGGGAGTATCGTTGCATCGGCTCCGAAATGCGCCGCTCGGGTGTATCGAAATGGCAAATGCTGCGACTCTGAAACTTCCCAAGCCGCAAATTCCCATCCCCGCCGCAGCGGACGCCCCCGCCTCTGCCTCCTCGCGCAGTTTTGCCATGCTCTCGCATTGCGGCCGCACCCGTCACGCCAACCAGGACGCCTGCGCCGCCCTCCCCGAGCTCGGCGTCTTCGTCGTCTGCGATGGTATGGGTGGCGTTGCCGGCGGCGAAGTCGCCAGCCATCTCGCCACCGAAGCGTTTCTCAACAGTCTCAGCCGGCCCATCCCCGGCTCGTCCCGGCGCATCCCGCTCAGAAGCGCCGCCGGCGAACCCTCTGATAGCCACTGCGCCGATGCCCAAAACGGTGCCGCGCTGTATCCCGCTGGCCATCCCCACTCCCGACTGCAACAGGCCGTCTGCGCCGCCAACCACGCCGTATTCCAGCGCGCGCAGAAGTCCCGCTCGCTGCGCGGCATGGGCACCACGCTGGTCGCCCTCTTGTGGGACGAAACTCCCGACGGCCCCGCCCTCTGGCTCGCCCACGTCGGCGACAGCCGCTGTTATCTCTTCCGCCGCGGTGCGCTCCATCTGCTCACCCGCGACCACTCTCTCGTCGAAGAGCAGGTGCGCGCCGGCCTCATCAATCGCACTCAAGCCGCCCACTCGCCCATCCGCAACATCATCACCCGCGCCATCGGCTCGCAGCCCGTGGTTGAGCCCGAAATCGCAGCCCACGCCGCCCAGCCCGGCGATCTCTACCTGCTCGCCTCCGACGGCCTCACCCGCGAACTCAACGACACCCAGATCGCCCACATCCTCGCTCACGGCTCCGAACTGGAGCCCGCATGCCAGGCCCTCGTCGACGCCGCCAACAGAAAAGGCGGCCACGACAACATCACCGTCCTCCTCGTCTCCTGCCCCTAGCACCCCGTGCGGTTTGCGCAGAGAATCAGCCCCAGCCTGCATCTCATTC
>CAWBFL010000101.1:0-16739 GCA_963787905.1 uncultured Acidobacteriaceae bacterium | reverse complement strand
TCCAGTCGAGCTTGAATCCGGCGGGCGCCAACTGGCCGACGATGACGACCTGGAAGGGGTCCTGGGCGTGGGGGACGGCGCGTTCGCGCAGAGCTCCGAGGGATGGGCGCAGGAACAGGGTGAGGCGGTTGTAGTGGCGGAAGGCGAGTTGCGGGCCGAAGGCGAAGGTCTGGGTGAAGGCGTCGGTGGGCACGGCGAGGTGGTAGCTGGCGGGCAGCAGGCCGAGGGCAATGTAGGTGTCCTGTGCGCCGTTGACCTGGGCCTGGAGCGGGGCGGGGAGCAGGTTGGTGGTGAGAATCTGCGAGCCCCAACCGATGCTGTAGTCGCCGCCGAGCGAGTACCAGCGGCGTGGGTTGATTCCGGCCTGCAGATGGAAACCGTTCTCGTTGAGGCCGAGCATGGGGCTGTTGATGTCGGCAAAGCCGGCGTAGACATCGTAGCGGGGAACATACGATTGCTGAGCCTGGGCGGAGACAGCGGCGATGGCGACGAGGACGGCGAGAGCGAGGTGACGAGCGCGTGCGATTTTCAATGTTCTGGCCCTTTGAAAGCGCGGAGGCGGGTCGACGGTTGCGGTTGCTGCGGCGCCGGTACCGCTCCAGCTTTAACGACGGCTAACATTACTTGAGCGCAGCGGGGATTGTCACGAAAAATTCACGGGCAGGGGGGATGCCTTGCCCAAGCCGCCGTGCCGCCGCACAATGAGAGAGCGAACATGTCGACCCTGATCGAACTGACCGACATACGAGCCGCGGCTGAGCGCATCGCCGGAGTTGCGGTGCGGACCGGGCTTTACCGCGTAGAGCCGGAGCGGCTGCGGGCGGCGGGCGTGGGCGAACCGCCCTTCGAGCTGTACCTGAAGGCGGAGAGCGAACAGCCGATTGGGAGCTTCAAGCTGCGCGGCGCGTATAACCGGATCGCACAGCTCTCGGCGGAGGAGCTGGGGCGCGGGGTGATTACGTATTCGAGCGGCAACCACGCGCAGGGGGTGGCGTACGCGGCGCGGGCGCTGGGGGCGAGGGCGGTGATTGTGATGCCGGACAATGCGCCCGAGGTGAAGATCGCTGCGACCAAGGCACTGGGCGCGGAGGTGGTGCTGGTGGGGCCGGCGAGCTCGGAGCGGAAGGCGAAGGCGGAGGAGCTGGCTGCGGCGCATGGGTATACGGTGATCCCGCCGTATGACGATCCGGCGATTATTGCGGGACAGGCGACGTGCGGGCTGGAGATTGTGGAGCAGCTGGGGATTGCGAATACCGGCTCGGCAGCAGGTAAGCATGAGCTCGGTCGGCAGGACGGTTCGAGCCCTGCTGGTGCGTCGGATGCTTCGGGGTCCTTCGACTGCGGCGCTGAAGCGCCTTCGCTCAGGATGACGGCCAGTAAGGGCGGCACGGTGATTTTGTCGCCGGTGTCGGGTGGGGGGCTGCTGAGCGGGATTGCGACGGCAGTGAAGCTGGCAGCGCCGGGCGCGGTGGTGCAGGTGTGGGGCGCCGAGCCGGAGCTGGCGGCGGACGCGAAGGAGTCGTTCGAGACCAAGACGCTGGTGGAGTGGCCGGCGGCGAAGACCACGCGGACGATCTCGGATGGGCTGCGGACGCAGTCGGTGGGAGTGCTGAACTTTGCGCACATCCTGCGCTTCGTGGATGGAATTGTGACGGTGTGCGAGGACGAGATTGTGGCGGCGATGCGGGTGATGCTGGCGGCGACCGGACTGGTGGCGGAGCCGAGCGGAGCGGTAACTCTGGCGGCGGCCCTCTACCACCACGCGGAGTTGCCGGGATGCGAGCGGATGGTGGCCGTGGTGAGCGGCGGGAATATTGAGCCGGAGATGAGGCGCGAGCTGGAGGCGGGCGCGATTGCGTCCGGGTGAGAGCGAGGAAGTCTGAACGAGTTGCTGGTTGTCAGTTGCAAGTTGTCAGTTGACGGGTGAGTTGGTCATGAGAAGCAGGCGGATTGAGGTCAAGGTGGCGACGGCGCTGGCGGCCGTGCTGGTCTGCGGAGCGGCGTGCGCGCAGAAGAAGCCGAAGGACAACCGGGCGGGTTACGACCGGGCGGCGCGGGCGACGGTGGTGCATCCGGCGATTGTGTACGCGTCGGGCGACGACGACGCAACCCACGTGACCGAGGTGGAGCCGGGGCACGAGGTGGTGGTAACGGAGCGCAACGGGGCGTGGGTGCGGGTGTTTGCGAACACGGATATTCCGGATGAGCAGGCCGAGGACCAGAAGCCGGAGTTCAGCGCGGAGGAGGATGCGTCGCCGCAGTCGGGATGGATCAAGGACAAGGGGCTGGTGACGCCGGCGACGGCGAATGGCGATGCGATTTTGTTTGGGACGGCGGCGAACTTTGAACAACTGGCGATGGAACCGCACGCGCCGAAGGACGCGGCCGAAGAGGCGCACCTGCTGTACCGGCGGGTGGCGGAGTACTTTCCCAACTCGCCGCTGGCCGCGGAGGCGCTGTACCGTTCGGCGGACGTGCGCTGGCAGATCGACAAGGCCGACATCAGCACGCTGCCTTCGGCGCACGAGCAGGAGGCCTATCTGCGGCCACAGTTGTATGAGGGCGAGTTGCAGAAGGTGATGAAGCTGTATCCGGGGACGAAGGAGGCGGCGCTGGCCGCGTGGGACCTGATCGACAACAAGCTGTGCGGGGATTGGCAGGGGCTGCCCAAGTGTCCGGAGATGGAAGCGGGGTTGTACGAGAACTACGCGAGCCGCTATCCGGACTCGCCCAAGGCCGCGGAGGCACTGTACGAGGCGGCGTACCGCGAGGGCGTGCTGGTGGAGATGTATTTGGTGCAGGATGAGAAGAAGCGGTCGGAGGCGGCGGCCGCGAATGTGCAGGGGCTGACGGATGAATTGAAGAAGCGGTATGCGGAGTCGGACTATGCGGCGCGGGCGGCGAGCATTGCGTACAGGGTGCAGCAAGGGATTCCGGTGTATGGGAATGATCGGGAATGACTGCTGGGCCAGGGCTGGGGGCTGGGGGCTGGGGGCTAGGGGCTAGGGACTAGGGACTAGGGACTAGGGGCTAGGGGCTAGGGGGTAGAGAAGTGAGTTTCAGCAAAGAGCACGAATATGCGGTAACTGTGCGGTGGACGGGAAATACGGGGACGGGGACGTCGGGGTATCGCGACTATGCGCGGGCGCATGAGATCACGGCCGAGGGTAAGCCGGCGATTGCTGCGTCGTCTGATCCGGTGTTTCGCGGCGATCGGGCGCGGTGGAATCCGGAGGAGCTGCTGGTGGCGGCGCTGGCTGGGTGCCATCAGCTCTCGTACCTGCACCTGTGCGCGGTGGCGGGGATTGTGGTGACGGAGTATGTGGACCATGCGGAGGGCTGGATGGAAGAGACTCCCGACGGCTCCGCGCAGTTCACGCGGGTGGTGCTGCGGCCGAAGGTGACGCTGGCAGCGGGGAGCGATGCGGCGAAGGCGAAGGAGCTGCACCACGAGGCGCATGAGAAATGCTTCATTGCGCGGTCGGTGAATTTTCCGGTGACCAACGAGCCGGAAGTCTTGATCGGGTGAATCAGTCCTGCCGGACGGGCCCACTGCGCGTGGGGCGGTCCCTTCGCGACGCGTATTGGGCTTCGCGTGGGTGCTCCCGGTGGTCGCAATCGAATTCCGTGCCGACCATCGGGAGGACGCGCGAAGCTCTCAAGAGGCGTGGGAACGCCCGCCCTGCGCGGAGTGGAAGGGATTTAACAGATTGCGTGAAGTGGAGTCCCGTAAAATCAAGGGATGCCGATTTATCAAGTGATTGTGCTGGCGATTGTGCAGGGGCTGGCGGAGCTGCTGCCGGTTTCGAGTTCCGCCCACGTTGTGGTTGCCGAAAAGCTGATGGGGCTGGACCCGTCGACGCCGCAGATGACGCTGCTGCTGGTGATGCTGCATACGGGCACGATGTTCGCGGTGATTGCGTACTTCTGGAAGCAGTGGGTGGCGACGTATTTTGCCAGCGCGGATGCGTTCAAGCGGTTTGCGGTGCGGCTGGTGTGGGCGACGGCGCTGACCGGCGTGGTGGGCGAGTTGCTGATCAAGCTGGTGGAGCACACCATGTTCAAGGGCGCGCCCAAGGCGGAGATCGAGGAGTTGTTTGGGCGGCTGGATTTGGTGGCGCCAGCGCTGGCGTGCGCGGGGATTCTGATTCTGATTGCCGGACTGCGGGAGAAGAAGGGCGACGGCGCGGCGCAGGAAACGGCGTCGAGCCTGGCGGGCAGCATTACGCGGCGGCCGAGCGGCAGCGTGACCATGGGGCAGGCAGGGTGGATGGGATTGGTGCAGGGGCTGGCGCTTCCCTTCCGCGGATTTTCGCGGTCGGGCGCGACGATTTCGGCGGGCATGCTGACGGGCGCGGCGAAGGATCGCGCGGAGCGGTTCAGCTTTGCGCTGGCGGTGGTGATTACGCCGGCGGCGATTGGACGGGAGGGGATGCGGCTGCTGCACGCGACGCATGAGGCTGCGGCAATGGGCGCGCCCATCGATCTGCATGGGACGGTGCTGGTGAGCCTGCTGGGCGCGGTGTTTGCGTTTCTGGCAGGGCTGGTGGCGCTGAAGTGGCTGAGCAACTGGCTGGAGAACGGGCGCTGGTACCTGTTCGGGATCTATTGCCTGGTGGCGAGCGCGGCGGTGTTCTACCTGCACACGCGGGGCTACTGAAACGAGACAAAAGGAAACCGGCCGAATTCGGGGGGAATTCGGCCGGCGGGTGAGTCCACCCGGGGTGTCACGCGGAGCGAGGTGTCAATCCGCGGATCACCAACGGCGCTACGCGCAAAGGCGGCGGCGAAGCAGGCCGCCGAGACCGGACAGGCCGGTAGCGAGCAGGAGCAGCGAAGAGGGTTCGGGCGTGGCGGCCGGGTTGGAGGCGGTGAAATCAAGCGAACTGACGCTGTTTATGAAGATCGAATCTCCGCCAGAAGTCGAGAATGCGTCTGTGGCAAGCGAACCGGCCGAAAAGGCGCTGGCACCGTTGCTGCTGGAGACATTCCCCGTGGTGATTGGGGTCGCCAAGCCGTAGCCCAGCAGGGTCGGATCGTCGCTGATGCCAATATCCTCAAGCAAAGTGGAGTTGAACAGGAAGACTGTCTCGTACGACCCCATGCCGGTGCTGGCGTTGCCATTGACCTCAAGTATCGCGTTGGTGACGGTCGCGGAGTAGGAGCCCTCGGTAAATGTGCCGCTTATGGGGGTGTACTCGTAATATCCGGGTCCAAGCGGACTCAGCGCGGAGGTGTTCTCGACGAAGCTGAAGCTAAAAGCCTGGCCCGTAAAAGCAGTTGAGTCAATCGAGCCGGAACCAACCCCCGAAAATGTGTAATCGAGGGTGGAGGCGTGGGCGGCGCGGGCAGGCAGGAGGCAGATTGCGATCACCGCAAATGCGGCGCGGGCTAGCTTTCTGGGAGAGAATCCGACTGGAAGCATATAAAAACCCCTTAGGCTCGAGAATTTGAATTTGCGATCTGGTTGCAGTCGTCGTCGATCCGATCCGCTTGCTGTAAGTTCGGGCGCTGAAAACGCGAGGCGTGGAGCTGATTTCGATCCCGGCACGCAGATCGTGCACTTACGCGTGAGTACTTTGGAAAATATCCGCCGCCATGCGGAATTTCCATGAAAAATGCGGGGATGTTACCAAAGATAGCCGGGGTAACCGCGATCTGTTACGCGCGGATTGTAATTGCGTCCGGGCCGTCCGGGGGACGGATGGCTGCAATTAGGATGGGAGTCCAGAGATGCGAACTGAGGACATCGTCGGGCTGAGTTTCTTTCTGGTGCTGTTCGCCGGAACCGGGACGTTTCTGTATGCGATGAGCCGGCCGGAGGGCTCGCGGGAGCGCCGGTCGTGGCTGGGTGTGGGGTTTGCTGTGATGGGAGTGGCGTTCCTTGGATTCGCGGTGGCGCAGGCTTATTTCATCCACACATCGGCGCGGCCGGTGGTGGAAGGGAATATCTGGGCGGTAAGTGAGCCGGTTCGCGGCTCCTCTCCCGGGTTCAGGATCACCGACGGCTCGGGGCGGGCGACGGCGATTCGCTGCAGCTATGACGGTCCGGGGTTGCGCGAAGGGGATAAGGCGCGCGTGCGCTACGTTGCGTACAACCTGAAGCTGGTGGAGTTAACGATGCTGACGGGCTCGTACACGGGCTGGCATCTGGAGGAGCCATCGGGGGAGCGGGACAGCTTGTTTTGGGGGTTGGTGGGATTTTCCTGCGGGTTCGCAGGGCTCCGTATGCTGCGCCAGCCTTCGTCCCGAGAGCCCAGAGCTTCGTAAGGCGAGTTGCTACCAGCTGCTGCCCTGCTGGAGGAATTCGGGGCTGACCGGGTTCTCGTAGACGGAGTAGTCGCGGGTAACGACGGTGAGGCCGCTCTCGGAGACGAAGTAGTTTTTCTTGTCTTCGTTGGGGTCGTAGCCGATGACGGTGCCGTCGGGGATATGGACGTCGCGGTCGATGATGGCGTGGCGGATGCGGCAGTGGCGGCCGATGTTGACGTGGGAGAAGATGACGGAGGAATCGACGTCGGCGTAGGAGTTGACGCGCACGTCCTGGGAGAGGACGGAGTTGCGGACGACGGAGCCGGAGACGATGGAGCCGGCGGCGACGATGGAGTTGATGGCCATGCCGGTACGTCCGGGCTCGCCGAAGACGAACTTGGCGGGCGGGTACTGGTAGGGGCGGGTGCGCATGGGCCAGGATTTGTCGTAGAGGTTGAAGATGGGGGAGACGCCGGCGACGTCCATGTTGGCTTCGAAGTAGGCTTCGAGGGTGCCGACGTCGCGCCAGTAGAGGGCGCGCTGCTTGTTTTCGTCGACGAAGTTGAAGGCGTGCATTTTGAAGCGGCCGAGCAGCTTGGGCAGGATGTCGTGGCCGAAGTCGTGGGTGGAGTCGGGGTCTTCGGCGTCCTTCATCAGCTCGGGGAGAAGGATGTCGGTGTTGAAGAGGTAGATGCCCATGGAGGCGTCGACCATGTCGGGGTTGAAGGGCGAGCGCAGGTCAGTGGACTTGGGCTTCTCGACGAAGCCGGTGACCTCGCCGGAGCGCGCGACCTCGACCACGCCGAAGCGGGAGACTTCCTCGGGGGTGATGGGGAGGGTGGCGAGGGTGACATCGGCCCCGGAGTCGCGGTGCTGCTTGAGCATGAGGCCGTAGTTCATCTTGTAGATGTGGTCGCCGGAGAGGATGAGGACGTGCTTGGGCTCCTCGGCGCCGATGGAGTAGATGTTCTGGTAGACGGCGTCGGCGGTGCCCTGGTACCAGGACTTGGAGACGCGCTGCATGGGCGGAAGGATCTCAATGAACTCGCCGAGTTCGTTGGCGACGACCGGGCCCCAGCCCTCGCGGATGTGGCGATTGAGCGAGAGCGCCTTGTACTGGGTGAGGATGTAAACGTGGCGCAGGTCGGAGTTGATGCAGTTGGAGAGGGTGATGTCGATGATGCGGTACTGGCCGGCGAAGGGGACGGCCGGCTTGGCGCGATCGCGCGTGAGGGGGAAGAGCCGTTCGCCAGCTCCGCCTGCAAGCAGCACACCGAGTGTGTCTCTCATGGTCCACTTACCTCAAAATCCGAAGTGCAACTTCGCCTTCGACAATACCAGAGTGGGATTGCAGGTGCGTGGCAAAGACCGCGGAGGGTCGATGATCATCGCGAGCAACCGGGTATGGGTTCGGCTGGAGGCGAGTGCCGCCCCATCCGTTCCCCGTCTGGAACGAATCGAGAGTCTACCACGGGGAGGTTTGACTTTGCGCTGGTGTGCGGCCGGGCGCGGAATGGCCGGTTCGCGGGCAAGCAGGGACGCCCGGTGAGGATGGCCGGGCGAGGGGGCGGAAGAGAGGATTAAGCGCCGGCCGGAGGGTTCGCGGCAGAGTCGCCGGGGGATTCGGTTTCCAGGTCGGGATCGAGATCCAGAACGGTCGCCGGTTCATCGGGCAGGCTGATCCGCAGGGACTTGAGGAAGGTGAGGTCGTTGTGCGTGAAGGCGGCAAACGAATCCTCGCGGGAGGATTGGGCCGATTCTTCGGAGTCGGTTTCGACCTGATTGAGGCCGATGGTGGCTTCGAGCATGAGCATGACATCAAAGCCCTGATCGCGGATATTCTTGACCACGCCCGCGATGTTTTCCGATTCGGAGACGGACTCGTGGATTGCCTCGCCCAGCTTCTGGATCAGGTTCTTCACTTTTTGATTCAATGCCACCTCCGGGCTGCCCTGGGATTTAATCATCCGCATCGGGTATTCCCGGCGCACGAGAGAGACGCGGGAACGGCATTGCGGGGCACATCGGGCCGACTGTTCGATTTAGGATACGCTGGGTCGTAATCTGCCGCAACGCCCTTTCGAAGGGCGATTTTCGCACGGCGGGATGCGCGGTGCTGGAGGGCAAGTGCAGCCGTGGGATCGTCCGGCGCGGAGATGCTTTCGCGGAAGGACGCCGGGAGGCTACACTTCGAGCATGGATCGGGTTCGATTTGGACGGGCGCTGGGCTTCGGAGCGCGCCAGGCGGTGAAGACGCTGGTGACCGCGGTGGATGCGGCGACGGCGGAGAATCCCTCGGCAAAAAAGGCGGCCCGCAGCGCGAATACCGGCCAGTCCAGTTCGGTGCGGAGCGATGCGGAGCAGGCGCTGAAGGCCGCGGCCGGCATCGCCGAGGCGGCAAACCGGGCGATGAGCACAGCCAGATCTGGAGCGGCGGCGCAGGCGGGACGGCTGGCGCCCGACTCGGCGGCGAAGAAGGCGGTGTATACCGCGGCCCAGGCGATTGCCCAGTCGCACGAGGTACAGCAGGGGGTACGACGCGGGACCAGGCGCTTTGGCGAAGCGGTGTGGCGGCCGTTCGTGCGGCTCTCCGGAGTGCTGTGGCTGGAGGTTTCGGGCGTGTTCTTTGGAGTCTTCGCGCTGCTGGCCCTGGGGTGGGGATGGAAGGTGCGCGGAGCGTGGCACGCGACCGCGGCCAATGCGGCGGACCATCGCCGATTGATGGGCGCGGCGATCATGCTGATGCTGTTCGGCTACTTCTGCGTGAGCAGCTTTGTGCGGGCGCGGCGGCGCGAGCGGGGCCGGTAGGCCACTTGGTGGCGGGGATTGCTTCGCAATGGAATTCTCGATGGCTGCAGACGAAACTCTGTACCGCCCCCGGGGAGCGGATTGCGGACTATGATGCTTGGTGCCGATAAGGCGTAGCAGCGGAAGGAATGAACGGTATGCGCGTGATTGCCGGGTTTGCGTTTTCGATTCTGGTGGGCCACATCGTGTTGTGGTCGTTGATAGAGAAGACCTTGTGGCCGTACGTGCGCAAATACCATCCGCCCGACCCGGACCATCACAAGTCGCGGCTGAGCTGGCTGGTGGGGGTGCTGGAGCGGACCGTGTATACCGGGGCGCTGATGCTGCCGGGCAGCGGGATCCAGCTGGTTGCGGGCTTCCTGGCGCTGAAGGTGGCCTCGCGCTGGCACAGCTCTTCCGGACCGCGCTCGACGGTGGACAGCGACAATATCTGGATCATCGGCAGCACGCTGTCGGTGTTGTTCGGGCTGCTGGGCGCGTGGATTGCCCTGGGGCATGTGCCGGTGCTGACCAACATCAAGAGCATCGATCCGGTGCAGTAGAGCGAAGGACTCCGGTGGGCTGGATTGACAGGATCAACATGGTTTTCGACGCGGGGCGCGGGGCGCGGGCGGCGGTGTAAAGTCGAGAGATAGGAGACCGCTGCCGATGACATCCGCTGCCCTGCCCCAGACCCTCCGCAAGACGGCACTGAATGCGACCCATCGCGCGCACCGGGCGAAGATGGTGGACTTCGGCGGGTGGGATATGCCGGTGGAGTACTCGGGACTGGTGGCCGAGCACATGGCGGTGCGCACGGGCGTGGGGCTGTTCGACGTGTCGCACATGGGGGATATCCAGTTTCGCGGGCCGGGATCGCTGGCGGCGGTGCAGCGGCTGTGCATGAACGACGCGAGCAAGCTGCAGGTGGGGCAGGCACACTACTCGGCGATGCTCGATCCCGATGGGTGCTTCGTCGACGACGTGGTGGTGCACAAGCTGAGCGAGAACGACTACCTGATCGTGATCAACGCAGGCACGCGGGAGAAGGATGTGGCGTGGGTGCGCAAGACGGTGGGCCATATGCCGTCGATCCATATCAGCGACTACAGCGACATGTATACGCAACTGGCGATCCAGGGGCCGAAGGCGCAGGCGACGCTCGAAAAGCTGACGGATACGGACCTGAGCGGGATCAAGAACTACTGGTTCACGTGGGGCAAGGTTGCGGGGCTGTACAACGTGATGATTGCGCGGACGGGATACACGGGCGAGGACGGGTTCGAGATTTATATTCCGTCGGACGAGCCAACCAGCGGCCGGGTGTGGGGCGAGGTGCTGGCAGCGGGGGCGGAGTTTGGCATCCTGCCATGCGGGCTGGGGCGCGCAATACGCTGCGGCTGGAGGCGGCGATGGCGCTGTACGGGCACGAGATTTCGGAGACGACGAATGTGTTCGAGGCGGGGCTGGGGCGGTACGCGAAGCTCGACAAGGGCATGGATTTTGTGGGGCGGGAGGCGCTGGCTGCCGTGGAAGCTGCCGGAGGGCCAAAGCGCAAGCTGGTGGGGCTGGAGATGATCGAGCGCGGGATCGGGCGGGATGGGTATCCGGTATGCACGGTGGGCGGGGAGAAGATTGGACACATTACCAGCGGATCGCCGGCGCCGTTTCTGAAGAAGAATATTGCGCTGGCGTACGTGCCGGTGCAGTATGCGGGCGTGGATGAGGTAGTGGCGGTGGAGATTCGCGGGCAACTGGTGAAGGCGAAGGTAGTGGCGACGCCGTTCTATAAACGGCCAAAGAAGACGGCGTAGGGATTCGGCCGGGAAATCCACGGAGACGGGCGGGTAGACTAGTGGAATTGACGCAATCAAAAAGACTGGAGAGACGCGCATGGCTTATCCGGAGAATTACAAATACACCAAGGAACATGAGTGGATCTCGGTTGAGGGCACGGCCGGGACCGTGGGCATAACGGACTACGCGCAGAGTTCGCTGGGCGATATTGTCTTCGTCGATCTGCCCAAGGTGGGCGATGCGCTGGAGGCGGGCAAGACCTTCGGCTCGGTGGAGAGCGTGAAGGCGGTGAGCGACTTGTACTCGCCCGTGAGCGGTACGGTGACGGCGATCAACGAGGAGCTGAAGGACAAGCCGGAGAAGATCAACGACGACGCGAACGCGACGTGGCTGCTGAAGCTGGAGCTGAAGGACGCGAGCGAGTTGGATAAGCTGCTGTCGGCGGAAGCGTATGAGAAGTTTGTGAGCGAGGAGACCGGACATTAATGCGTTATCTTCCGAAAAGTCCGGCGGACCGCGAGGCGATGCTGCAAGAGATCGGGGTTGGGTCGGTCGAGGACTTGTTCGCGACGATTCCGGTGGAGTACCAGCTGACGCGCGACCTGAAGGTGCCGCGGCAGCAGTCGGAGTCGGAGATTATCGATGGGTTTCGCGCGTTCGCGGAGAACAATGCGACCGGGTATGCGAGCTTTCTGGGCGCGGGCGTGTATCGGCATTACAAGCCGGTGATTATCGACAGCCTGGTGCTGCGCGGCGAGTTCCTGACCAGCTATACGCCGTACCAGCCGGAGATTTCGCAGGGCACGCTGCAGGCGATGTTCGAGTTCCAGACGATGATCTGCGAGCTGACCGGGATGGAGATCGCCAACGCGTCGATGTATGACGGGTCGACCGGCGCGGCCGAAGCGATGATGATGGCGGTGCGCGTGACCGGACGTGACCGGGCGGTGATTGCGCGGACGGTGCATCCGGAGTATCGCGAGGTGATTGCGACGTATGCGCAGCACCAGGAGATTCCGATTGCCGAGGTGGGCTACGCGGCCAATGGGCGGGTGGATATGGCTGCGCTGGACGCGGCGATTACCAGCGAGACGGCGTGCGTGCTGATCCAATCGCCGAACTTCTTTGGGACGATTGAAGATGTCGCGGCGATTGCGGAGATGGCGCATGCGAAGGGCGCGCTGCTGATTGTGTCGATTGCTGAGGCGGTGAGCCTGGGGATTGTGAAGCCGCCGGCGGAGGCAGACATCGTGGCGATGGAGGCGCAGAGCTTTGGCGTGGCTATGAGCTACGGCGGGCCGTACTGCGGCGTGATTGCGTGCAAGGAGAAGTTTCTGCGGCAGATGCCGGGACGCATTGTGGGCGAGACCAAGGACATGGACGGCAAGCGCGGGTATGTGCTGACGCTGTCGACGCGCGAGCAGCATATTCGGCGGGAGAAGGCGACTTCGAATATCTGCACCAACCAGGCGCTGGTGGCGATGATGGTGACCATCTTCCTGACGGTGTATGGGAAGCAGGGGCTGCGGGAGCTGGCGGAACATAATCTGGCGAAGGCGGCGTATCTGAAGGGTGTGCTGGGGGCTGGCGAGGGCGCGAAGGTGCTGTTTGAGGGCGCGCCGCGGTTCCATGAGTTTGTGGTGGAGTTGCCTGCGAGCGCGGAAGAGACCAATGCGGCGCTGCTCGAGAGCAAGATCATCGGCGGCCTGCCTCTGACGAAGTGGTATCCGGAGCTGGGACCGAATGCGAGTTTGTGGTGCGCGACGGAGATGACGACGAGGAAGCAGATGGATGCGGCGGCGGAGGCGCTGAAGGCGGTTGCGGCGGCGGAGCTAGCGAGAGCGTAAGGCGCCGGGAACGAACTACGGAGATTCTGAGCTGCGCTCAGAATGACGGGCGGGGACGAAGAAATCGAATATGGATATTTCGGCGATTGAGGGTGAGGAGTTGAAGGCGGTTGAGTTTGTGGAGGACTATCTGCAACTGCGGTTTGGCGAGCCGCTGCTGAAGCTGTATGACTGGCCGCATGTGCTGCTGACGGATTTTTCGGTGGCGTTTGGCGAGCCGGAGTACCGCAATGCGCTGTGCGCGCAGATCGGCGAGCAAGTTGCGACGGCGATGCTGGAAGAGGATGATGCGCTGACGATTGAGTTTGGGAATGGCGTGGTGTTGGGGTTGAGTCTGCGCGAAGAGGATAAGGATGGGCCGGAGTCGGGGAGTTATTCCGAGACCGGCGATGAGGCGGATGCGGTGGAGTTCTAACCGAGTACCGAAGAGTGGCCCGAGCCAAAAATTCGAGACGATAGGAGATCCGAATGATGGTGTCCCCAGGATGGTATTTCTTGGCCAGCGGGATTGCAGGAGCAATAAGGTTTGCAACCGGAACGAAGTTTTTCAACAGCGATTTTGACACCGAAAAAGATCGCATGAATCCGCTGGAGGACCACGATGCCGAGGTCAAGTTGGGGCCTTCCGCAAGGTGGGCCCTGGTTGCGCTCTTGCTCGCTTTGGCCATCTTTGGCGCGATCACGATTCAGAAAGCGGACAATTGGAACCCATTTCAGCCAGCCCCTCCGGCCGCTGGGAGCACGGTTACCCCATAATTCCGACGAGGAAGTTGAGGAGTGAGATGTCAGTGACAAGCTTTGTTGGCACACCGAAGAAGGCGACCACGCACGTCAACCAGAATGAGGGGTTGATGTTTGAGAAGTCGTCGGCGGGGAAGAAGGCGTATCGGCTGGCGGAGCTGGATGTGCCGGCGGTGGACGCCAGTTCCCTGCTGGGCGCGAGGTGCGCGGCGACCTGGGCGTGATGCCGGAGTTGAGCGAGATTGAGATCATCCGGCACTTCACGCGGCTGTCGACATGGAACTACGCGATCGACCTGGGGATGTATCCGCTGGGAAGCTGCACGATGAAGTACAACCCGCGGGTGAACGAGGCGGTGGCGCGGCTGGAAGGAATTGCCGAGGCGCATCCGTATCAGCCGGAGGCGCTGAGCCAGGGATGCCTCGGCATCATGAAGCTGCTGAGCGAGTGCCTGATCGAGATTACGGGAATGGATGCCATCACGCTGCAGCCGGCGGCGGGCGCGCATGGGGAGTTCACGGGAATACTTTTAGTCCGGGCGTATCACGAGAGCAGGGGGAATGCGCGGAAGAAGATCCTGATTCCCGACTCGGCGCATGGGACGAACCCTGCGACGGCGGCGGTGGTTGGCTATCAAGTCGCGAACCTGAAGTCGAATGCGCAGGGGATGGTGGATATCGCCGAGCTGGAGCGGATGGTGGATGAAGATAGGCCGCGCTGATGCTGACGAATCCTTCGACCATTGGGGTGTTCGAGAGCGAGATCCACAAGATTGCGGACATCCTGCATGCGAAGGGCGCGCTGCTGTACATGGACGGCGCGAACATGAACGCGCTGGTGGGCAAGACGCGGCCGGGCGACTTCGGCGTGGACGTGATGCATTTGAATCTGCACAAGACGTTTTCGACGCCGCATGGCGGCGGCGGGCCGGGAGCGGTCCGGTGGCCTGCAAGAAGATTCTGGAGCCGTTTCTGCCGACGCCAGTTTTGGTTACAAATTCGGGTGGGGCGCTGGGGCTCGACTACAACCGCGCGCAGAGCGTGGGGCGGGTGCGGGCGTTCTATGGCAACTTCGGCATGTTTGTGCGGGCGCTGGCGTACATTTTGGCGAATGGGCCGGACGGGCTGCGGCAGACGACCGAGGACGCGGTGCTGAATGCGAACTACATTCGCGCCAAGCTGGAGGGCACATTCGAGCTGCCGTTCACGACGCCGACGCTGCATGAGGTGGTGTTCAGCGACCGGCTGCAGGCGCGCAACGGAGTGAAGACAGGCGACATGGGCAAGCGGCTGATCGACTACGGCTTCCATCGCGTATACGGTGAGCTTCCCGATGATTGTGCCGGGCGCGATGATGATTGAGCCGACGGAGAGCGAGAGCCGCGAGGAGCTGGACCTGCTGATCGACGCGCTGAAGCAGATTGCGCAGGAGGCGGCGGAGAATCCGGAGCTGGTGCGAGACGGCGCCGCACTCGACGCGCCTGCGGCGGCTGGACGAGACGGCGCGGCGCGCAAGCCGGTGCTGCGCTGGAAGGGGCCGGCGGAGGAAGCGTGCGCCGTGACTGCGGATGCGGCGGCGAAGGAGTGGTGAGGAGAAGTTTCCAGTTGTCAGTTGGAGACACGGGTTGGGCGATCCCGCGGCTAAGACCGGTGGAGTTTCCCAACCTTACTTACCTTGGCGGCGCAACTCCCTGGTCTTGAGCACAATCATGTACTCGTAGATGGACTGCAGGATGGAGTAGCGAAATCCAGCGCGACCGTCGAGGAATCCTCCCTTGGCCACGTACAGAAGCAGGAATTTTGCCAGCGGGCGGGCAGGAATCCGGTAGAGCAGTTCCTTCTGGTGGTAGCGGCGGCGATGAAAGTCCTTTTCGATGAGCGCGGCGCGCAGGCTGAAGGACTCCTGGGCGAGTTCGTTGGCGACGATCTGCTCGGCCTCGAAGGAAGCGTAGCGGTTGTGGCGGTCCAGCCAGTCGCCGATACCCTTGCTAAAGGGAAAATGATCGAGGTAGCCGGTAAGTTCGCCGACCGGACCATCAGGGATGGAGAGGGGATTGACCAGCCGCTCGTAGCGCATCTTCTCCGGCCGGAAGAGGCGCATGTAGAAGGGCGAGGCCTGCACGTGTTTGAGCCAGGTACCGTCGAAGAGTCCGCGGCGGCGAACTCGAAATGCGACGTTCGGCCCGGGATTCTCGACCGCAGCGCGCAGCGATTCGAGCAGGCTGGGCGTGACCCGCTCGTCAGCGTCGATGTAGAAGACCCACGGGTAACGGAAGGGGATGTTGGCGATGCCCCAGTTCTGGTGGGCGGCCCAGTTGTCGAAGACGCGTTGGGTAACGTGCGCTCCGTGGTCGCGCGCAATCTGCTGGGTGGCATCGGTGCTGCAGGAATCGAAGACATGCACGTCATCGGACCACGCGACGGTCTCGAGGCAACCGGGCAAGTTCTGCTGCTCGTTTCGAGTGAGGATCAGAATGGAGATCGCAGGCGCGTTCACTGGAGTTATGGTAAATCGCAAGTCAAGCCCGATACTGCCGGAAAACGAGGAGCAATACGTAGTCTGGTAACCAGTAAATGTTACATAGCCACATTCGCCGGGAATGTCGGAGCGAACGCCGCCTCCGGTTTCAAAGGCCAGGTCGCACTGGCCGAAAAGCTGCGTCGCCTTCCACTGCATCCCGTCGCAGATCCACTGCCCCGCCGTGTTGTTGCCGCTCCAGGGATATTCTTCGTAGGACCACCAGCGCATCTGATTGTCGAGCACGAGGTTATCGGCGGTATACCCGATGACTGCGTCGGCCGTGATGGTGTGGGATGCGTTGTACTGCTGCAAAACGCTTGCGACATAGGCCGCGATGTCCGGGTCGGCAACGATGTCGGCGTCACGGACAATGTGCTGAGTCGAACTGAGGTAGTTGCCGTTAAAGTCCACGTGGATTTCGCCCACGTACTTCATGAAGCTGCCGTTTTCAGCGAAAAAGGTTTTGTTATTGAGCATGTAAGGCTGCCACACACTTTCGGCCCAGGTGTGCCAATGCCCTGTGGTGACGATCTCGGGAATTTTGGTCGTGCCGTCGTCTGCGATCAGCGGGGTGGTCGGGTCGACGAGCTCGCTGTGGCCCTCGTGTGGGGCGAAGATCACTATCTGGCAATTGTACGGCGCGGCGCGAAGCTGCTTCACGTAATTTGCTATATGAATATTGGCGCTGTTTGTGCTCATCCAGTCGCAGGGAGCCACTTTCAAGGTGTTGGAAAGCGAGGCCCCGACCTCGGAAGACGCCAGCAAGGCAACGTGACCGGTCCAGCAGGGCATAAC
>CAWBFL010000100.1:0-5783 GCA_963787905.1 uncultured Acidobacteriaceae bacterium | reverse complement strand
CCACGTATTGCTGGCAGAGCGCGGGAGGCATTAACGCAGGCGGGATTCGAGGTGATCACGCTGACGGTGACGGAAGAGAACGTTCCGGCGGTAACGCTGTATGAGCGCTTCGGATTCGTGCCGAAACACCGCTTCGATGCCATGGCGATGCAGCCGCGATTGCGGCGGCGGTAAGGCATTTGGGCTGAGCCGGCCGCACGGGTTTGGAGGCTAGAGGCTCAACTCCCCGCGCTGGGTGCGCCCGGTCCAGCAGATGAGCCAGACGAGGAGACACAGCGCGCTGGCACCGGTGGTGTCGAGCAGGACGTCGAGCGGGGTTCCGGTGCGACTGGGAAGAAACGACTGGTGGAACTCGTCCGCGCTGGCGACGAGGGCGGTGGAGAAGATGGCAAGGATGGCGGCTTCGACGCGCCAGGCGATCAGGGTCAGACGGGGCCGCGCCAGTCGAGGGTATGGAGCCAAGCGCGGAGGAAGGTGAAGCCGACGGCTCCGTAGCCGAGGAAGTGGCCGGACTTGCGCAGGTGGTGGTGAAAGGTGTCCCAGGCGGGGTCGCTGATGGCGCCGAACAGATGTTCGAAGATGGGGCGAAGCCAGCCGCTGGTGTTCTGGGAGGAGAAGGTGCTGGTGTACTCGGCGCAGATGATGGCGACGGCGAGGGCGACCGGAGCCCAAACATTGGACCACCAGCGCCAACCGGCGTTGTTGCGCGACGGGCGCGGAGAAGGACGATAGAAGAAGACGGGACGCATCTTCTCTACGCTATCAGCCGGTCTACGCTATCAGCCGGAGCCCTTGGAATTCAGCCTGCAGACGGCTGCGGAGGGGTGAACCAGCGCGGGCGCGTCTGCTGGGAACGGCGAGCGCGCAAGACGCAAAAGACGAGGTTGAACAGAAGCGCTCCGCTGGTGTCGATGAGGACGTCACTCCAGCAGCCGGTTCTTCCCGGGACGGTCGTCTGGCGCCACTCATCGACGGAGCCGGTGAGGAACGTGACGGCGACGGAGAGCGCGGAGGCGGCGACGAGGAGACGGACGCCGGCGATACCGCGGAGAGCACGCAACGACCGGTGCCACGCTTCGCGCAGGAGCAGGGCGAGCGTGCCGTAGCCGGTGAAGTGGCCGAGCTTGCGCAGCAGATGATGCACCATGCCGAATGTGGAGGGGTTCCAGTTGGCGGCGAGGGTGTTGGGCCAGACGGCGTGGAGCAATCGGCCGGTGTTGTTGCCTCCGCCGAGCGGGCTGGATTCGAGCAGGATGACGGCGAGGCCGCAACTGACGACGGTCCAAGCGTGATGGCGGCCGGCGCGATCGGAGGGAAGGCCGGGCGTAGCGGGGGGAAAGGGACATCGGTGGTGATCTCCAAGCTGGCGTGCGATCGAACCGGGCAGGTCCGACCTTCATGGGAGCAAGCGAGAGACCAAAGCGGGCGGCGCTTTCCTGTGTTTGCTTTGAATGTGTAGCAAGATGCGACACAATTGCCGCCGCAACGCTGCGGAGGGTAAGAATTACCCGATCTGCGGGGCGATTATTCCGCGTGGTAGTTGGGGGCTTCGCGGGTGATGATGACGTCGTGGACGTGGGACTCGCGGAGGCCGGCGTTGGAGATGCGGATGAAGCGGGCGTTGGTCTGGAGCTCTTCGATGGTGGCGCAGCCGAGGTAGCCCATGCCGGAGCGGAGACCGCCGACCAACTGGTAGACCATGGCTTCGAGCGGGCCGCGATGGGGGACGCGGCCTTCGATGCCTTCGGGAACGAATTTAGCGAGGCGGTTGGAGCCGTTGGACTCGCGGGCAGTGACGGAGGAGCGTTCCGCGGCCGCGGCTCCGGTCATGTCTTCGGCGGACTGGAAGTAGCGTTCGCCGGAGCCCTGGGACATAGCGGAGAGCGAACCCATGCCGCGATAGGCCTTGAAGCTGCGGCCCTGGTAGAGGATGGTTTCGCCGGGCCTCTCGTCGACGCCGGCGAAGAGGGAGCCGATCATGACGACGCTGGCGCCGGAGGCGATGGCCTTGGTGATGTCGCCGGAGTACTTGATGCCGCCGTCGGCGATGAGCGGGATATCTGCCTTGGAGGCGGCGCGGGCGGCTTCGGCGATGGCGGTGATCTGGGGCATGCCGGCGCCGGTGACCATGCGGGTGGTGCAGATGGAGCCGGGACCGATGCCGACCTTGACGGCGTCGGCGCCGGCGTCGATGAGGGCCATGGCGCCTTCGTAGGTGGCGATGTTGCCGGCGAGGAGGTCTACATCGGGGAAACGCTTTTTGACTTCGGCGACGGCGTGGAGGACGCGCGAGGAGTGGCCGTGGGCGGAGTCGATGGCGAGGGCGTCGACGCGCATGGCGATGAGGGCGGCGGCACGCTCGAGGAAGTCGCCGGTGGCACCGATGGCGCGCGCCGACGCGCAGGCGGCCCTTTTCGTCTTTGCTGGCGTTGGGGTATTTCAGTTTCTTCTGGATGTCCTTGACGGTGATGAGGCCTTTGAGCTCGTAGTCGTCGTTGACGACGAGGAGCTTTTCGACACGATGCTGGTGGAGGATCTCCTCGGCCTGCTCGAGCGTAGTGCCGACGGGGACGGTGATGAGGTTGGTCTTGGTCATCACGTCGTCGATGGGGATGTCGGTGCGGGAGACGAAGCGGAGGTCGCGGTTGGTGAGGATGCCGACGAGCTTGCCTTTGCGGGTGACGGGGACGCCGGAGATTTTGAAGCGGCGCATGAGCTCGAGGGCGTCGGAGATGGGCTGCTCGGGCGAGATGGTGACGGGGTCGACGATCATGCCGGATTCAGAGCGCTTGACGCGGTCGATCTCGAGGGCCTGCTGCTCCATGGTGAGGTTGCGATGGATGACGCCCAGGCCGCCCTGCTGGGCCATGGCGATGGCCAGGCGCGACTCGGTGACGGTATCCATCGCGGCCGAGATGAGGGGCGTGGCCAGGGTGATGTTACGGGTTAGGCGCGTCTGGGTGCTGACCTGGGTGGGAACGACTTCGCTGTACGCGGGGACGAGGAGGACATCGTCGAAGGTAAGGGCTTCCGGGATCGGGGTGGTGATCATTTGCACTCGTTGTTGGTTGTTCGCAGTTCGTTTTTCGTTGAGAGGCGGATTGGCGGGGGTTTTGTTGATTGTAGCGCGGCGGGGCCGTGCAGGCGCGGGGTTTGCGGATCGAGGTGCGAGGAGTGGGGTTCGAGGTGGGTGCGAGGGGCAAGGGTTGGAGTGGAGCTGCGGCGGCGCAGAGGGAGAGAGCGGAAGCGGTTGCGGGCTCTTCGGTGTCCGATGCGGGATGCGTGGTGTGCGGGGTTCGCTCTTCGTGGCTGGCTGTGAGTTGGGGGGAGGCTTCGCGGCGGGGCTCGGCGGAATCTTTACGGGGTTCGGAAGACTCCTCGCTCATCTCAGCGGGGTCGTCGATCTCGCAGGTGCGGCCGGGCAGGGCGATGTTGGGACTGCCTTCGGGGAGGGGGGACTCCTGCTCCTTGCAGAAGTCGCGGACGACCTGGGTGGGATGGCGCACTCCGCGCATGCGACGGGCGTTGGTGGAGGCGAGATAGAGGCCCTGAATGAGGGCGAAGGCGCGCCTCTCGGTGATGCAGTCGGTGGCGAGGGCGTTGACGACGCTGGAGATGGCGATTTGGATGGACTCGCAGTCCTCAAGCTCGGGGAGCTCGATGTACGTGCCGGTATCGACGCGGTGGGGATAAAGGTAGGGTTTGTCGCGATAGCGGTCGTGGCTGCGATGAAGACGATTGTGGAAGTAGCAGAAGACCGATCCGCAGAGGGCGACGGCGCGGCATTGGAGGCCGTTGGTCTTGATGTGGCGGCAGATGTCGACTTGCATGAGTGCTCCTTTGAGACCCGAACCGGGGGGGGTGGGGGGTGGGTGTGGTTAAGTGGCTCGTTTGCTTCGATTTAGCAAAATGCGTGCCGGTAAAAATAAGAAACGAAATGGGTTATTGCAAAAATAAGAAAACAGATGGTTTGTGGGCGAGAGCCAGGAGGAAAAGACGGTTAAATGCGAAACCCCGGCGGATGGCCGGGGCGTGGGGTTCTTCATTTCTTGTCTGTGCTTTCAGTATAGCACGTTGACCATAACTCGAATGCATTGAGTTTTACGTTTGGAATGAAAGAGATAGGCGATTTGGGGGCTTGACAAGGTTTTTGGGGTGGGGACGGGAAAGCGTACCCCACGGGCTGAAGAGGGTGCTACGAAAACGTTGCGGCAAACGGACAATAACCCCAGCGACTCAAGCCGCGGTGATTCTGCGGCTTTTACGGCACGGGTAAATCCGTGCCCTTAACGAAAAAGCGGTTGTTCGGCGCCTTCTGAAGCCGCACGCTCCCTCGGGGGCCGTGCTGGCGCACGGCGGAAAGGCGAATGCGGGGGTCTCTCCGCTCGCCGCGCGGCAGAGCCGCACGGCTTCGGTCGAGATGACGAGCTTTTACGGGGCTGAGGCGCCTTCGGTCGAGAGGACGAGAGTGGGGGCGGGGTGAGAGCAAGGGCAGGAGCAAAGGCAAAGGCAAATGCGGGGGTCTCTCCGCTACGGCGCGATGCGCCTTCGGTCGAGATGACGAGCTTTTACGGGGCTAAGGTGGCTTCGGTCGAGATGACGAGCTTTTACGGGGCTAAGGTGGCTTCGGTCGAGATGACGAGCTTTTACGGGGCTGAGGCGGCTTCGGTCGAGATGGACGGGGGTGGGGGTGGGGCGAGTCAAAATGACGCGCGTTGGTGGGAAGGGTTGAATTGTGGTGGGGCGTGGGGTTAGTTTTCGGAGGGGCGGTCGACGTGGTCGACGATGAGGATGCTGATGGGGGCGTGGGAGGGTTTGAGTTCCAGGCCGAGTTGGGTTTTGAGGGCTTCGCGGAAGTTGGCGATGTTGTCGCTGGTGGCGTCATCGCCGGAGGGGTCGTGGACCCAGGTGAGGGTGAAGTCGTAGAGACCGGAGAGGCCGGTCTGATCGACGACGGGGCGCGGGATGGCGGCGAGACCGGTCATGGTGGGCATGGTGGTGGCGAATAGGGCGAGGGGGACGGCGCGACCGCCGAAGTGCATGCCGGGGGCGGAGGATGGGACGTGGGCGATGACGCCGCAGGCGGGCGGGAGATTGCCGACGGGCGATGAGGTGGTCAGCGGTTGGGACGGCGCGGCGGACTCGCCGGATTGGGGAGCTGCGGCGGTGCAGGTGTCGGCTGCGGGATGGGGCTGGAGGTTGGGGCCAATGACGCCGGGATGGATGAGGGTGAGGGCGAAGGCGGGGGCGTCGGCGGACTGGAAATGGAGGGCGAGGTGGAAGCGGTCGGCGAGGAGGGATCGCATCATGAGGCGCATCTGGTCGATGGAGGTATCGGCTGGAGCGCGGGCCGAGATGTCGAAGAACTCGGGCGAGGCGTCGAAGGAGCCGGTGACCCAGAAGGGTGCGCCGGATTTGGGGACGCCGGAGTAGATGCTGAAGCGAAGGGCCATCTCCTGGGTAGCGGAGAGCTTGTAGGCGAAGACGATGTATCGCCAGAGGGGCTGATGGGTGGCGATGAGGTATCCGCCGGCGGCGCTGCGGGCGTCGTCGGGGCTGATGGCGCCATAGACGTAGCCGGCGTCGAGGGGGACGTTGGTGTGCTGGGGGATGCCGGATTTGCTGGGGCGGACGGAGGCAACGTCGAAGCTGGGGAGGGTGGGAGTGGCAGTGGTCTGGGCAGCGAGGGACACGGTGACGAGAAGGAGGATCGGGAGGAGGGTTGGCGGGCGCATCCTACTATGTAGCGTACTACATCTCTATTTTGCGGGTTGGCGAGTTGC
>CAWBFL010000099.1:0-5819 GCA_963787905.1 uncultured Acidobacteriaceae bacterium | reverse complement strand
GGAGGGAATTTTCCCGACCAGGAGTCGCAGGCGCGTCAGCGGCTCGCCCTGCTCGAACACGCGAAGTAGAGCAGAATTGCAAATTTGCAATCCCGCTCCAGGCACAAGATTCACCTCGAGGTGACTCATGAGCTTTCTTCTTCGTTCATCCGCCCGCTTCGACCCGCGCTGCTCTCCCGCCCTCTATCTTGCCTCTCTTTCGCTTGTTTCCGCCCTCTGCTTCGCCGTCCCCGCTCACGCCTCCAGCTCCAGCCAATCCACCTCGGACGCCCTCGCCCAACTCGAGCAGCGCGCCAGCCAGGCCAGCCCCCGCGAGCAGTGTTTTCTCTACGCCCAAATCGTCCACACCATGACCGAGCAGGCCGGCCAGCAAATCGCCAACGGCGACACCGAGCAGGCCGCCGCCACCCTCCAGCAGGTCAACCACTACGCCCGCCTCATCCATCTCAACCTCGCTCATGACGCCAAGCGCCTCAAGGATGCCGAGGAACTCCTCCACAACACCACCTTCCGCCTCGCCGAATGCCTCCACCTCGTCTCCGGCCCCGACAAAGCCACCGTCCAGGACACCCTCAAGCAGCTCGACCAGGTCAACGACGAAATCCTCACCCAGGTCTTCGCCCACTAAACCCCTCGTTCCGTTCCGATCTACAATGGAGCCGGCATCGATCCAGCATCAAGATGCCGTCATCTCGACCGGAGCGTAGCGCAGTGGAGAGACCCCCGCATTTCGCTTTGTCGCGCCCAGCCGCGCGCTTCGCCGCGCTCCTCGTCGCTCTGATATCTCCGGTCGCCCCCTCCCTCCGCGCGCAGATCCCCCCATCCGCCCTCACCCAGGCCGAAATCGAGCAGGTCCGCGAGGCCCGCTACTACCCCTCCGACTGCGTCCTCCTCTTCGTCAAGTTCCTCGACCTCCGCACCCAGGAGATCCGCGACCTCTACGCCAAGCCCCGCCGCCCCGGCCGCGAGCAGGACACCCACGACCTCCTCGAGCAGTTCACCTCCATCGCCGACGAGCTCTCCGACAACCTCGACGACTACGGCCCCCGCCACGCCGACCTGCGCAAGGCCCTCCCCAAAATCGTCGAAGCCACCGACCGCTGGTCCTCCTCCCTCAAATCCCCGCCCGACGACTCCGCCTACTCCGTCGCCCGCAAGATCGCCCTCGAATCCATCCGCGACCTCCGCGAATCCGCCACCGAGCTCACCGCCGAACAGGCCGCCTGGTTCAAAGCCCACCCCCCCGCCAAGGAACCCAAACCCGGCGAAGTCGGCCCCCCCATCGACATCCCCCGCTAACCGCGCTTTGAACCGTCATTGCTGAGCGCAGCGAAGAATCCCCGCATTCCTTCCCCAGCCGTCATTCTGACCCAACGGGTCAGAATCTCCGTAGTTGCCCTTTATGCCGCCACCAAATCGGGTGCCCCATCCAAGCTCCGCTTGGGTGGGTATGGATCGTCATTCTGACTCGCAGAGTCAGAATCTCCGCAGTTGCCCTTTATGCCACCACCAAATCGGCTGAGGTCACTCGCCGGTCCTTCGATTCTTGTCCACTTTTCCACCGCCCCACCCTGTCAAGAAAAACCGCGTAACCCACTCCACCTGAACCAGATACACCCGCTGCATTCTCCCGCCCAGCGCGTAAAATAGAAATAGGGCTCGGATGGCACGCCGTGGTGGCGACGCAATCCGAACCCGAATCCAGCCGCGGGCTACAGGAAAACCAGGGGAAACTCCGTGATCACCCGGGAACGACCGAACCAACCGGCGCACTCGCGCTCAAAGACTCAAATTCCCGCCTCAGCCCCCTCCCATAACCCCTTTGGTTGGACGATCTTAGCCGTACCCCCTTTAGAAAGAATACTTTGGCGGTACCAACCCCTCTCTAACCTCCACATTCCAAACGGCTTCGCCCCAAGATAGTACCGCAAAGGGTAGCCCCGCTTCAGAAGGCGTGATAGAACCCATCCCGTTCCGTCACCTCCAGCCGCGCCCCGAACAGTTCGCTCAGCACCTCCGCCGTCAGCAGCTTCTCCTTCGCGCCATCCGCCACAATCCGCCCGTCCCGCATCAGAATCACCCGCCCGATCTCCGGCAGAATGTCCGCAATGTGGTGCGTGATCAGCAGAATCCCGGTGCCCCGCTGCGCCAGCCGCCGCAGCATCGCCCGCAGGTCCTGCTGCGCCGCCAGGTCCAGCGCATTCGACGGCTCATCCAGCAGCAGCATCTGGTTGGCGCCATCACTCCGGGTACCCCATTCATGCGACTCTGTCGCATGGGTGGGGTCTCCCGACCCCACCAGCGCCCGCCCGATCATCACCCTCCGCTGCTGCCCCGCTGACATCTCCCCCACCGGCTTCTCCGCGATCCCCGCCGCGCCCACCAGCTCCAGCACCTCATTCGCTCGCGCCCGCATCGCATCCGTCACCAGCAGATTCGGCCACAGCGTCGAGCTCGAAAAGAATCCCGTCAGCACCGCATCCCGCGCCGTGGTCTTCAGCGTCGCCTTCCCCGGCAGCTCGGCCGACACCACCCCCAGCCGTTTCTTCAGCTCCGTCAGGTCCCACCGCTCGCGCCCGAAGATGCTCACCCGCGTCCCTTCCAGCACCACCGGGTACAGCTCGCAGGTCATCGTCTTGATCAGCGTCGACTTTCCGCATCCGTTCGGCCCCAGAATCGCGATATGCTCCCCCGCCTCCACCCGCAGGTTCACATCGTGCAGCACCATCGCCTCCCCGCGCGCCACATTCACATGCTCCAACTCAAGAAAAAACGCCATGCCTCCAGCATAGCCGCTGTCGTAGACCGGCGCCCGCACCGGAACCAACCCGGAGGCACGGGCGAAGCGAACTAACACTTCTGTTGTATCGCCTGACGCGTTGTGGGGATTATTGGCGGTTGCCCGTGGATTGTATGCTTCGATCTTCGAGGCCTTCACGCAGGGGCGCTTCTTCGAGGGGCTGCACCCGGACTCGACAGGTGGGGGCGATCAGTCAAGCAGTTGGCTTGTGCGGTTCACAACCCATTCGCCATCGGAAGACCTTAAACCCAGATGCAACAGCGGAAGAAGAACTCTTGGATGGCACGAGGTTCAACCTACAGATGACTGAAACGGAAATTCCCGACTACTACGAATTCCTGGAGATCAGCCCTCAGGCTACTCAAGAGACGATCCATCGCGTCTACCGGTATCTGGCCGCCCGCTATCATCCGGACAACTCGGCAACCGGCGATCTGGATAAGTTCTCCCACTTGTCAGCGGTCTACAAGGTTCTCTCGGACCCCGCGCGAAGAGCGGAATACAATGCCCAGCGGGCAACGCATCAACCGGCGATTCAATACCCGCTGTCGAGCACCATCGACTTCATGGATCAGGTGGAGGGTGACCAAAATCGCCGGCTCGCGGTTCTTGCCATCCTCTATTACCGCCGCCGTATGTGTCCCAATGACCCCGAAGTGTCGCTTGGGGAAATCGAGCGTCGCATGGGGTTCCCCCGCGATTATCTCGACTTTGCGACCTGGTATCTGATGAAAAAGCGGTACATCACCCGGGCGGATGACTGGGATTTCACCCTGACGGTGGATGGCGTCGACTTCATTGAGACGCAGCGGGCAACCGTGCCCCTGCTCGACCGGCTGCTGAGCAATGGAAGTCAACCCGAGGACAAGGAAGCACACAGCCATATCCCCGCCTGGCTGCCCCCTCCGTATGGCTCCAGCGACATGGAGGTTCCGGCTGTAGTTTAGCCCTGCGTCTTCGCCCTCTATAATCAACCCTCCATGCTTCGCGTCCCCTACGACGATCTCTGCGCGGCCATCCTCCGCGCCACCCTTCACCTCGGCCTCACCGGCGAACGCGCTACCCTCTGCGCCCGCCTCTTCGCCGAAACTACCCGCGACGGCGTCTACACCCACGGCCTCGACCGCTTCCCCCGCTTCGCCCAGATGGTCGCGAACGGCTCGATCGACGTCCATGCCGAACCCACCCGCGTCTTGGACGATGCCCCAGGCACCGCATCCCTGGCTATCGAACGCTGGAACGGCAACCTCGGCCCCGGCAACCTCAACGCCCACTTCTCCATGCAGCGCGCTATCGTAGTGGCTCGCCAGTATGGCCTCGGCTGCGTCGCGCTCGCCAACACCAACCACTGGATGCGCGGCGGCAGCTATGGCTGGCTCGCCGCCGATGCCGGCTGCTTCGCCGTCTGCTGGACCAACACCCTCGCCAACCTCCCGCCCTGGGGAGCGTCCACGCCCGCCCTCGGCAACAACCCGCTGGTCCTCGCCGTTCCCCGCTCCAACGGCGCCCACGTCGTCCTCGACATGGCCATGTCCCAGTTCTCCTACGGGACCTTATCCGCCTATAGCGACAGGGGCCAGCAGCTCCCCGTCCCCGGCGGTTACGACCTCGCCGGCTCGCTCACCACCGACCCCGCCGCCATTGAAGCCTCCAAGCGCGCCCTCGCCATCGGCTACTGGAAAGGTTCCGGCCTCTCTTTGGTCCTCGACCTCTTCGCCGCCATGCTCTCTGGCGGCCGCGCCACCCACCAGATCCCGCTCGACTCCCTCCGCGAGTCCGGAACCAGCCAGGTCTTCCTCGCCATCGACCCCTCCACCTTCGCCGCCCGCGCCGAACTCGACCGCATCGCCGACGCCGTCCTCGCGTCCCTCCGCCTGGCCACCCCCATCGACCCCGCCCGCCCGGTCCGCTATCCCGGCGAGCAAACCCTCCACCTCCGCCAGGAAAACCTCCGCCTCGGCGTTCCGGTCACCCCCGCCGTCTGGGCCCAACTCCAATCCCTCGCGTTCTAGCCGTCATGAACCCCGCCGGACCTGGCCGCCCCTGACCGCAACGGAGAAGACCCTTGACCAGATAGTCCAGACTTAAGCCATTTAGAAGACGTACTTTAGGACTTGGAGCGCGGCGGGATTCGTACCCCGGGCGGCCGCTCTACGGAGTGCTGGTATCGGAGTTGTCCGCCGCGCCTGCATCCGCAACCCGCGGGTAGTAGCCGCTGCGGGTGCGCACCGAAAGTCTGGGATAGCCTTTCGCTTTCGCCTCCACATGGATCACCCGGTACCCGCCCAGCGTCGGGGCCTTGGTCGAGTGGTAGGCAATCGTGTACTGCGTCCGGATGTCGTTGGCCACTTCCTTCGTGATCGCGTCGACCTCCTTCAGCGACTTCGGAAAGTAGGCTTGGCCTCCCGTCTCCTCGGAGAGCGTCTCCAGCACCCGCTGCGCATGGCGCGCCTCACCCTTCGACGTGTCGTCGCCGAACAGCAGTCCGATGCAGTAGATCACCGGCCCGTCGAAGTCCTGGATGCGCCGCACCGCCTGGTCCAGCGTCGCACTCGACGCGTTGTCTTCGCCGTCGGTAATCACCAGCAGCACCTGCTTCGGATGCTTCGCGTTCTTCGTCAGGTAATCGGCGGAGGCGACCAGCGCATCGTAGATCGCCGTTCCGCCCGAGGACTTGATATACGACAGCCCCTGCTGCAGCTTGGTGATGTCGCTGGTAAAGTCCTGGTCGATGAACGCCTCCCACGAGAAGTCCACCACAAATGCCTCGTCCTCCGGGTTGGAGAGCTTGACCAGGTCCAGCGAAGCCGCATCCACCGCGGCTCGCTTGTCATACATCGAACCCGAGCTGTCGATCAGGATCCCCAGCGAGACCGGCAGGTCCTCGTGGCGGAAGCTCGCAATCGTCTGCGGAACGCCATCCTCGTAAACCCGGAACGCGTCCTTGTCCAGCGTCTGCACGCTGTGCCCGGTCATATCGAAGACCGACGCGTTCAGGCGAACCTCGTACGCATTTTCG
>CAWBFL010000098.1:0-4464 GCA_963787905.1 uncultured Acidobacteriaceae bacterium | reverse complement strand
AAAGCGGCGGGTGAGAGCGATGGTCTCGATGGCGGCTGGCATTTGCAGATCATTGTAGAGGTTCGGGGTTCGAGGTTCGAGGTCCAAGTTACGAGGATCGAGGTTCAAGGTGGGGTGCGTAGGTCGTGGCGCGGCCCCGCCCCGGCGAAGCCAGGACGGGGCAGCCGGTTTGGATTAGCCCGCAAACGGCGGTCGCACGATTTCGCCCGAGCGAAGTTAGGAGGGGGCGCCCGGCTGACTCTCCGGCTGGTCGTCCATCCCGTACACCATCAGGGATCGGATCTGAGCCAAGGGGACAAATATCTGCGCATCCGTCCCGTCCGGCTCAAAGGGAACGCCGGCCCGGAGTTCAGCTTCGAGGTGGCCGCTGTGAAACCAAAGACCGAGTTCATCGAGCGACTCAATCGTTACCAGGGTCGGATGATCGGCACCAACAAGAAAGAGCAGGGCTTCGTTGTCAGAGAAAGTTAGTTTCGCCATGTCGTCATCGTAAGGCTGCTGAATTCTGAAGAGCCAGAGGTACTTAGTTGTATGCGGGTCACACTTAAGTAACTATTGCGGTGCGGAAGGGTTGCCTGCAAACTATTCATACTTTTTTCAAAATCGGGGTTTGCATCATTGTGAGTTGGGAGGGCAACCGCTATGCCATCTGCTCAGGATTTTGATTTTGAGAATTTGTATGGGGTTACGGAAGAACGGGCGCTGAACTTCTGGGTGTCGCATCTGGAGGATGCGATTGGCAGGGCGCGGTGGGCGCAGATGCGCGATTCGACGGGGGTATATCTGGCCAGCGTGCTGGGGCATTTCTGCCTGCAGTCGGTGGACCGGCTGGCGGTGCTGTCGGAGGATTACAGCCCGGGCGATGGGGAGTTCCGGCAGTTTGCCGATCTGACCCAGATCGCGGAGATGATGATGCGGCAGCTGACCAGCGCCAAGAATCCGCTGTGGATGGAGTCGGCGGGCGCGCACATTCTGCTGTACGCGGGCTTCTTTCAGAGCCAGAACCGGCATCGTCACAACATCGGGTTCTACTCCGCGATGGGCCGGGATTGCTATCGCATGGCCGCGGTGGGCAAGCGGGAGAAGATGATGAGGCAGGTGGCGGAGGAGTTCCATCAGTACCTCTTCCTGCTGGCCAGCCTGCATCAACATCTGCGCGAGAGCCGGGTACTTAATCCGGCCGGAGGAGTAGGACCTGCGACTGTGACGCCAGCGCGGTTGCGCGCCGTCACCAGCCCATCTGGCGCATGCGCTCGAGGATGATGGCGCTGTATTTGGCCATGTGCTCGGGATGGCGTTTGAGCGGAGCGGGCAGGATGGCGGCGAGCTCAGCCGCCTGCTGCCGGCCGATGCTGCGCGCGGGGACGCGGAAGTAGGTACGGCTTGCGGATTCGGCGCCATAGACGCCGGGACCCCACTCGACGACGTTGAGGTAGAGCTCCAGAATGCGGCGCTTGCCCAGGACCAGTTCGGCTACGGGCACCAGGGTGAACTCCGCGCCCTTGCGCAGGATGGAGCGGCCGGTCCCGAAGAAGATGTTCTTGACCAGCTGCTGGGTGAGGGTGGAACCTCCGCGAATGCGGCCGCCCTCCATATCGTGGTCGGCGGCGAGCTGGATGGCGTGCCAGTCGAAGCCGTGGTGCTGGTAGAAGCGCGCGTCCTCGGCGGCGATGACGGCGTGCTGGAAGTCGGGCGAGATCTGGCTGAGCGGAACGAAGTCGTAGCGCTCCTGGTAGGGCTTGTTGTGAATCCAGGCCTCGGCGCGGCGCTCGACGTGCACGGCGGTGGTGGGCGGGTCGATCCAGCGCAGGGCCACCAGCGTCAGCGCGGCCAGCAGCCACAGCGCCGCCACGCCGATAGCCAGCCATCGAACCAGAGAGCCGAACGATACGGAACGAAGAAAGCGCTTGCGGCGCGGATTCGCGAGACGAGGGTTTGGCATTGCGCTCCCCATCCAGAATAATTGCGGGTGCGGGTTCAGCGCCGCTTCGATCCTGAGTGAGGCGGCCGAACCTGCTGAAACCAGACCCCTTCGGACGGAGCCGGCAATTGGTCCTTTTGGGCCATTGTTTCGCTCTGTCGGGCGGGCGACACTCGAGGCTGATTGAGGCAATTTGCATGCCGCCCCTCGCGACTCAGTACACGTCAGGCCTGGTGGTCGTCTCCGTCCTGATTTCAATTGGCGCTTCCTATGCAGCCCTGTCGCTGGCCGACCGGGTGCGCGCGGCCGCGTCCCCCGGCCTGCGCCGCTTCTGGCTGAGCAGCGGCTCGCTGACCCTGGGGGTGGGCATCTGGTCCATGCACTACCTGGGCATGCTGGCGCTGAAGCTGCCGGTGCCCGTCTACTACTACTGGCCCACGGTGCTGCTGTCGCTGCTGCTGGCGATTGCGGCGTCCAGCATTGCGTTGACCGTGGTGAGCGCGGAACGGCTGACGGTGCGGCGCATGCTGGCCGGCGGATTGCTGATGGGAGCGGGCATCGGGGGCATGCACTACGTCGGCATGGCGGCGATGCGGTCAAGCGCGATGGAGCACTACACCCGGTGGATTGTGGCGCTCTCGCTGGCGGCGGCTGCCGGGTTCTCCTGGCTGGCGCTGTGGATCGCCTTCGCCTCGCGCAGCGCGCGGAGATACGAAGCAGCCGCGCGGGCGGCGGGCAGCATCGTAATGGGCCTGGGGATTGCATCGATGCACTACATTGCGATGGCCGGGGTCCGTTTCTCGCAGAGCGCGATGCCGTTCTCCCTGCGGGGAACGATGCAGGTGAACGTGCTGGGCGAGTGGGTGATCGTGATCGTGACCGGGCTGATCCTGCTGATGGCGCTGGGCACGGCGACCCTGGACAAGTGGAGGTTCCGCGATTTACAGAAGGCGCACGCCGACCTGGTGGAGGCGCAGCGGGCGCTGCTGGAAAGCCAGGACGAGCTGCGCGAGGCCAACGCCATGCTGAATGAGCTGTCGGTGCGCGACGCGCTGACCGGGCTCTACAATCGCCGCCACATCGATGCCGTGCTCAAGACCGAGATGCGCCGCTGCGCGCGCAACCAGAAGCCGATTTCGTTGTTGCTGATCGATGTGGACTTTTTCAAGAATCTGAACGACGACTACGGGCACCAGCATGGCGACGAATGCCTGCGCGCCGTGGCGCGGGTGCTGGAGACCTTTCCCGGCGCGGCTACGACGTGGTGGCGCGCTACGGCGGCGAAGAGTTTGTGCTGCTGCTGCCCGAGGCCGATGCCGAAACCGCGCTGGATGTGGCGGAATCCATCCGGCAAGCGGTGCTGGCGCTGCAGATTGAGAGCGGCGGCTCGGCGGCCGGTGAGGTGGTGACGGTCAGCCTCGGGGTATGCTGCGAGAGTCCACGGCCGGGCGATGACCCCGGCGAGCTGGTGCGCGCCGCCGACATGGCGCTCTACACCGCCAAGCGCCGGGGCAGAAACCGCGTGGAGATGGCCTCGGAGTGCGCGCCGGGGGATGCCAGGGCCAGGGCAACCGGGGCTGCCTGAGCCGGATTCGCCGCGACGATCGAATTCTCCGTGCGCCGGCGTGGCGGCGCTACTCCGCCGAGGACGTGTCGTCGTCGCTGGGCGCGCTGTCGTCGACGGCGGCGGAATCGTCGACCGCGGTGTCGTCGGGCACGGCGGCTGCTCCGGCCCTCGTCGTAGGCGCCTTCGTCTCCGAGGCCTGCGGCGGTCTGGTCTTCGCCGGCGGCGGCGTCGCCATAGAGGGCAGCGTCGGCCGCGTCGCTCGGGGTCGCGTCGTCCGAATCGGCCGCGGCGGCGTAGCTGTCGGCGGTCTGCGCGTCCTGGTCGGCGGTCTCCTGGTCCCAGTTGGCCCAGCTCTCGTCCAGTTGCTCGGTATCGGCGGAGCCGTCGTCGGTGAGTCCGCCGCCGCTCGCGTCCGCGCCGGCCGCGGCGGCGGAGGCATTGGCGGCGTCATCGGTCGCGGCTGCGTAGTCGCCGGAGGCGGCGTCGGTCGCCTCCTGCGCCTGGTCGGTCGCGGCGGTCTGCTGATCGGTGGCCGCGGCCTGGAGGTCAGCCGAGTCGGGACCGGTGAGGTCGGCGGTGTCGCCGGACGCCGCCGCCGCGGTCTCCGCCTGGGCCTGATAATCCGCGGCGGTCGCGTAGTCGCCGTCGGAGACGGCTTGCTGGGCCTGGTCCTGCAGGCCGGTCACGTTGGCGTCGGCGCCTGGATCGAGGGTGGCATCGTAGGCGTCGCCGGCGTCGGTGGCGGGGTCGACTACAAACTCATCGCTGTTGTCGCTGGGCATGGTTTAGACCGTCCTTTCGGGTCATTGCGATTCGGTTTTGCTTGCCGGCAGGAGCCGGTGCGGGGGCGGATGATTTTTGACGCAACGTCATCACGTTCCGGCATTGCGGACAGCGGACGTTGAGGGAGGTCTTGCCGCGCAGCACGGCCAGCGGCACTTGCATGGCCGACTGGCAGTGATTGCAGACGACGCGG
>CAWBFL010000097.1:0-4199 GCA_963787905.1 uncultured Acidobacteriaceae bacterium | reverse complement strand
GCCGCACCCGGCTCTCCGATCCCATGAGCGGTTTCTTCCTGCTCCGCCGCACCTTCCTGCTCGAAGTCGTGCACGATCTGCAGGGCGGCGGCTTCAAAATCCTGGTCGACCTGCTCGCCTCCAGTGCCGTTCCCGTGCGCGTCGGCGAGGTTGGATACCGGTTCGGCGTACGCCGCTACGGAGAGAGCAAGCTCGACGTCGTGGTCGGGCTCGAATACGTCTTTCTGATCCTCAACAAACGCCTGGGCGGCCTCGTTCCGCTGCACATGGCGCTGTACATGCTCGTCGGCGGATTCGGCCTCGCCACCCACCTGCTGGTCTTCCTCCTGCTCAGCCACTTCTTCGCCAGCACCTTCGTGGTGGCCCAGGTCACTGCGACCTTCGTCGCCATGATCGAGAATTTCGTACTCAATAACCGGATCACCTTCCGCAGCCGCCGTTTGCGCGGCGCCCAGATGTGGAGCGGCGCAACCCGCTTCGTCATGGCGTGCTCCTTCGGCGCCGTGGCCAATATCGTCTTCGCCCGCGCCCTCTGGCAGGGCGGCGTCGAGTGGTATCTCGCCGGCTTCGCCGGCATCGTTCTCGGTTCGGTGTGGAACCTGTCCGTCAGCAGCATGATTACCTGGGGCCTGCGCCGCCATTCCGGAAAGATTGAGGCAACCGAAGAAGTGCTGATCAGCGACGTCGAGGTTTCGCATTGATCGCTGCCCCCCTGCTTGAGCCAACTCAGTCGGCCGCATCCCGTCGCTCCCGCCCCGTGCTGATCGGAATGTGGATCGCGCTTCGTCATCGCGATGTTCATCTGGACCCGCTTCGAAATCCCCGGCTGGGACCTGCGCGTCTACTCCGCGGCCATTCATTCCCTGCGCGCCGGACACGATCCCTACGCCGACGCCATGCAGGTCCAGCAGGCCTACCACAATCAGGTGGGCGATCCCAACGGAGGCGCGCGGCCCTACAGCTACGTCTACTCTCCCATCACGCTCCCGCTGCTTCGCCTCATCGGCAAGCTCCCCTTCTGGTTCAGCGGCACCGCCTATTGGGTCGTCTACATCCTGGCAATCCTGGGCCAGCTCTGGGTCGCCATGCAGTTCCCGAGCCAGAACGAACGCCGCTACTTCATCTATTTGACCCCCTCCGCCGCGTTCTTTCCGGGGATGCTTCAGAACGGCGTCGTCCTCAGCGGCAACATCGCTTACCTGCTCTACTTCGCGGTGTTCTGGTGTGCCCTCGTGGGTTGGAAGCGCGGCAACTGGAGCTGGTTCTACGCGGCCACTCTCGCCGCCTCCTGCGTCAAGGCTCCCATGCTCAGCCTGGCTTTGATTCCGGCCCTGTCAGCGCGCAAGCAGTGGATTCCCGCTGGCCTCACCACCGCCGTTGGCGTCGCGCTCTTCGCCATTCAGCCGCTGTTCTGGCCGTCGCTCTTCGGCAACTACCTCAAGGCCGTCAACCTTCAGTTCCTCTACAACGAGGACTTTGGCTGCAGCCTCACCGGCTTCCTCAGTGATATTCTCTTTCGCCACCGGCTGCCCTACACCACCGCGGCGCTGGTCTTTTACCTGGGCTACGCTGTGGCACTCTTTGCCGTCTTATTCGCTCTCTCCCGCAGGTATCTGAGCGGCCGCCTGACCCTGGAGCAATGGGCCCCCGTGTTGCTGGTTGGCGTCATCCTCATCAATCCCCGCATCATGGAGTACGACGTCGCCCCCATCACCCTGCTGCTCACGCTGATCGTGTGGCGCTTCCTCGCCCGCTTCACCACCACCGCCAAGACCATCCTTTATCTCGCCATCTTCTTCGCGGTCACCAATGCGATCGCGGGATATGGCTGGTACGTCCGCAAAGTGGTGGACTGCCCTCTGCTCATCCTCGTGTTCGCCGCCGGTTGCTGGACGCTCTGGCAGCAGAGCGCCAACCAGACGCCGAGATTCTCGAACTCCCTGCACCCGGACGTTGTGGAAGCCGGGATGCGTTAAACTTGTAGCAGGGAACACGACATGCCGCTTTACGAATACGAGTGCACGCTGTGCAAGCGTCACACTGAGAAAATCCAGAAATTTTCCGATCCCGAGATCACCGCCTGCCCCCATTGCGGTGGCCTGCTGGAGCGGGTCGTCTCCGCGCCTGCCGTCTCCTTCAAAGGCGGCGGCTGGTTCGCCGACGGCTACGGCAACGCCAAGCCCTCCGCATCCGGCAACGGCGGCAAGAGCGACGCCGGCTCCTCGTCCGATGTCCCCTCCGTGGCTGCGGCTGCTTCAGCCGGCAAGGACTCATCGCCCGCGCCTGCTCCCAGCGCCCCGGCAGCGCCCGCAGCAGCGCCGGCGTCCTCGGCTTCCGCCAAAAAGTAGTCAGCGCCCCCGTTCGCTTCCGCACCCGCGAACGGTCTCCGGCTAGCGCTGCTTGGGCGGTGGAACTTTCTTGCCCTCCCTGCGCGCCTCTGCCAAGCCGATTGCGATCGCCTGTTTCGGGTTCGTCACCCTCTGGCCGCTGCCACTCTTCAGCTTGCCCTGCTTCATCGCCTTCATCTCCCGCTCGACGTCCTCACCCGCCGCAGGACTGTACTTCCGCGCAGTCGCACTCTTCTTTGCCAATTTCTTCGTTGCCATGGGGTTTGCCTCCACCTGCTTGGAAGCAATCAAGCACTCGGCAGTTGCACCCAGGTTCGGGCGCTCACACGCCTCATTCCTGCTTCGCGCGTCCTCCCGTTGGCGACACGGAATCCCATTTGCGACCATCGGGAGCACCACGCGACTAGCTCGGCATAAGTCACGAAGTGACCGAAGTGAGCGCCCGTCCGGCAGGACAGTTTCTAAGACGCGTTGCCCAGCGCGTCCAGCTTCCGTGTCACCAGTTCGTTCAGCAGCACTGGATTCGCCTGCCCCTTCGACAGCCGCATCACGTTGCCGACGAAGAACGCCGCCACCGTCTTTTTCCCGCCCAGGTACTGCGCCACCTGCTTCGGATTCGCCGCAATCACCTCGTCGATCATCGCCTCGATCGCGCCCGCATCCGAAATCTGCTGCGGCTTGTCGCGCTCATAAATCTCCGCAAAGTCCTTGCCTTCGGCAAAGCTGGTGTCCAGCAGTTGCTTCAGCATCTTGCTCGAGAGCTCACCCGACTCCGCCAGGTCCGCTGCCTGCACAATCCCCTTCAGCGTCACCGGCGATTGCTCCAGCTCCAGCCCCGCTGCCTTCAGCCGTCCCGTCAGCTCGCTGGTTATCAGCGAAACCACCCGCTTCGGGCTCTTCGCCGCCTTCGCCGCTGCCTCAAAGTTATCGGCAAACGCGCGCGTCGCCGTCAGCGTCATCGCGTCCTGCTGGCTGATGTCGTACTCCGCGATCATCCGCGCCCGCCGCGCCTCCGGCAGCTCCGGCAGTGCCTTCAGAATCTCCTCCCGCCACGCCGCACCCACCACCAGCGGCGGCAGGTCCGGCTCCGGAAAATACCGGTAGTCGTGCGCCTGCTCCTTCGAGCGCATCGAGTAGGTCCGCCCCTCGGCGTTGTTCCACAACCGTGACTCCTGCACCACGCGGTTTGCCGCTCTCCAGTACTTCAATCTGCCGTTCGATCTCGTACTCCAGCGCCGCGCGAATATAGCGGAAGCTGTTCACGTTCTTCACTTCCGCCTTGGTCCCAAACGCCTTCGTCCCCAGCCGCTCCCTGACTTCAGCATCACGCTCACATTCGCATCGCAGCGCAGGCTGCCCTCTTCCATGTTGCAGTCGCTCACGCCCGTATACAGCAGGATCTCCTTCAGCCGCGTCAGGTACTCGAACGCCTCATCCGGCGTGCGAATGTCCGGCTCGCTCACAATCTCCACCAGCGGCGTGCCGCAGCGGTTCAGGTCGATGTATGTCCGCGACACCGAATCGGCAAACCCATCGTGCAGGCTCTTGCCCGCATCCTCCTCCAGGTGCAGCCGCGTCACGCCAATCCGTTTCGGCTCGCCCGCCGCGTCCGGGACATAAATCTCTCCATGCTCCGCAATCGGCAGGTCATACTGCGAAATCTGGTAGCCCTTGGGCGAGTCCGGATAGAAGTAGTTCTTCCGCGAAAACACGCTGGTCTCGCGTATCTCGCAGCGGATCGCCTTCGCCGCCAGCACTGCCAGCTCCACCGCCCGCCGGTTCAGCACCGGCAGCGCGCCCGGCAGCCCCAGGCACGTCGGGCACACATGCGTATTCGGCTCGCCGCCATAG
>CAWBFL010000096.1:0-29522 GCA_963787905.1 uncultured Acidobacteriaceae bacterium | reverse complement strand
GACGGACAGCGCGTTCATTGCTTCGACGAAATCGGGATACCGCTCCGGAGCGAGGGCCAGCGCATCCATCGCCTGTCGGCGGGACATGCGGCCCTCGGAATAGGCCAGCAGCACGGACCGTGCCTGTTCGCCTGCAAGCGGTGCAGGCGCTTCAGGCGTTGCCCAGCCGACTTCGCGGGCCAATAGGTCGCGGACGATCTCGCTGACACTTCGCCCGGCGTTCAACGCGTGCGCCTTGGCCGCCCGGAGCAGGCCGTCGTCGATGTTCATGGTGAACTGCCGCATGGCCACCTCCCCATACAGCGATACATATATACAGGCCGGCGCCCGGAATGCGACCGGCACGTTGCAGGTTCGAGCGCCACTCGGCAACCGACTGCTGGGACATTTGCCCTTTGAGGCCGGGCCGATCCCCGACGGCGAGCCAGGGCAGAGCCTGGGAGCTACCGTCGGGGCGTTACCCTCTTCGTTGGGCGCCGCAATCGGCGGCGGCGCGGAGGCGGGCAGATTACCGGCGCTCCGAGATTTCGGCTTGGATCAGTGGCATAGCCTTGGCCGACTGAAGGCGTTTCCGTGACGGCGCTTTGGATCGGTTCTATATCTATCATCGTATGCTCTGAGGGGTGAGCGGACGATGCGACGCAGGATGCTGCTGGCGAAAGTGGTGGTCGGCGCATCGCGGACGGCGGCGGCGCAGAATATCCGGCCTGTCCGGGGCCATCCGCCGGCTGGCGGAGGAACGAAGCTAGGCCGAGGCGGCGGTCAGTCTGCTCAAGAAGCTCGAACCGGATGATCTGGCGGGGCGGGGGCTCTACGGCCAGGCGAAGGCGGGGTTCGATGGGCTGATCGAGCAGTTGCTCGCCGACCTTGCGCAGGGGCAGGACCCCGATGTGTCGCCGGCGTTCCGGGCCAGTCTCGACGCGGCCGCGGCGAAGCGGGCGGCGTTCGGCGCGCATGCCGACGCTGTCGTGAAGGCGCACCTGCCGGCGGGGGCGCGGCCGGCCTGGCTGGCGGCAATCGCGCAAATCCCGGGCGATTTGGTAAAGGCCGTGTCCGACAGCGGGATCGCGATCTGGCGCGAATGGCGCAGCGCGAGCGTAGAGCGACGACGCGACATCGCCGCGAGGGTGGAGGCGCAACGATGGAAGCCATGGCCCGGCATCCCGGCCGCGCTCTGATGTGGGCGCTGTGGCTCGTGGCGCTGCTGGGCTTGCTGCTTGGCGGCGGCGCCCGCGCCGGCGCTCAGGCGGTGGACGACCAAGGGTTCTGGCGCGAGCCGTTCCTGGCGCCCGACCCGGGCGTGCATACGGCGATGATCAACCGGGCGGATGTAGACGTCGCGGAACGCTTCGTCGTGACCGGGTCGGACGACAAGTCGGTGCGTGTCTGGTCGGTCGCTGACGGAAAGCTGCTCCGCACCATCCGCGTGCCCGCTGGCCCGGGCAACGTCGGCAAGGTCTATGCCGTGGCCCTTTCTCCCGACGGCGTCACCATCGCGGCCGCCGGTTGGACCGGCCTCGGAGCTGACAAGTCGATCTACTTCTTTGATCGTGCAACGGGCGAGATGGCTGGCCGCATCGGCGGACTGCCCAACGTCGTGGACCACCTCGCCTGGTCGCCGGACGGGACGCGCCTGCTGGCGACGCTGGGCGGTCCCAACGGCGTGCGGCTGTATGACGCCAGCACCCGACGCGAGGTCGCTGCCGACGCAGACTACGGCGACGCCAGCTATTGGGGCGCGTTCGACCACGCCGGGCGGATTGTCACCACGTCGTTTGACGGCCAGATCCGGCTCTACGACGCCAGCCTGGCCCGCCTCGCCGCCGTCTCCGCCCCCGGCGGTAAGCTTCCCTTCGGCGTGGCCTTCTCGCCAGACGGCGCCAGTATCGCGTTCGGCTATCACGATCCGCCGCGCGTTGACATCCTCGACGGGCTCAGCCTCGCCCGTCTCGCTACCCCGGATACCTCGGGCGTGGACAATGGAGACCTGAGCAAAGTCGCGTGGTCGCGGGACGGGACGACACTGTTTGCCGCCGGGAAATGGCCCATGGGCAGCAAGTTAAGCTGCGCTCCTGGCCACAGGCCGGGCGCGGCAAGCCCACCGACCACCTGGCCAGCGACAACACGGTCATGAGCCTGCTGTCGCTCGCGGACGGGCACCTGCTGGTCGCAGCGCAGGACCCGCTGATCGCCCTCCACGGCCGGGCGGTGTGGGAAGTCGGCCCTCGCACCGCCGATTTCCGTGGCCAGGTAGACGCCTTGAAGCTCGGCGTCGGCGGCGGCGTGATCCAGTTCGGTTTCCTTGTATGGGGCGAGGCCCCCGCCCGCTTCGACTTGGCCGGCCGTCGTCTTGACGCCGACCCGCCTGCGGACCCGTCGCTCCACGCGGCCAGCCGCGATCCAGCCGTCACCGACTGGCGCGACGAATACGAGCCGAAACGGACCGGCAAGCGGCTCGTCCTCTATCCCTATGAGTTCTCGCGCAGCCTCGCCTCCGCCCCCGGCAACGCCGGCTTCGTCCTCGGCACAGAATGGAACCTGCGGCGCTTCACGCCGGACGGCGATCCGGTCTGGAACGTCGCTGCGCCCGGTGCCGTCTGGGCGGTGAACGTCACTGAGGACGGGCGCCTGATCGTGGCGGCCTATGGCGACGGCACGATCCGCTGGCACCGCTGGACGGACGGCGCCGAAGTGCTCGCCCTGTTCCCGCATCCCGACCGCAAGCGCTGGGTGGCCTGGACACCAGCCGGCTACTACGTCGCCTCGCCGGGCGGCGAGGACCTGATCACCTGGCAGATCAACCGCGGCCAAGACCAGGCGCCCGAGGTCTACACGGCGTCCCGCTTCCACGATCGTTTCTACCGGCCGGACGTGGTGGACCGGGTGCTGGACACGCTCGACATCGATCAGGCGCTGGCACTGGCCAACCAAGCGGCCGGCCGGCGACCCACCACCGCCACCACCATCGAGGACCGGACGCCACCGCGCGTCGCCATCATCGAGCCGGCCGACCAGACCTTCGTGGATCAGCCGGAGGTCGCCGTCGCCTACACCATCCAGGACCAGCCGGGCACCGTGATCCGCCGGGTGCGCCTGCTGATGGACGGGCGCGCCGGCGCCGAGACGACCGACCTGACGGTGCCGCCGAGCGGCCGGCTCTCCGGCGAACTGCACGTTACGCTTCAGGGTCCCGACCCGCTGTTGACACTGCTGGCGGAGAACCAGAACGGATCAAGCGATCCGGCCACCGTGCGGTTGCGCCGCTTCGCCGGCGCCGATCTGCCCAAGCCGGACCTGTATGTGCTCGCCGCCGGCATCAACACATTCCAGCGGTATCCGCAACTTGCACTGCATTACGCGGCCGCCGACGCCAGCGACTTCGCCGATCGCATGCGCCGCCAGGAGGGCGGGCTCTACCGCCGCGTGCTGATCCGCTTGCTGCGGAACGAAGAGGCCACCCAGGAGGCGCTGCTCGATGGCCTGGACTGGCTCGAACGGAACGTGACGCAACGCGATGTGGCCGTGGTGTTCCTCTCGACCCATGGCACCAACGACTCGGACGGGAAGCTGGTGTTCGTCGCGCACGACACCGATCTTTCCGACAGCATCCGCGTCCGCCGCACCGGTCTCCGCCAGGACGATCTGCGCGCCACGCTGGTCAAGCTGGCCGAGCGCGGCAAGACGCTGGTGTTCCTCGATGCCTGCCACTCTGGCAATGTCCGGCCAGGGACCAAGGCCACACCCACCGATATCGACCGCTACGCCGCCGAGCTTGCCACCGCCGAGAGCGGCGTGGTGGTGTTCAGCGCGTCCACTGGCACCCAGCTCTCGATCGAGGACAATACCCTCAAGCACGGCGATTTCACCGCCGCGTTGCTGGAAGCGTTCGACACGCGCCGCGCCACCCACGAGCCGCCGTTTCTGTATGTGACCGATTTCGACCCCTATCTGCGCGCGCGGGTGAAGGAGTTGACCCACGGCGCGCAGACGCCGACCGTGACCATTCCCCTCGAACGCTACCCCAACGCGCGCGTCTTCCGCATCGTCGCTGCGCCGTGACGCCGACGCACTGAACAAGACGCACTGAACAAGGAGCAGACACCGAGACACCTCACGCTTGCCGGATCGCTCCCGAATTGACGACCTCGTGATGAGCGGGCCGCGTCCGCTTGACCGGATGATCCCTCCGACCACGTGGTTGATCGGAATGATCGCATGAAGCATCTGCTGGCTGTCTGTGCCATGGTCGCCCTCGCCGGCACGGCTCACGGCCGGCCTCAGCCCGGTGCCGACATGACCTACGCGCCCTGGTTCGAGAGTTTGCGCCAGCCCGGCACCGGCATGTCGTGCTGCTCGATCGCGGACTGCCGGCAGACCGACTTCCGCATCACCGGCGACCGCTACGAGGTGCTGGTGGAAGGCGAATGGCGCCCGGTGCCGCCGGAGACCATCATCGAGCGCGCCGACAACCCGACCGGCCGCGCCGTCGTCTGCTACACGCCGTATCGCGGCATCATGTGCTTCATCAAAGGCCCCGAGACCTGAGTGTCGGACGGTCGGCGAACCCGCACTGCGGCGCGCCTGCCGCGCGACTGCCCGGCATTCGGCGCCCCGTTCGTCGCTTACCGGGTCGCCGCCGCCACCACCATCGCCGGAGCGCCACGGACCGCGTTCTGCAACGCTTCGGTGACGTTGCGAACCACGGACGAACCGACCATCACCAGCGAGACGATGATGATGACCCGCATGGCGATCGTCATGGATGGCAAGTCGCCACGGCTGGCGTTGTTCGCCTGAAACTCAACCATGACCCCTCCGATCGTCAGCCGGTGCGCGCGAGCCGCGCCCCGGCGCTGTGGGCCGTGCCATGGAGATCGTCGATCGGGCATAGTGATTCGATAGCATCGCAGGCCGCCGAGAATAGGAATTGCGTAGCCGCCTGTTAGACCGGGCAAAGTGTAGGGTGGACAAGCGAAGCGCCGTCCACAATTGCCGGACGCCGCACCGCAAGCGGTGGACGGCGCAAGAGGAGCTTGTCCACCCCTACATTGTCGCCCGCGTCCCCATCACTCCGCGGTGCGGTCCCACCTCAGAACTCCGCCGCCTCCACTGCCGCCACGTCCAGCAGGCGCTCGATCACCTCGGGCTCCTGCGCGCCGGCGATCGCGTGCCGTCCCGCGATCACGAAGCAGGGGACCCCGTTGATCCCCAGCCGGTGCGCGGTGAGGTTCTCGGCGTGGACCGAGTCCACCTCCTCGTCGCTTTGCAGGAAGCGGCGCACGGCCCTGGGGTCCAGCCCGGCTGCCTGGCCGATCGCCACCAGGATCAACTCTTCGCCGATATCAAGCCCATCGGTGAAGTGCGCCGAGAACAGCGTCTCGACGATGCCATCAGCCGGGCCGAAGCGCGCGGCGAACCGCACCAGCCGGTGCGCGTCCACGCTGGAGGGCGTGCGCCGGATGCGGTCGAAGCGGAACAGCACGCCCTCGCCGCGACCGATCTCGGCGATCGAGCCGTAGAGCCGCCGCGCCCGGTCCTCGCCGCCGAATTTGCGAATCACGTAGTCCGGACGCGACATGCCAATGCGCGGCATGTCCGGGTTCAGCAGAAACGGCCGCCAGGTCAGGTCGTACAGCAGGTCCGGCCGGCGCCGCAGCGTGCGCAGCAGCCGCCGCATGCCCAGGAAGCACCAGGGGCAGACGAGGTCGTGCCCGGCGAAGATCGGCGTGTTGGCGAGCTGCGTGGTGTCGAGCACGTCGCGCACGTCGCGTTTCCAGAAGTTCAGCGTGCCGCGCGCTCCGGGCGTGAGCTGATGGGCGAGGCCGAACTCGTAGTACTGATCGTGCTCGGGCTGGAGGTCGTAGAGCGGCAGCGTGCCCGGCGTGCCGCCCGAGAGGACGACCGCGGCACGCCGCGTGTCCTCGAGGAAGGGCGCGGCGTAGAGCGAGCCGTCGTCGAAGTGCAGGATGTCTTGCGGATCGACCTGGCCGTCGATCTCGAACCGCGGACTGAGCTGCGCGCCCGAGACGTAGCCGGTCGAATGGTCGTAGCGCAGGCCGCCCTGCAGCGAGAGGTAGCGCGTCGGCGTCCACTTGTCTTCGATATAGGCGCCGAACTGCGTGCCGCGCTGCGCCGAGTCGTCGGAGAAGAAGGAGGGCGCCGTCGCATAAGAGCCGTCCGGGTTTTGGGCGAAGTACGCGATCGCTTCGTTCCCCTCGAAGTTTTCGATTGAGCCGTCCGCGCCCAGCTTCACCGCGTTGTCACCGAAAACGTGGAAATGGGTGAGGCGGAGCCCCTCGAACTCCGAATGGCGGTCCTGGCGCAGCCCCGAGCTCAGCCGAGGGAGATGAGTGCGCGGAAGTAATTGGTCCAGAACCAGAGGCGGCTGCGGGTGGCGGCCATTTCGGTGAGGTCGCCGTAGATGGCGGCGGCGCGTTCAGGTTCGGTGAGGCGGGCGAGGAGCCATTCGGCTGGGGTGGGCTTAGGCATGGGCGGCTCCCGAAATGCAAATACAGGGGTCCTTCACTTCGTTCAGGATGACGGCGAAAAAGGAGTTGCTGGAAAAAGAAGTGAGGGTAAAGCGCGCGGGCTCCGTCAGCAGGTCGAGGCCTTCGAGCAGGCTGCGGTAGGCGGACTGCGCGCTGGCGAGGGCGTTGCGGCCTGCGCGGGTGACGGTGACGAAGCGCTTGGCGCGGCCGCCGCGCTCGGGCGTGGGGCTGCCGTCGCGGAAGGTGACCAGGCCCTTGTCCTCCATGCGATGCAGCGTGGTGTAGAGCGCGCCGGGGGAGGGGTTGCGGCCGGTCTTCGCGGCGATCTCGGCGAGGATGGTGACGCCGTAGGCCTGGTCGCCGAGACGCAGGACGGCGAGGAGGACGATCTGCTCGAATTCGCCGAGCGAGGGGTTGGGGTTCATATGGACTACAATGTAGTAATAAGCGGCGAACGTGTCAAGAGGATTCAGAAAAAGGCAATGCAAATTCCCTCCGGGAATGACAAGCCAGGAATGGGTTGCCGACCCGCCTCAAATAAGCTAGACTAAGCTAGATTGAGGTGCATCATGTTGCAAGTTGGAGCCTTTGAGGCCAAGAACACGCTGGGAAGCCTGCTGGACCGGGTGGAAGATGGCGAGGAGATTGTCATCACGCGGCATGGCCGGCCGGTGGCCCGGCTGGTTCCCAACGCCGGCGCGGCAGATCGCACACAGGCGCGGGCGGCGGCGGAGCGCATCCGGGCGCGGGCAGCGGCGCTCACGGGCGGCTTCGACTGGGAAGCTCTCAAGCGCGACCGCGATGAGGGCCGTCCGTGAGCCTGGTTCTGGATAGTTCGGTGACCCTGGCGTGGATCTATATGGAGGAACGGAGCGAGCCGATCGCCCAGGTATTCGACCGGGTCACCTCGGCCGGCGCGTGGGTGCCCTCGTTGTGGCGGCTGGAGATTGCCAACGTGCTGGAGATGGGGGTTCGGCGCGGACGGATGGATGCCGCGTTTCGCGATGCGACGCTGGCGGATCTCGAACTGCTCCCGATCCAGACCGATCCCGACACGGAGAAGCAGACGTGGCAGTCGACGCTGCGGCTGGCGGAGCGTCACCGGCTGACGCTTTATGACGCAGCGTATCTGGAATTGGCGATGCGGCGCGGGCTGCCGTTGGCCAGCCTGGATCGAGAGCTGCGCGCGGCGGCAGAAGCGGAGAAAGTCGGGCTGCTCGGGGAGTAGGCTTAGTGCTATCCCCGTGCTGCGGGGGAACCGGAAAATGGCGCAACTGTGAATCCCACGCAAACCTCGCTGGCTCCCTCACAAACCTCGATTGTTCAGCGGCTCAAGTTCAGTACGGACCTGCGCCTGCGCCGGCACTTTCTGCTGACCGACGAGCCGGTTCGCTCCAACCTGCGCTTTGGCCTGCTGCTGGAGGTCCTCGACAAGCTGGCCGAAGACACCGCGCTGCGCTATGTCCGGCGCAGCTATCCAACCGCGCGCGTGGTCACGGCGGCGATGGATTCGATGCGGGTGCGGGGCGTGCCCGACGAGACCCGCGACATGGTGCTGCGCGCGCGGGTGAACCTGGTGGGAACGACTTCGCTGGAGGTGGGCATCCGCATCGAGCAGCCGGCCCATCCTGCCCAGCCCGGCGGGCCGCCGGCCGCGCCGCTGCTGCATCTTGCCTCCTGCTACTTCACCATGGTGGCGCGGCTGCGCGACGAAAACGGAAGCGAACGCAGCGTACCGCTCCCCGGACTCGAATACCGCAGCAAGCAGGACCTCGCCCGCGCCGAACGCGCCCGGCAGCGGCGCGAAGCCTACCGCGAGTACGTGAGCGCGGCGGAGGCTCCGCCCTCGGCGGAGGAGTATGCCCTGCTGCGCCGCCTGCACGAGGCGCAGGAGCAGCCCGGCGCCAATCCCCTGCTGGCCTCCAAGCTTACGGCCGAGGCATGGGAGCGGACCTACGTCGAGCAGGAGAATGTGCCGCACAAGATCTTCGGCGGCTACGTGGCGCACCGCGCGTACATGATTGCGCATATCTGTTCGGAGATGGTGGCCAGCCATCGCGCGCTGCTGGTCAGCGTCGACCGCATCAACTTCCACCAGCCGGTGCGCATGGGCGACAAGCTGCACTACATCAGCCGCGTAGCCTTTACCGGCAACACGTCCATCACCGTCGAAACCTCCATCACCCGGATCAGCCGCGATCGCAGGAGCACCGCGCTGAGCAACGTCTGCACCTTCACCTTCGTCAACGTCGACCCGGAGCTGCATCCCATGCCGGTGCCCGCGATCTATCCCACCACCTACGCGGAAGATGCGCGCTACCTGGCCGGATACCGCCGCCACCAGGCGCACCTGGCTCTGCGCGAGCCGCCGCCGCCGGGATAAGGAACCATCCGCGCGGCCGCTGCGTACAATCGTTGGTAAGCTCCGATGGACTTCAAAGAGGCGATCAAGCTCGCGTTGCAATCGCTGTGGCAGAACAAGCTGCGCACGGTGTTGACGCTGCTGGGCGTGATGATCGGCGTCTCCAGCGTGATTGCCGTGGTGACGCTGGTGAACGGGGCCAACACCTACGTCACCACCAAGTTCACCCGCTACGGCGCGGACGTGTTTACCGTCTCGCGGTTTCCGGCGATTATCACCAGCACCAAGCAGTACGAGAGCATTCAGAAGCGCAAGGTCATCCTCTACGACGATTACACCTATGTGCGCGACAACTGCACCCGCTGCGTGGGCATGGGCGCACAGCAGACGACCGTGGCCAAGGTGACGCGCGAGACCAACTCGGTGACCGACACCACCATTCGCGGCTACACCTGGCAGATGCCGGCGCTGCAGAACCTGGACATCGCGGAGGGCCGCGGCTTTACCTCGGTCGACGACGAGCATGCGTCGCCGGTGGCGATCATCGGGTCGGACATCCGCGACAATTTGTTTCCGGGGGTCGATCCGCTGGGGCTGGAGCTGCGCGTGGACGGCATGCCGTACACGGTGGTCGGCGTGGGGGAGAAGCAGGGCTCGACCTTCGGGCAGAGCCAGGACAACTGGGTGGGGATTCCGCTGACCGCGTTCATGAAGACCTACGGAACGCAGAAGTCGGTGACGATTTATGTGAAGGCGGGCTCGGCCGGGCCGGCGCTGGACGCGGCCGGCGACGAGGTGCGGGTGCTGATGCGCGCCAAGCGGCACGACGCGCCCGGCGCGCCCGACTCGTTTGAGCTGGACATCAACAACACGCTGGTGAGTTTCTTCTCCACCGTGACGCCATTGGTTTGGCGCGGTGGCCGGGGCGATTGCCATGATCGCGCTGGTGGTGGGCGGCATCGTGATCATGAACATGATGCTGGTCAGCGTGAGCGAGCGGACGCGCGAGATCGGCATCCGCAAGGCGCTGGGCGCGCGCGCGCGCGATGTGCGGCTGCAGTTCCTGGTGGAGTCCTGCGGCGATGGCGCTGGTGGGCGGGTTCTTTGGCGTGATGGTCGGCATCGGCGTGGCGCAACTGGTGACGCTGCTGATCGGATTCCCCTCGACGGTGGCGTTGTGGAGCGTGCTGGTGGGATTGTTTGTGGCGACTTGGTCGGGAGTGTTTCTTCGGCGTCTATCCGGCGCACAAGGCAGCCAGCCTGGACCCGATTGTGGCGCTGCGGGCGGAGCTTTAGAGGAACAGTTGTCAGTGGTCAGTTCTCGAATTGTCAGTGAGAACCAAAAACGGAGACTGGCTGCACAAATGACGACGGCTTGAGCGATGCGGACGGGCGATCTCAAAGAGACGGTGACGATGGCGTTGAATACGCTGCGCGCGAACAAGCTGCGCAGCGGGCTGACCATCCTGGGCATCGTGATCGGGGTGATGACGGTGATCACGATCTCGTCGGTGGTGAACGGGCTGAACCAGAGCGTGGCGGGGCTGGTGGAGTCGCTGGGGTCGAATGTGCTGTTCGTCTTCCGCTTTCCCGCGTTCAGCGGGCGGCCCACCACCGAGATGCTGACGCGCAAGCAGCTCACCTTCGACGACGCGATCGCGATGAAGGAGCTGCCGCATGTGGTGGCGGTGTCGCCGGCGCTGCAATATACCGATAACAACGCTCCGGGCCGCGCGGGCGTCACGGCGATCCGCGGCAACGGCAACGAGATGCAGAACACCATCCTGACCGGGGTGCCCGACCAGGAGAAGGTGAACGACCTGAACCTGCTGGACGGGCGCTTCTTCAACGAGACCGACGAGGAGCGTGCGGCGCGCGTGACGGTGCTGGGCTATGACACCGCGGAGCAGCTGTACCCGGGGCAGAGCGCCATCGGCAAGGACGTGGAAGCGGCCGGCATGTTGTTTACCGTGGTGGGCGTGCTGGACAAGCGCAAGCAGGCTTTCGGCGGCGGGCAGAACCCGCAGGACAACCAGGCGCTGTTCCCCATCTCGACCTTCCACTACATGCATCCGGAGATGCTGGACTACTGGATCACGCTGAAGTACGACGACCCGAAGAACCGCTCGCTGGTGGAGGACGAGCTGACCGAGCTGCTGCGCCGCCGCCGCAAGGTGCTGAATGGCGCGCCGGACAACTTCTCCATCTTCGGGACCGACACCATCACGCGGCTGTGGGACGAGATTACCGGCGGGCTGTTCCTGCTGCTGTTCGCGCTCTCCAGCGTGGCGCTGCTGGTGGGCGGCGTGGGCGTGATGAACATCATGCTGGTCAGCGTGACCGAACGGACCCGCGAGATCGGCGTGCGGAAGGCGATCGGGGCGACCAAGCGGACGATCCTGACGCAGTTCACGCTGGAGGCGATTACGCTGTGCGCGGTGGGCGGGGTGATCGGCATCCTGCTGGGCAGCGGGATTGCGCTGGTGCTGAAGATCTTTCTGCCCACGCTGCTGTCGCCGCTGTGGGTGCTGACGGCGTTCCTAGCTCGTGCGGCATCGGGCTGATCTTCGGCATCTATCCCGCATGGAAGGCCGCGAACCTCGACCCGATTGAGGCGCTGCGGTACGAGTAGAATCCATTGCTGAATGCAGCCTAAGCCACCGACCCTCGTACTCTTGCCGGGAATGGACGGCACTGGGGAGCTTTTTGCGGATTTCGTGCGAGCACTCGGTGCCATCCGCTCGGAAGTCGTAAGCTATCCAGCTGATTCCTGCCTTACCTACTCTGAGGTGTTGGAGTTTCTCCCGCCGCTTGCAGTGGCCTCTCAGCCATTTGTGCTTCTTGCGGAGTCGTTTTCGTCCCCCGTAGCGATTGCATTCGCTGCAACGAGGCCGCCGAATCTAAAGGGCCTGGTGATCTGCGGGGGTTTTGCAACCGGCCCGGTTCCTCGGGTGCTCCGGTCTTTCTGCATATTCCTCTCAAGATTCTCATCCTCAGGATTGAAGTTACCCCTCGCGATTCGCCTCGTCCTGGTCGGCTGCACAGCGCCGTCGCGACTGGTGCTTCAAGTGAAGAAAGTTCTTGATGCGGTGCCGGCGAAGACTCTTTCCGCTAGGTTACAGGCGATATTGGCATGTGACGCTCGTTCCGAACTAGCCAAGGTGAACGTGCCGATCCTACTCATTCGGCCCACTCATGACCGGCTTGTCGGTTCCTCGAAGACGAAAGAGATGAGGCAGATTAGGCCGACCGCCGACGTGCGGTCGATTGACGGGCCCCACCTTCTGCCTCAGCGAAAGCCGGAGCAGGTTGCTGCTGTAGTCGCGGAGTTCCTGCTGCAGTGCAACTGAATCGTCAATGCCCAAACGGGTTCAGCAGCTTTACGTCGAGGTCGTCCACATCGCTGGTGTTGCGGGTGACGAAGGTGAGCTCGTGAACGATGGCGGTTGCGGCCAGCAGGGTGTCAATGACCGGGCGCGGGCGCTGGGCGGAGAGTTCGCCCCACAGGCGTGCGGTGGCTGATCGATGCCGAGGATGCGGTCGGCGAAACCGTACTCCAGCCCGTCGGCCCACGCGGCCAGCGCGGCTGCCGCGGCGGGATCGGTGCGCTGCTTCTGCGCGATGCCCTTGCGCAGTTCGCCGAGTGTGAGCACACTGAGGTACATCGCGGCCGGATTGGTATTCGTGACAAAAGCGATTACATTCTCGTCTGGCGTTTTCCTGCGCGTCTCGGAGAGCACATTGGTGTCGAGCAGATACTGGACCGGCTGGGTCTGCACCATTTGGCTCACAGGGTTATGTCGCGTCCGGTGTCGCGGTCGCGCGGCACGTCGAAGCGTCCACCTTCGGCCCGCCCAGCAGGTAGGCGCGCAGGTCGGGCTTGTGCGCCGCGAGCGCGCGGTACTCGGCGATGGAGAGCACCACGGCGCGTTCCGTGCCGTGCCGCGTGATGATCTGCGGGCCTGTGGTATTGGCCTCCTCGATCACCTCGCTCAGTCGCGTCTTTGCTTCCTGCACCTGCCAGACCGCCATAGAGGCCTCCACATCCATTTCAACTAGAATTATAGTCGTTATAGTCTAAATTATCCAGGCGCGTTCGAACCGCCAATGTCTTCCGTGAGCCAGAACGACAATCCCGGCTGCGGAGTGTTAGGCTTTCCGGACCGCTGCCGAGCGATTCGGCGCGGCCGGCCCCAGTGACGCACCTTGACGCAGTCCGGGCCCCTAACGCATCTCCCATCTCAAATTGAACGAGGCACCCTATGAAGACGCTCCTGTGTTGCGCGTGTGCGGCCGTGCTGGCGATGGCCGCGGTGTCCCCCTGCTTTGCAGCCGATTCGCCGTGGAACGGCACCTGGAAGGAGAACGCGGCGCGGAGCCGGTTCAGCGGCGACACCGTGACCTACACCCGCAAGGGTCCGGGCCAGTATCACTTCTCCAACGGCGGCTCCATCGAGTACGACTTTGCCTGCGACGGCAAGCCGTATCCCACCCTCGGCGACCGCACCCTCACCTGCACGGGGAGGTCGGCGACGGGGTTCGATTTTGTTGCGGCGGCACACGGCACGGTGCTGTCGAAGTCGCATCGCACCTTCTCTCCCGACGGCGCGACCATGATGGTCCACGGCACGGCCATGCGGCCGGACGGAAGCTCGTACAACTTCGACGAGACGCTGAAGCGCCTTTCCGGGACCAAAGGGCTGGAGGGCAAGTGGCTCGACGTGCGCGACAAATCGAACTCGGCGAATGTGATGGTGATTGCGATTGCCGCCGACATCGTGCACATCGAGGAGCCATCGCTGCAGGAAGCGATCGACGCCAAGCTGAATGGCAGCGACGGAAAGGTGAATGGGCCGACCGTTCCTCCGGGGGCGTCGATGACCTTCAAGGCGGACGGCCCCAACATCCTCGACTTCTCCATCAAGCTGAACGGCAAGGTGCTGTACGACGGCACCGACACGCTGACCCCCGACGGCAAGGCCTTTATCCAATCGGAGTGGGTGCCCGGCCGGATGGCGGAAAAAGATCGCGTGGTGTACGAGAAGCAGCCGTAGGCGCGGCGGTGCAGCGAGGGTCCGGGTGAAAGCCCGGGCCGCTTCGCTTTCCCCGCGGAGGCGCACGCCGGTTCGGTAGACTAATGGCATGGCGACGTCGGTAGAGGTGTTTACGACGCTACTGACCGTGGGCGGGTTGGTGTACATGCTGCTGGCGCTGTGGGGCGCACGCAGCTTCGCGCATGCCTGGCGCCGGACGGTGCTGGCCGGTGCGCAAGGCGCGGCCTTCGCACCCGACGTCAGCATCCTGAAGCCGCTGAAGGGCGTGGACGCCCGCATGTACGCCGGCTTCGTCAGCCACTGCCGGCAGCACTACGCGGGCCGCTTCGAAATTCTGTTCGGCGTCAGCAGCCTGGACGACCCCGCCGCGGCGGAGATCGAGCGGCTGCGCGCGGAGTTTCCTGAGTGCGCGATCCGGCTGATCGAGTGCCCGGAGCGGCTGGGCACCTCGGGCAAGGTGAGCAACCTGATCCAGATGCTGCGCCACGCGCAGTACCCGTATGTGCTCATCAACGACAGCGACATCCGCGTCTCGCCCAACTACCTGGCGCGAGTGATGGGTTGTTTTGGTAACGCAGCGGGAGCGGCCGACCCCAAGGTGGGCATGGTGACGGTGCCGTACCTCGGGCGCACCGCCGCGGACGGTCACGGCCTGACGCTGTGGTCGCGGCTGGAAGCGCTGGGCATCTCCACCGACTTTATGCCCGGCGTGCTGACGGCGCGTCTGACTTGAGGGCGGCATTCATTTTGGCCTCGGCTCGACGCTGGCCGTCTCGCGCGAGGCGCTGACCCGCGCCGGAGGCCTGGAGCCGCTGGTGGACTACCTGGCCGACGACTACGAGATCGGCGCGCGCATTGCCCGCGCAGGCTACCGCATCGAGCTGTGCGGCGAGACCGTGGAGACGACCGTGCCTGCCTACGACTTTCGCGGCTACTGGGACCACCAGCTGCGCTGGGCGCGGTCCACGCGCGATTCGCGCCGCTGGGGCTACGTGGGGCTGGGCATCACCTACTGCATTCCCTGGGCGGTGCTGAACTGCGTCGCGTCGGGCTTCGCGCTGTGGAGCTTCAGCCTGCTCAGCCTGGTGCTGCTGGCGCGCGTGTCGGTGGCGCTGACGGTGGGCGTCGGCGTGCTGCGCGACGAGCAGGTGCTGCGCGACCTGTGGCTGCTGCCGCTGCGCGACTTCTTCGGCCTCATCTTCTGGGCCTGGAGCTTCGCGTCGCACACCGTGGTGTGGCGCGGCGAACACTTTGAGCTGACCAACGGGCGGATCGCGCGCGTGGCGTAAAGACGCCTAACGCGGTGATAGACTTGCGATGTTTATCAGGCGACAGTATTCACTGTGGACTGGAGAATGGCCTTCCGGAATGACTCCCCGGAGGGCCATTTTCATTTGGCTCCCCTCGCGACTCCTCAGGGTGGCGGAGACTGTCTCACATTTCTGGTTGACAGGTTTTCATAACTGTACTACTGTACTCATACAGTATGATCATCCGTGTACAGCCCGGCCTGGGAGCTCCCATCTATCTCCAGATTGAAGCGCAGGTGAAGCATGCGATTGCCGCGGGCGCGCTGAAGCTGGACGATGCGCTGCCGCCGGTGCGCAAGCTGGCGGCCGAGCTGCGCATCAACCCCAACACCGTGGCCCGCGCGTATCAGAACCTGGAGCGCGACGGCATTCTGCGCACCGTGCCCGGCGGCGGCTGCTACGTCAGCAGCCAAAGCCCGGGGCTGCTGAAGGCGGAGAAGCTGCGCCGGCTGCGGCCGATGGCGACGCAGCTCGCGGTCGAGGCGAAACAGCTTCGCCTCGCCCGCGCGGAGCTGCTGCAACTGCTGGAAAACTCGTACGACAGTCTGGCCACAAAGAGCGGAGAGACACAGTGACGGGAGAGGCGCAATGAACGATCTCGCAATTGAAACCCACGCGCTCTACAAACACTACGGCGACATTGCCGCCGTCGACGGCCTCGAGCTGCGCGTGCCGCGCGGCGCGATCTACGGATTCCTCGGCCGCAACGGCGCGGGCAAGACCACCACCATTCGCATGCTGGCCGGACTGGCCCATCCTTCGGGCGGCGAGATGCGCGTGCTGGGCCTCGATCCGCGCACCGACAGCGTGCAGATTCTCGAGCGTATGGGCCTGGTCATCGACAAGATGCTGATCCCGTCGATGACCGGCAACGATCTGGTGCGCTTCAATCGCGGCTTCTTTCCCCGCTGGTCGGACGCGCTCGCGGCGAAGTACGCCGAAGTGCTGGAGCTGGACATGAAGCGCACGTTCAAGAAGCTCTCCACCGGCAACCGCACCAAGCTCTGCCTGCTGCTGGCGCTGGCGCAGGGCGCCGAGCTGATCCTGCTGGACGAGCCCACGGCGGGCATGGACCCGGTGGTCACCGACCAGCTGCTGCGGGTGATGGTGGAGGACTTCGCCAACGAGGGCCGCACCCTGTTCCTCTCGTCGCATCATCTTTCCGAAGTCGAGCGCATTGCCGAGTGGGTGGGCATCATCGACCACGGCAAGCTGCTGCTGGAGGCGCGGCTGGAAGACATGCGCAGCAACTTCCGCCGCGTGCGCGTGGTGGGCGAGGCGCTGCCGCTGGCCGCGCGGCCGGAGATCGTCAGCGCCAACACCGGCGAAGGCACGACCGAGTATGTGGTGCGCGCCGATGCGGACGCGTTCGCGGCGCAGCTTGTGAGCCAGGGCGCGACCGTGCTCGACGTGACGCCGCTGAACCTGTCGGAGATATTTCTTGAAGTGGTTGGAAGCGGAAAGGGGAAGACAGAATGTACCTGTGGAAGTATTGGCGTGAATCGCGCGTCACCTTCGCCGTCGGCCTGCTGCTGGTTGGCCTTATGCTCTGGGCCGTGCTCAAGATTCACGTGGGCGGCCTGGTCGAAGGCGACCGCAACTCGGGCGAGTTCAATCCCGCCCAGATCTATCTGCTGGTAACAGCGGTCCTGACCTTTCCGCTGGCCTTCCTGGGATGGCAATTCGGGACCTTTGGGGTCGGCCACGATCTCAGCTGGGGCAGCGGCTCGTTTCTCTTCAGCCGGCCGCGCAGCCGCGCCTTCTTTGCGTGGAGCGACTGGAGCTATGGCATGGCGCAACTGCTGCTGCTCGTCCTCGCCGCGAACGCGGTGCTGGCTTTGGCGGTCTATCGCGCTGCGCCTGACAGCGGTCCCATTCTTCTCGCCGGCGGCCCGGTCTCGATGTTTTCCGTCTTCTGCGTGCACTGCACAGCCGGTCTGCTGCTGACCGGGCTGTTGTTCGGCCTCACCTACTTCTGCTCGGTGCTCGTACGGCGGCGCGGCCTGGTGCTGAGCATCGGCGTCGTCCTGGCGTACCTCATCTCCAAGGTTGTGGTGAAGCACTACTGGCCGGCCATCACCCTGCCCGACCTCACGCTGACCGAATTCGACATGCTGCCCACGGGCGGCGCGAGCTTTGCCGACCACCTCGGCCTCGCCATCGCCTTCGTTCCGCCGTCGTGCTGGCCTTCCCCGCCGCGGCGCAATTGCTGCTGCAGCAGCGGGACGTTGACTAGGCGAGGGCACGCGCAGGCAAGCAGCTCAGGGCTGGTTTGGCTGGTTGCTGACGATTTCTTTGCCGCCGGATTTGGCGATGACGTAAACGGGTGTCAGCGCGGCGGGCAGCGGGCTGGGCTGGCCGCCGAGGTCCTGCCACAGGAAGATGCGCTGCGGGCCGCGCCATTTCTGCGCGAGCGACTGCGGCGTCTCGAAGATCGCGGGCGCGTCGGGGAAGAAGCTGCCATACCAGAGGTTGGAGCTGCGGCCGTAGTTGGAGGTGCCGTTGTAGCTCGCGTCGGTGAGGATGTGGAGCACTTCGTGCGGTCCTGGACGCGCTTCGCGCGTGGAGGCCACCGCGTGAGGCGCGTCGATCGCGTAGCTGGGCCGCTGGAGGTAGAAGCCGAGGGTTGAGCCGAACTCGTACTCCTGGTGGATGACGATGAGGTCGTCGGCGTGAACCTGCGGTGCGATAGCCTCCGCGAGCTGCGCGGAGCTGAGCACAGGCGCGAAGGTCTGCAGGCCGAGGTGCGCGGCCAGCAGAAAGCCGAAGGCTCCGGCGGCGAGGGCGAGGGTTGCGGCATGCGGCCGCGCGCGCTTGCGCAGCAGGAACGACGCGAGCGGGCCGAGGAAGAGCGAGGCGGCAGCCAGCGCGAGTGGCAGGCGGAAGAGTCCCAGAGCCTGTGCGTTCAGATCGAGGAAGTGGCCCATGCTCATGGCGTAGTCGCCGGGGTTTTGTTGGAGCAGCGCGGCGAGGTCGGTGCTGGGGGCTGGAGTGTGGGCGTGCAGGAGGAAATAGACGGAGGCCGTCGCGAAGACCGCGCCGAGGGCGAGGAGGACAGCGGTGGCGCGGAGGTTGGCGCGTCCAGTCTTGTCTGCTTGGGGGCTCGACGCCAGCCAGGCGGCGATCAGCAGCGCCAAAGCGGGCAGAGCGGGCAGCACGTAATACTCCTGCCGCGTTGAGAACGAAAAGAATAGCAATGGCAGCGCGGCCCAGAGCAGCAAGAGAAGATGCCAGTTACCGTAGGGAGTGACCTCAGCGGCTAAAGCCGCATTTCTTTCAAGGCCGGCTTTCGGCACGGCTGAAGCCGCGCCCTTAAGCGAGACCGTAGCAATGTGATCTGAGGTCGGTGGCTTGTTATTCCGAGCGGCACGAATGGAGCTGGCCAGCGCTTTGAACACGAACGCGCTCCACGGCATCAGCCAGACGAGGCACAGCCCCCAGAAGAGCCAGAGGGGGACGGTGTCGTAGTCGCGCGGAACGCGGAGGTTGAGGTAGCGCAGCAGTTGCTCGTTGACGAAGTAGAACCACGCCCAGCCGTGCACGTTGCCGTCGCTGGGCAGCGGGACCTGCCAATGGCCGGCGCCCGCGGCGGGATGCAGCGCGAAGGTCAAGCCGCCGGGATTTCCTTGTGTCGGGTTGGCGAGCGCGATAGCAATGTGCCACGGCGCGGCGATGGCGAAGAAGACGAGCGACGAGGTGAAGGGATGGAGCTGGCGGACGCGGGCGATCGCTCCGCGCACACCGCGCGTCAGCAGAAGATAGAGCGCGACGATGGCGATGGGGAAGACAATCCCGATGAGGCCTTTGCTCAACACGCCCAGCGCGCAGCAGGCGGCAATCGCATAGCAGAGCAGGGGGTGGTGGTCCGATCCCGCCCTGGCGGAGCTAGGACGGGGCACCCCAATTTGTGGCGCTTCCGTCAGCCAGAAGCAGTACATCGCCAGGGTGAGCCAGAGGCAGACCAGCGCGTCGGGCAGAGTGATGCGGGTGAAGAGGAAGATGCCGGGCGAGGAGAGCAGGATCAGCGCAGCGTAGAGGCCGGCGCGCGTGCCGATTTTATTTTGCCCCGAACCGCCGAACGCGCGGCGGGCGAAGGCTTCAACGGCGAAGGCCAGCGCGAGCACGGTCAGCGCCAGCGGAATGCGCGCGGCCGTCGCTAAACAGCGGGGCGAAGGATGCCCGAGCATCTGCGCGACGCGCATCGCGCGGCCATGGCCCAGTAGAGCAGCGGCGCCTTCTCCAGGTAGCGGATGCCGTTGGCGTAGAGCGTCACCCAGTCGTGGCGCAGCAGCATCTCGCGCGCCACCTCGGCGTGCACCGAGTCGGCGTCGTCGAGCAGCGCGGGGCGGAACAGGGTGAAGCTCGCGTAGAACGCGATCCACAGCGCGACGATGGCGAGCGTATGCGTAGACCGGGCGCTTCGGGATGCTGGCGTGCGGCATATCGCGACTATATTGGAAAGCGAAAGGCTTAACACCGATACCACCGATCAAACCGATTCAAGGGCATCAAGAGGATTGTGAAGACTCAGGCCTGGCGGAGGATCACGCGGATAAAAAGATAAGGCGTCCTGGATTTCATTGTTTTTTGTTTCTGACCGGTTCGATCGGCGTCATCGGTGTCAGGTTCTTGCTGGAGTGTGTGTGAACGAATCGGTTGATATTGCGGCAAGCGCGCCCGGGCCTTCGGCGGAGCTGGTCTTCGGCGACTGGTATCCGGCGCTGCGGGCGGATGAGTTGCAGCGCGGCAAGACGAAGACCGCGCTGCTGCTGGGAAATCCGCTGCTGCTGGGACGCAAGAACGACGGCCGCGTGTTTGCCATGCGCGACCTGTGCCCGCATCGCGGCATTCCGCTGTCGGCGGGGTGGTTCGATGGCGAGCGCGTGACCTGCAAGTACCACGGCTGGGAGTTCGAGCCATGTACCGGGCAGTGCCAGTTGATCCCTTCGCTGACTGATGCGGACACGCTGGACGCGACCAGGATCTTTGCCGGCGCGTATGCGTGCGAGGAGCGCGACGGCTATGCCTGGGTGTATGTGCCGCAGCCGGGGACGGGCTTCAGTCCCGGACGCGGGCTGCCGCCGGTGCCGGAGGTGCCGAAGTTCTCCGAACGCTTCAAGAGTGCGCACCTCACGGCCGACCTGCCCTGCAACGTCGATCACGGGATTATCGGGCTGATGGACCCGGCGCATGGGCCGTTCGTGCACCAGTCGTGGTGGTGGCGCAGCCGCGGCAGCATCCACGCGAAGCAGAAGCACTTCGAGCCGATCCGCGACGACGAGCACGCGGGCCGCAACGCCGGCTTCCGCATGGCCGCGCACGCGCCCTCCAGCAACAGCCTGCCCTACAAGCTGCTGGGCGTGGATGGCCCGGTGACGACGACCATCGACTTTGTGCTGCCCAACCGCCGCTACGAGACCATTCGCGCGGGCAACAAGTGGTTCGCCAGCCTGACCACGGTGACGCCGGTGACGCCCTCCACCTGCCGCATCGACGTATGCGCGGCGTGGAATGTGCTGGCGTGGGTGCCGTTCTTCACGCCGGTGCTCAAATTCTTCGGCGCGATCTTCGTCCGCCAGGACCAGGAGACCATGGTGGAGCAGGCTGAGGGATTGCGCTACGGCCCGGCGCTGATGCTGATCGACGACGCGGACAAGCCGGCGAAGTGGTACTTCGCGCTGAAGCAGGCGCGGCTGCGCGGCACCGGCGAACACCCCATGGATGGCCCGGTCACGCTGCACTGGCGCAGCTAGAAGGCGCTGACGCCTTCGTCGATCACCAGTTGGTCGACGCGGAAGTAGAGGGCTTCGCCGAGTTTGCGGAAGGCGAGCTTCCACTCCGGCGACCAGTAATTTTTGTCGCTGCGCAGGAACAGGTCGTTCCAGATGTTCTGCGACTGCCACAGGTTGACGTCGAAGGGCATGGAGCGCAGGCCGGTGGCGACCGCCAGCGCGGTGCGCAGCGCGGCCAGCATGGCGCGGTCGTTGCCGCCGGCGGCTTCCAGTTGGACCATGGCGCGCTTCATGCGTTCGGCGGCGGTAAAGGAGAGCAGCGGCGTGTCGATGGTGATCTGGTCGGCGGCGGCGCGGGTGAACAGCGCTTCAATCTCGCCGATGTCGAAGTTCTCCGCCTCGATGGCGCGGCGCAGGCTGGAGTTGATGGCGAAGTTGGCGGCAATGGCCAGCGCGGGCGGGGCGGACATGCCGCTCTCGGTGAGGTAGCGCAGCAGCGAGGCGTGGTCCTCGTAGATTTTGCGCAGCGACTCCTCCATCTCGGCCAGGGTGCGGTCGAGGATGGTGCGCAGGATGCGGTGCTGCTCGTCGGCGAACAGCGAGGTCAGCGAATAAGCCAAAGTCCCGAAGAAGCGGTCGATCAGCCGGATGACGTCGGGCAGATTGGCGCGGCGGATGGCGGTGCCGACCTCGCCGGAAAATGCGGTGAAGGCGTCCAGGTCGGCGGGCGTCGAGCGCGCGTAGCGGCGGACCGCGGCGGAGAGGTTCTGGTCGCCCAGGTGGAGCACGGCGAAGAAGATGTCTTCGGACTCCTCGGTAATGCGCGAGAGGATGTTGGCGCGGCCGAGCGCGACCTTGCCCCGGCCGGAGGTGAAGCTCTGATAGGCCTCGCGGTGCAGGTCGAAGCAGAACAGCACGCCATCCTCGGGGTAGGCGCGGAAGATGGAGCTGATGGCGTAGTGGGCGCCCACCTGGTCCAGGCCGATGCGGATGCCGGTGACGTACTTGCGATAGAGCTCGGCGCCGTCGCCGATCTCCGGCAGGTTGGATTTGGCGCGGGCGAGGATGGCGAGGAACTGGGCTTCGAGCGCGGCGCCGGGCTCGCCGAAGAGCTTGGCCGCGAGCTGCAGCACGCGGCCGGCGTAGGCGATGATCTGGATGGACTCGATGCCGGAGATTTCGTCGAAGAACCAGCCGCAGCTGGTGTACATCAGCTGGGTGTGGCGTTCCAGCTCCAGCAGCTCGAGCACGGCAATGCGCTCGGCGGGCGTCAGCACATGGGTGGCGTGGAGCGCGAAGAAGCGGTCCTTGGAGGCGGCGGAGCGGTCCAGCACCACATCGATGTAGGCGTCGCGCGCGGCCCACAGGTCGGTCAGCAGCGGGGCGGCGAACTGTTCAGCCAGCGGCGCGGTGGCGTCGCGCAGGAAGTCGAGGGCTTCGCGCAGGGGCGCGCGCCACTCCTGGTTCCAGCCCGGCTTGCCGCCGTTGCAGCCGCAGTTGGAGCGCCAGCGCTCCACGCCGTGCACGCAGCTCCAGGCGGTGTCTTCGGCGACTTCGGCCTCCCACTCGGGCGGAAATTTTTCCAGGAACTCGCCGTAGTTGGTCAGGCGGGCGTGGCTGTTGTCCTCAATCCAGTGCATGGCGTAGGAGAGCGCCATCTCGCCGTACTTGTGGTGGTGGCCGTAGCTTTCGCCGTCGGTGGCCACGTGCGAGAGCTGGGCCTTGTCGCTGGGTCCTCCGTTGGCGTGGAAGCCGTCGAGCAGGCGGCTGCCAAAGGCCTCGCCGCTGTTCAGCAGGCCTTCGAAGGCGATGGCGCGCGAGGCCGGGCCGTCGTAAAAGTAGACGGCGATGGAGCGGCCTTCGTCGAGCTGTACCAGGTAGGGGTGGGTGGGGTCGACGGTGGCGTTGGGCGTGAGCTGCCAGTTCTCCGTTGCTCGTTCTCCGTTCTCCGTTGCAGACGGATCGGCGGCGAGCTTGCGGACGCGGGCGCACTGGTGCGGCGCCAGGATGGTGAACCGGATGCCCTCGGCGGCCATCATGTCCAGCACGCTGCGGCTGACGGCGGTCTCGGCCAGCCACATGCCTTCGGGCCGCCGGTTGAAGCGATGCTCGAAGTCGGCAATGCCCCAGCGGATCTGGGTGAGGGCGTCGCGCCGGCTGGCCAGCGGCATGATGATGTGGTTGTAGACCTGCGCCATGGCCGAGCCGTGGCCGCCGTAGCGGTGCGCGCTGGCCGCGTCCGCGTCCACAATGCGGCGATAGGCGCGCGGCGCCTTGTCGGCCAGCCACTTCAGCAGCGTGGGGCCGAAGTTGTAGCTCATGCGCGCGTAGTTGTTCACGATGCGGACAATCTCGTTGTCGCGGTCGGTGATGCGCGAGGCGCCGTTGGGCGCGTAACACTCGGCCGCGATGCGCTCGTTCCAGTCGTGCCAGGGCGCGGCGGAGTCCTGCACCTCGACCGTCTCCAGCCAGGGATTCTCGCGCGGCGGCTGGTAGAAGTGGCCATGCACGCACACGTAGCGGTTGTCGGGCGGGGTAACGGGTTTTGCGGATTTCGGGGAGGGGCGCTTGACCATGGACGTTTATAAGGGTATCGCGACCGGGGGGACTCGCGCAGGCGAAGCGATGGCGCCGCAGCGAAAATTGGCTCGCGGACGGGACGGTGGAGGCCGATCCAGCGTGGCCGTTGCCGCAAAGCGGCGGGAGTATAGTGGGTCGGAATTGATTTGTGAGGGGTACGACGATGCGGGCCCGAGTAAATGTTTTGGTGTTGGCGGCTGTGGTGGTTTCGGCTTCGGCGATGGCGCAGACGGCGCCGGTGCCGATGATCAAAGAGGATGCCCCGCCGCCGCCGCCGGTGGGTGTTGCGCGGAGCGACCGCAGATACGGTGGCCGTCGCTGCGGATGTGCTGCAGGGGCTGGCTGTAGCGGAGCCGGACATCTCGGCGCGGGATGAGGCGCCGCAGCCGGGTTTCGTATCGTTGAAGGTGCTGGTGTCGAAGACGGGCGCGGTGGAAGAGGCGGTGGTGACCCGCGGCGAGGGGGAACTGCCCAAGGTCGCGATTGCGGGAGTGATGGGCTGGACCTACCGGCCGTATGTGGTGGACGGGCAGGCGCGCGAGATTCAGTCCACAATCGTGCTGGAATTTCGCGACGGCGTGGGCAGGCGGGCCAGGGTCCGGGTTTCGTCGGGCGTGATCGCCGGGGCTGATGGACCATATGGTCCAGCCGGTGTATCCGCTGGAGGCGAAGCAGCAGCATGTGCAGGGGGTGGTGGTGCTGCACGCGATCATTTCGAAGACCGGCGAGATTGAGGACCTGCAGGTGATCAGCGGGCCTCCGCTGCTGACGCAGGCGGCGAAGGATGCGGTGCTGCGGTGGAAGTACCGGCCCTACCTGTTGCAGGGGGTTCCGGTGGAGGTAGAGACGACCATCAATGTGAACTTCACGTTTGGCCCGCCGAAAAACCCGGACGCAGCGGGAGCGACCGGTGCGGTGCCCGCGCCCGCGGCTACGCCCGCTCCGCAGTGACGTCGATGTGATCGGGCGGCAGGCCGGCCTGATAGCGCGCTGCCATGGCGGTGTAGGCGGCTTCCAGGTTTCGAGTAAACGCGGCGGTGTCGAACAAGGGCGTGGTTAATCGATTCACCTCGAGCCGTTCGCGAATCCCGCGCAGGCGTTCCGGGTCGAGCGCGAGTTCGATGGCCAGCGCTTCGTAATCCCGCGTGTTTGTGGTGACCAGCTCCGGCAGACCGATGGCGCGCAACAGGCTGGCGCCCATGCGCCCGGCGAAGGTCTCTCCCATGCACGTCAGCATTGGCAGGGCGGCCCATAGCGCGGGGCTGGCGGTCGCTCCGGCGTTGAAGGGCAGCGTGTCCAGAAACAGGCCGGCCAGGCGCTGGCGGCTCAGGTGCTCGGCCAGCGGCAGCCGCCGCGCGAAGACCAGGCGCTCGGGGGCGATGCCGCGCCGCGCCGCCTCTTTGCGCAGATTGGCGACGGTCAGCGGATCGCCGCCGAGCAGCCACAGCACGCTGCCTTCAACCCGACCCAGCACCCGCATCCACACGTCGAAGGTAGCCGGGCTGATTTTGTAACTGTTGTTGAAGCAGGAAAAAACGAAGCCCTGCTCCGGCAATCCCTCTTCGCCGCGCGTGTACAGCCGGTCGGAGATGGCATTCCGCGAGTTCACCTGAAAGCTGTCCGGCATGTACACGATTTTTTCCGTGTAATGCTGCCGGCTCTCGTGCGGAACCAGCGTGCTGTCCGCGATCAGGTAGTCGATGTATTCGGCGCCCATGGTGCCGGGATAGCCAATGTAGTTCACCTGCAGCGGGGCCGCGCGTCCGGCGAAGATGCCGCAGCGATTGTTTTCCGTTAAGCCCACCAGGTCCACCGCGATATCCACTTCCAGCCGGCGGCTCAGCTCCACCACTTCGTGATCGGAGAGCGAGCGGACATCGAGGAACTGATCCATTGCGGCGGCGATGCGGTCCGTCATTGCGTCGCGAATATCCGGTCCGAACGAAAATCCCACAGTTTCAAATCTGCTCTTGTCGTGCTGTTCGAAGAGACCAGCCATCAGGTTGGAGACGGCGTGCTGGCGGAAGTCGGCGGAGAAATAGCCGATGCGAATCTTATTGCGGCGCGGACCGCGGGGAATCGGCGCGGCCCCGGACGGTGCGGGATAGCGATCGCGCACATAAATCTCCGCGGCCTGCTGCTGCAGCGCCGCAGAGCTGCTGATGGCGAGGGTGGGGAACGGAATGGCCGCCTTCTCGCCGCACTCGATGCGTGCCTCCAACTGCCGCGACTCCGCATCCAGGTCCTCCCAATCGCACAGAAACCGCTTCATGTGCAGGCGCATTCCAGCCGCATAGTCGCTGGCCGGATTCAGCCGCATGGCCTGGGTAAAGTTTGCGAGCGCGGCCGGATACTGCTCCAACTGCTGCTGGAGGTTGCCGCGATTGCTGTAGGCGTGGGCGAAGTCCGGCTTGAGTTGGATGGCGCGGTCCAGCGCGGCGAGCGCGGCGGGATACTGCTGCCGATCCTGCAGCAGCGTGCCCAGGTTGTTGTACGCATCGGCAAAATCGGGCTTCAGCCGGATGCATTCGCGGAAGTCGCGCTCCGCCTCGCCGTACTGCTGCAGCGCATGGTACGCATTGCCGCGATTGTTCCAGGTCTCCGCCAGGCCGGGATGGATCGCGAGCGCGCGGTCGCAACTCGCAATCGCCGCGTGGTATTGGCGCAACCCATGCTGCGCGTTGGCGCGGTTGTTATAGGCCTCGGCGTAGTTCGGATTGAGTGCGATCGCCCGGTCGAAATCCTCAATGGCTTCGCGGTATTGCCGGAGTTCGTTAAGCGCGCTGCCGCGATTGCTATAGGCCTCCGCGTAATCCGGCCGCAGGCGGATGGCCTGGCCGAAGCTGGCCACGGCCTGCTGGAATTCCCCCAGCGCGTAGAGCGTGTTGCCGCGATTGCAGTGGGCTTCCGCGAAGTCCGGCTTCAGCCGGATCGCCGCGTCGAAGCTCGCGAGCGCCGCCGCGTGCTGCGCCAGCCCGGTCAGCGCATTGCCGCGATTGCTGTAGGCCTCGGCGTAGTCCGGGTTCAGCTCAATCGCCTTATTGAATTTCTCCAGGGCTGCCTGGTACTGCCCGAGTTCGTTCAGCGCGCCGCCGCAATTGCTGTAGGCCTCCGCGTAGTCCGGCTTCAGCCGGATGGCCTCGTCAAAGCTCTCCCGCGCGCTCTGGTAGCGCTGCAGCCGATACAGCGCAATGCCGCGATTGGCGTGCAGCTCGGCGATGCCGGGATGGCTGAGGAGCGCCTGGTCCGCCAGTTCAACCGCGCGGTCATACTGCCCCAGCTGCCCGGCCACCGCGCTGAGCAGATAGAGCGCGTCAACGTGGCCTGGAGCCGTCTCGAGAATCTGGCGATACAGCGCCTCGGCCTCCGCCAGCCGGCCTTCGCGGTGGTGGGCCATCGCATCCTGCAGCTGGCGATCGACAAGCTGGCCGTCGACATTGGCTGTCGAGGCGGCCGCGGCTGGAGCCGTCGCTTGCGGCGGAGCCGTTGGCCTGGAAGAGCGAGGGGGATGGTTGTGCTTTTGCTTCACGTGCGTGGGCCGCTCTGCCATCAGAGTACCGGATCGGGCGCGCACGAGCCGGGTTGAGGCAGCGGCTGGCGTAAAATCGGCACCATGGCGATGCGTGTTCAGCGGATGGGCGACCAATACTGCGTGGTGCTGTCAGCCGAGACGATTGAGGCGCTGCGACTGGTTGAGGGCGCCGAGGTGGAGGTGCGTCCGGCAGAACTGCAGGAAAGCCATGTTCGCTATATCTCCACTGAAGAGGCGCTTGAGGCCTATCGGAAGACCTTGCCGCAACACCGTCAGGCTTACCGGGAACTGGCGAAGTGACCTGGAATTCTCTTGGCGTCGATGCGGTCATCGTCCTGCATGCCGCGCTGATCGAAGAGTCTGGGGGATCGCACGGTTTGCGCGATTCTGGGCTGTTGGCGTCGGCGATTGCCCGGGCCGAGAACAAGGTCAATTACGATCCGGAGGCGACGGCTGCTGCGGTGGCTGCTTCGCTGAGCTGGGGATTAATTAAGAACCATGCATTCATCGACGGAAACAAACGAATCGGACTGGCCGCGCTCGTAGTGTTTCTTGAGACAAATGGATTCTCGCTGATCTGCTCCGCTGAGGAGGAGACAGCGATGGTGCTGCGGGCCGCGGCAAGCGAGATCGCGGAAGAAGAATGGACCGCGTGGGTGGTGCGCAGCGTGGCGGCGAAGTGAGGGGACGGGTTGTTCGCGCCCGCTAATTCGCCGACGGCCGCTCGATGTGGTCGATCACGAGGTCCTGCGCAGGAACCTTGATGGGCTTCAGTTCCAGGCCGATGGCGCTCCAGTTGTATAGGTGGGCGGCGTCCGGTCGCGGAGGCGGCGCCGCGCCGTCCGCTGTTTCGGGTGGGTTGGGGTCGATCAGTAGCGGCACCTCGAAGTCATACTTGCCGCTTAGCCCGGTCTGGTCCAGGATCGGTTTGCCGCCCATGCTGATGAAGGCTGTGAACTGCGCCATGGTGACCTGCAAATAGCTGATGGCCTGCTTCGCGTCCGGGCCCTCGGGGTAGACCATCATCCAGCCCTCTCCAAACGTGACGTGGCGCTCGGGGACGGGCTCGCCGGGCTGCGACTGCTTCAGTTTTGATCCGTGCTTGTCGATGACCAGCGCATAGCCGTCGATCTCGGTGGGGACGGTGTGCGCCACCAGCTTGCAGCGGTCCTCCAGCATGGCGCGCAGCAGCGGCGCGGCGATCGCCACCTGCTTCGCCTGGGGCAATCCCTTCCACGAATCGGCCGTGGCGTCGTCCGCCTTGGCGGTGATGTCGTATGGGTCTGAGAAGACCCAGGGTGGTGCGCCTTTCAACCTGTCCTGCGACGCAGACAATTGCCCGAGATAAGCCTGCAGAAGGAGAAAGACCAGCGGCGTATTCCGGGCGCGATAGGTGTTCTGCCAGACTCCCCAGGCGCCGCCCTGCCTGCCGCTGTTGTTCGGCTTGATCGTGACCACGTCGAACGCCGGTGGCTTCACCGTTGGGGCCGCGAGCGGGGCGGTTGCCGTCTGTCCCGCCGCCGCGAGTGCGCAAACCAATGCAACTGCCAGAGCTTTGCCAATCATGCTGGAGTCCGTTTCAAAATCGGCTCCAGTGTAGTCCCAGGTTTGCGAGAGGCGGTGACGAAACTCCGTGAACCCGCTCCCGGAAGCACCCGGTCCCGGGAGCACGGCGTCTCGGTCAGTGTTGCCAGCTCTTGTACACAAATTCGAGGCTGTAACCATCCGGGTCCAGAACATTGGCAGCGTAGTAGCGCGGATCGTAATAGGCTCGCACGCCCGGTGCGCCATTGTCGGTGGCTCCCGCAGCCATCGCGGCAGCATAGGCGGCATCGACTTCACCCCGGCTTTTCGCCACAAAGCCGACATGAGCGGCACGGCTGTCCACCCCGCCCTGCCTCAGCCAGAAGAAGATGCGTCCATTCGCCCCAAACCCTTTCAGGTCGGGATGACCCGGCGGTCCGTCCTCGCCGTCGTAGTCGACCCGACTCGTCATTCCGAGAGGAGTCAGCGCGGCCGTGTAGAACGCAATGGAACGCTCGACGTCGCTTACCGAAAGAAAAATGTGATCCAGCATGTCCGTTCTCCAGGGTCAAATGGTGGGGCCGTCTGCGAGGCTTCATGTCTCGGCGGCGCGGGCTAGTCGCCGGGGCGGGCGATGAGGCTGCCGTTGGCGAGGTCGCAGGCGCGCCACAGATACCAGCTCGCGACGCTGCGCCACGGAGCCCATTTCTTCGCGCGCTTCTCCATCTCGGCGGGGGTGGGCAGATCGAGCGGCGTGACTTTGTCGGCCGGCTTCAGCTTGCCGAAGGTGAGCGCGAAGCCCTTGCGCACGCCGTAGTCGCCGGTGGGGAGCACGTCCGGCCGGCCCAGGCTGAAGATCAGCATCATGTGCACGGTCCAGATGCCGATGCTCGGCACCTGGGTCAGATGCTCGAGGATGGCTTCGTCCGACATGCGGCGG
>CAWBFL010000095.1:0-5835 GCA_963787905.1 uncultured Acidobacteriaceae bacterium | reverse complement strand
GGACTGACGATTGTGCACCAGGCGGGCGGGCGGCAGCTAGACGCGACGCGGGCAGCGTATGCGGCCAGTGGGGCAGATGCGGCGCGGTGGTCGGTGGAAGCATTTTTGACTGACATGCCGGAGCAGTATGCGGCTGCGGATCTGGTACTGGCGCGGGCGGGCAGCACGGTGGCGGAACTGTGCGCGGCGGGCAAGCCGTCGCTGCTGGTGCCGTTCGCGGGCGCGGCGGACGACCATCAGCGAAAGAACGCAGAGGTGCTGGCAGAGGCCGGCGCGGCGGTGATGCTGCTGCAGCAGGACGCTACGCCCGCAGCGCTGCTGGACGGCCTGCGGGGATTGCTGCTGGATGCGAAGCGGCGAGCGGAGATGGCGGCGCAGGCGCGGTCGCTGGCGCGCAGGGGAGCGCTGGAGCGAATCGCGCAGATGGTGGCAGAGCTGGCAAAAAAGGAGGGCTGAGGATTCGATCCTCAGCCCTGGGTGTGCTGCCTGGGAGATGCCTTACCGGCGACCGCCGCCGGAATGTCCGCCACCAAAGCCGCCAGCATGTCCACCACCACCGCCGCTGAAGCTCGGGCGGGCGCCGGCGCCGGCGTTACCGCTGCCGGAGAAGGTGCGGGCTTGCGGCGCGGCAACGCTCGCATGAGACGCTCCCGCGAAGCTGTTGGAGGCTCCTGCGCTGTAGCCGGGGCGCGCCGCGCTATTGACGCTGCCGCGGTTGGCGAAGCTGTTGCCATTGATGCCGGCGCCGCGATTCTCCGCAACGGTTGCACCGCCGCGGGCGAAGGCTGCGCCGCCGGGACGGCCGTCAAATCCGGCGACTGGGTGGTTGTAGACGAAGCCGTTGTGGAAGCCGAGATGATTGTAGGCGCCGTTATAGAAGTAGTGGCCGCCGTTCCAATATCCGCCCCAGAAGCCTACGCCGAAGTAGCCGAAGCCGTAGTTGATGCCACCGTAGTAGCCGACGGTGCGGCCCGAGTATCCGGGATTCCAGAAGTAGCCGCCAACGCCCCAGCCCCAGTAGCCGGGCGTCCACAGCGCGCCGACGTAGGGCGGGTAAACCCAGGCGCCGTCGGACCCAGTAGTAGCCGTCCGGCCCGTAGGCCCAGTAGCCGGGGGTCCAGATGTATCCGTAGCCCGGCGCGACGGGCTGGGCGTAGACCGGGATCACCGGGGGGGCAATGGCAACGCCAACGAATACGGCCGCGTGGGCGGTTGCGGGAGCCGTCATCAGCAAGGCCCCGGCTACCACCGCTGCAACCATCATGCTCTTCAGAACTCGCGTGATCTTCATACACTTTCCCTGGCCTGCAACTCCTTCGCTTGCCCGGTAATGCTTTCGAGCCGCGGGTTGCGAGGATGGCAAAGGCCCATGTTCCCTGGGGTCCCGGTCCGTGATCTGCTCAGGACGGCTGCTCGGAACTCCTGGTGAATTAGACCCGCAAAACCCCAATTGGTTGCGGAAAGCGAAGGGCTCAGGCAGCGCAACTTACGGCTGTTTTCCGCGAACGGAGTTGCGCGGCTGAAGGCAACTTGCGGCGCCCGCAAATCCTCGTGCGCGAGGCAAGTGGCGGCGCGTGGCGACCCATCCGCCCGGGGTTCTGTGCCGAATGGATGGGGCGCATGGCGTTCCGGCTCTACCGGAGTCCAACCTGCGGCGATGGATCCAGCGCGAGGTTGGGGACCTTGGGGGCTGACGGCGGCGTGTGCCGAACGAGAAATGGTTGAGGCGGTTGCCGGCTCCCTGAACGGGATTCCTCGGGTGGATGCGGAAATGGGATGATTCTGGCCGCGCCGCGGGGGTGGGCAGGCAGGCAGACGGCCTTGAGCGCAGCCTCGGTCAGAAATGGCCTGGGAGACGGCGGCCCGACGGAACGCCGGGGACGCGTAAACAGTGATGTCAGCGCGCTGGATAGCGCAGCAAGGAAACAGCGATTCGCATGTCGTGGCCTGGTCATTCCCGGTCTGCTCCGTTGCACCGTACTTCGCTCATCGGCAGAGGCTGGATTAACGTGAGCAGGATCCAGGAAGATGGTGGTAACGACGGGGTGCGCGTTCTCAGGCCAGGCGATGGCCGGGGCTACGGATGATATCGGGTGCAATGACTGCGGGCCGGATGAGCCATCTGGCTGGATGGCGGCATCCGGCCCGGATAGGGACGGTTGAGCTACTGCGGGTCAGCGCAGGAGGCGACGGCGGAAGGCTCCGGCGGCGCCGATGATTCCAGTGCCGAGCATGAGGAAGGTGCTGGGTTCGGGCGTGACGCCGGAGGTCGGCGGCGGCTGCGTGGTGACGCCCTGGGTCTGGATCGAGAAATCCAACGCCGCCCCGGAGACATTGATGTCGACAAAGAAGATTTCAATGCTGTTGTTGCCGGCGGAGATGGTCGGGGTAGTGCATGGGACTGAACTGTTACCGTGAACTCCGCCGTCGTCGCAGACGATATTTCCGTCGATATAGACAAAGGCCATATCGTCGGAGCCGATCAAGAAGCTCAACGTTTCGGTCGTTGGAGCGTTGAGAACGCCATCGAAGATTGCCGCCTGAAACCCGTTGGAGTCATTGCCACCAGTCCCGTTGGGCGGATAGAAGCTGTTGTTGGCGTAGGGGAGGGTGACGGTTCCGGTCCCGGTTTCGACGACGTCGGAAGTGTCGGTGGAGCTGCCGTTGTTGAGGCTAGGGCTCCAATACGTGATTTCTCCGCTGCTCGTGAGGTCGCTCGGGAGCCCGCTTTGGGTGATGCAGCTTGCCGTTGCGCCGCAGCCATCGTACTGGTTAAGATTCAGCACCGGCAGACCATCCGGCCCAAGCGTGCTCGCCACTTCATTGCTATATACGCCGTTCTGACTGAGGTGGTTTGCGTCTCTATCGCTCTCGGCAATTGTGAAATATGTGGCGGCCAGGGTTTGCCCATGGGCGGGTTTGACGCAGGCAAAGGTCCCTAGCACGAGGGCGATCGCGGTAAAGGAGCAGTTCAGAGCAGAGATTTTCATGGAGGCAGCTTTCACCCGCGAGGCGGGAAGGGATTTGAATGCTGGGCCCGGGGAACCTATCGGAAGATAGGTAATGGTGTAAGAGAGCAATTCGTGCGCCAAAAACTCAATGCAATATCAAAGGTTTAGCTCCGTTGAGAAACGCGATTGCGCATTAGTTTGCAGGAATTGGGAACTACCCTTCCCTGCCCCCACCCGATCCGCACTGATATTGCAGTACTTATTCTGGACGGACAACGGGCCGTCTGAGGGGGTCGCACTGGCAGAGCAGGTCGCGCTGATAGATTGAAGGGATATGGGTTTGCCCGGACATTTTCTGTTTGCGCCGTCGCACCGGATCCACTTCATCGGGATTGGCGGGATCGGCATGAGCGGGATCGCGGAGATTCTGCTGACCATGGGGTATGCGGTGTCGGGCTCGGACCTGCGGCGTTCGGCCGCAACCGACCGCCTCGCCGGGATGGGCGCGGTGATCTACGAGGGCCACGCGGCGGCCAACGCGGCGGCCAGCGACGTGGTGGTGACCAGTTCGGCGGTGCCTGCGACGAATCCCGAGGTGCTGGAGGCGCGGGCGCGGAAGATTCCCGTCATCCAGCGGGCCGAGATGCTGGCCGAGCTGATGCGTCTGAAGTATGGGATCGCCGTAGCCGGGATGCATGGCAAGACGACGACCACCTCGATGATTGCGGCGGTGATGAGCGCGGGCGGCGGCGAAGGGAATCTCGACCCCACGGTGGTGGTAGGCGGGCGCGTGGACGCGCTGGGTTCGAATGCGCGGCTGGGCTCCTCGCAGTATCTGGTGGCAGAGGCGGACGAGAGCGACCGCAGCTTCCTGAAGCTGTCGCCGGTGCTGGCGGTGGTGACCAACCTGGATCGCGAGCACATGGACTGCTATCGCGATATGGCCGACGTGGAGGGTGCGTTCGTGGAGTTCATGGACCGGGTGCCGTTCTATGGCGCGACCACGGCCTGCATGGACAACGCGCTGTTGCGGGGTGTGCTGGAGCGGGTGCACCGGCGGGTGTATACGTATGGCGAATCGGAGGGAGCGGATTTTCGGCTGCAATTGATCGAGCGCCGGGCGACCGCTCGCATCGACGCGGACGGCCAGGCGGCCGCAGGTCATTGGCAGTTCGAGGTGAACTACCGGGGGCTGGTGCTGGGGCCGTTCGTGCTGCATGTTCCCGGACGGCACAATGTTTTGAACGCGACGGCGGCGGTGGCGATTGGCGTGCAACTGGGCATCGCGCCGGATGCGATTGCCGCCGGATTGAAGAGTTTCCGCGGCGTCGACCGGCGCTTCCAGGTGAAAGGCACGGTGCGCGGGGTGACCGTGGTGGACGACTACGGACACCATCCGACCGAGATTCTGGCGACCCTGCGTGCGGCGCGCGATGCCGGCTACCGGCGCGTGCAGGTGCTGTTTCAGCCGCATCGCTATACGCGAACGCGCGACCTCGGGCCGGAGTTTGCCCGGGCGTTTGCGGATGCGGACTGCGTGCAGGTGCTGGATATCTACGCGGCCAGCGAGGAACCGATCCCCGGCGTGGACGCACCCGGACTGGTGGAGGCGATCCGCCGGACCGGGACCGTCGCCGGCGGGGTGAGCTACGCGCCATCGATGGCGGAGGGGGTTGCGGCGCTGGCGGCGGGGGCTCGCGAAGGGGATGTCCTTCTGACGCTGGGAGCGGGCAGCGTCTCACAGGCCGGGGTGATGCTGCTGGCGGCGCTGGAACAGCGCTGATTCTCCCGCTGTCAACCCCGCGCGGCAGTTTTTCCCGGATGAGTTGCTGAGTGGGTACGTCCCCGGTTTAGGGATGGGCGTTGCTGGGGTCGCGCGCTATGATCGGGTGAGGCGATTCCTCGCGACCTTGCTCAGGCTTGCGATCAGGCAATCTGTTTTCGAAGGGTGACTCGGCGGTGCTGGACGCGCCGGAGCCGGGTCGCGCGCAAACCGGAGCCCGGACAGCAGGCTTCAAGCGCGGCGCCGCGGTGACAGAAATGCCCTTGCGACGCGACTCCATTTACCCCAGCAACTACGCGGATGGCGACGGCGGCGAATTCGAGCCGGAGGGCAACTTCACGGGGAGAGCGCGGCGGCCGGGAGTTCGCCTGAGCTTCCGCGGCGGCCTGTTGCCCAAGACGCTGTGGGGAAAGATTGCCGCAGGCGGCATTTTCCTGCTGGTAACCGGCGGGCCATTGCGGGGGCGATGGAGGTGCGGAGCTACCTGCTGCACGATGCCCACTTCGTGGTCCCGGATTCTGAGGCGATTCAGATTGCGGGCAACAGCCACCTGACGCGGGCGCAACTGCTGAGCGTATTCGGCGAGGACGTGGACCGCAATATCTTCACCATTCCGCTGGACGCGCGGCGGGCGGAGTTGGAGAGCCTGCCCTGGGTCGAACATGCGACCGTGATGCGGCTGCTGCCCAGCCGGGTGCGGGTGGCGATGTGGAGCGCACTCCGGTGGCTTTTGTGCGCCAGGGCAACCAGATCGGGTTGGTGGACGCGAATGGGATGCTGTTCGATATGCCGGGTCCGGAGACGGAAGACGCAAACGGACGGCGAGTCGCCGGCGCGGCTCCGCATTACTGTTTCCCGTGCTAACGGGAATTACGAGCGATGACCCGCTTTCGGTGCGGGCCGCGCCAATGAGGATTTATATGGGTTTTGTTGCGGCGCTCGACGCCAGCGAGAAGGCGTGTCACATAGACTGAGCGAAGTGGACCTCTCGAACCCCGAAGACGTGAAGGCCATCCTGCCCGATGGAGGCACGGACATCCTGGTGCACTTCGGCGAGGAAAAGTACCTGGAGCGGTATCACCAGTACCAGGCGCACCTGGC
>CAWBFL010000094.1:0-10584 GCA_963787905.1 uncultured Acidobacteriaceae bacterium | reverse complement strand
TTTCAGGACCTAAGGGCGCGGCCGCCCGGCTCGGCGTCAAACGATCCACGCTTTACTCCCGCATGGAGAAACTCGGCATCCCACGCTAGCCGCGCCCGCAGCTTGGTTGGGGCGAAGCCCTCCGGCTGGCAGGCGCCGCCGCCAGTTGCTTTTTCATGCGCGTTCGGCCTTTACTCGATTTGAGGGAAGGAGGTCATGATGCGAAGAACCGGCCAACTCGCGTGTGCGGGGATCGTGATATTCGCTTTGTCGCAGCTGCTGCACCCAACCATTCCCACGTCGCCGGCAACGGCCGAGTTTCAAGCGCCTCCAGAGGTCCGGAGCATCATCGAGCAGCATTGTTACAGCTGCCACTCGGACCAGCGACGCCTCTCATGGTTCGACGAGATCGTACCCGGCTACTGGTTGGTGCGTCACGACATTCTCACTGCAAGGCGACACCTTAACTTCTCAATGCTTGGATCCGCTCCCGCCTCCGTCCAGAAGGCAACCCTCTACGAAGCCGTCAATATGATCCAGCTTGGCGCCATGCCGCTGCCAGGCTTTATCAGGCTCCATCCAGATGCCAGAGTCACACCTGATGAGCTTTCCACGCTGAAGGCATACCTCTCGCCTTGGTCATTTCCGCCGAGCTCCTCCGCAACCTCGCCAGGCAGCAGCGGTCCCGCGGCCGCAACCTCGCCCCAGCCAGTCCTCGCTCCAATCTCTCTCCCGACAGTGTCGCCCGAGTTCAACGGTTTTCTGTTCGCTCCATCGTTCGAGGGTTGGAAGCTGATCAGCACCACCGACCGCGGCGACAATAACACCTTCCGCTTCATCCTCGGCAACGACATCGCTTTCAGATCAGCCCAATCGGGCCACATCTCCCCCTGGCCGGATGGATCCGAATTTGCCAAGATCGCATGGCAGCAGGTAACCGGCGCCGACGGCCTCGTACATCCCGGCGCGTTCATCCAGGTGGAGCTGATGCTGAAGGATGCCCGGCGCTTCAGGCAAACCGACGGTTGGGGCTGGGGCCGCTGGCGTGGCGTAAATCTGCGGCCCTACGGCAAAGATGCGCGTTTCGTCGACGAATGTACATCTTGCCATCAGCCCGTGCGTGGCGACGACTACGTTTACACGCTGCCGATCACGGCTGCACCAGTCAATCGCGAAGAGATCGTGAACAAGGACGCTGCCGCGCTGCCGGCTGGCTTGCCATTTCAGCCGCTCAGTTGGAACCCGATCACGATGCTGGTCGACCCCAGGACCCACACCACGGCGACGCTCTTTGGCAACGAGACGGCCATGCTTGGCGTGCACGCGCGGGGGGCCGTTCCGGCAGCCGGTCCCATCGCTCATGCGTATCCCGCGGGCGCGGTGTTGGCGCTCGTCACCTGGGTGCAGCGCGATGATCCGCATTGGTTTGGCGGGCGTATCCCTGCCTCGCCGCAGTCTGTGGAATTCGTGCAGGTCGCCGCAAACGGACAGGCCAGCTATCGGCAATTCAGCGGCGCCGCGCTCACTGAGGATCAAGCGACAACTCAATTCGCGGAAGCGAGAACTCGCTTGATTCTGAGCCTCGCTCCGGCGCAACTGCCCTAACCGAGAAGACGCGCGAGCCTTTTGCAATTCGCACACGCACGCGGCATTCTTCCTGCGCAAATCTGCATAGCGCGCACTGGACCAGGGCAGGGCAATTCGCGGTCGCCAACCCCTCATCCTCAGCGCAACAGAATCAACTGCTGCGCGAACGTAAGTGCCCCTTACGCTGCGACATCTTCGCAGCGGCCTGCCGTCCTGCTCTCGCTCCAATGCACCGGTTTTCGCTCGCTTCGCCACGGGCGTTTGTAACCGGACTTCTCTTGCACGGACTTTCGTATCGCAATCCGCGCGCGCAAGAGCCTCGACTTCACCGCCGACTCCGAAATGCCGAGGCATCGCGCGATCTCTTTGTTCGACAAGTCGCCCGCATGCTCCAGCTCGATCACTGCGCGCAGGCCCGCCGGCAGCTGCGACACTGCCAACTTCATCATGGCCTCCCTCTGCTGCCGCGCGTAGCACTGTTCAGGGTCGTCGCCGGAGTCCGTGAGATCCACCTTAACGTCTATGCCGGGATTGTCGGTGCCGTCGATCGCAATCTCCAGGACCCCGCGCCGCCTCCGCAACAGCATAAGCGCACTATTGATTGCGATCCTCGTAAACCATGTCGAGAAACTCGCCTTCCCTTCGAACGCATCGAGATGAAGAAATGCCTTCATCAGGGATTCCTGCAGCATGTCCTCAGCGTCCTGCCAATTCCTCGTGATTCGATACAGCATCAGCAACGTGCGTTTGGAGTGGCGCCTGCTCAGCTCAACAAACGCGATCGGGTCCCCGGAACGGGCGGCTAAGACGAGCAGGGTGTCGTTCTCTTCCTCGGGGCATTTCTGCCAGGCTCCGGCACTGCCGTTCCGTTCCAGTAAGTTCATTTGGACATCTCCTTTCAGGATGTGTGAGACGGCTCAACCGTTGCTGCCAGGGCAAAACGCTCGCGCCCCAACTAAATCCACGCCGATCGCTCCAGCCGAATGACGCGCGGCCCCGTTCTGCGGCGGCTTTACCAAGCCCGCACCTACACCGGTCAGATCCTTTAAGCTGCTTGGTCTGCACCCGTCGCCGCTCTGCTGTATTCGGGCCGATACACATGTTTGCGAATGAATGCGACCATGTCGGCGGGGCGCTCCACGCGGGCCAGTCCGGCATCGAACACCAGCTTGGCGACCCGCGCTGCCGTTTGAACCTCCGTCTCCAGGATGTTCGACTGCAACGGATAAAGCAGACCCTGTTTCAGCAGCTCCGGCGGCACCTGATCCGCCACGGCCCGCCCAGCCTCAATAAACATCTCGTCGGTCACCCGCGCGGCCTGCGTGGCAAAGATGGCCATCCCAATCGCCGGGAAGACATAAAAGTTGTTCGCTTGTCCGGGTAAAAACGTCTGGCCGTTGTACTGAACCGGCTCAAACTGAACTCCCGCCGCATAGATCGCCTTGCCCTTCGACCACGTATAGGCCTGTTCCGGAGTGCACTCGGCATGCTCGGTCGGGTTGGAAAGTGCAAAGATCACCGGCCGATCATTGAGCCTGGACATTGCCTCGATGACCCTTTGATTGAAGGCGCCGCCAATCGTGCTCACGCCGATGATCGTGGTCGGCTTAACGCTCTCGATTGCAGCAACGAAATCATGGGTGGACGCGTGCTCATGCGCGTAAGGTCTCTGGAAGTCGGCGAGATCCTTGCGACTCGGCTCCAGCAGGCCGTTGATGTCGAACATGGAGACGCGCGCCTGCGCATCCTTCAGCGTCATGCCTTCGGCAACCAGGGCGGCACAAAGCAGGTTGGAGAGACCGATAGCCGCCGAGCCCGCGCCAAGAAACAGGTACCTCTCATCTTTAAGCTTCGTCCCCTTAAGCTTCGCGGCATTGATCATCCCCGCCAGCGTGATCCCCGCCGTCCCCTGTACGTCGTCGTTATAGACGCAGTACTGGTCGCGGTAGCGCTCCAGCAAATGCACGGCGTCCGCACCAGTCCAATCTTCAAAGTGGATGCAGCACTTCGGAAAGACCTCCTGCACCGCCGCAACGAATTCGTCGACGAAGGAATAGAGGTCGGCGGTGGACGGACGCGTCTTTCGCATCCCCAGGTAGAGAGGGTCATGCAGGTACTGCTCGTTGTTGGTTCCTGCGTCGAGATACATGGGCATGAGGTATTGCGGTGGAACCCCGGCGCAGGCCGTGTACAGCTGCAGCTTGCCGATGGGGATCCCTGCTCCATTGGCTCCAATATCTCCAAGGCCAAGAATGCGGCCGCCGTCGGTGACGCAGATAAAGCGGACATCCTTCTGCGGCCAGTTTCTTAAGATCTCTTTCACTTTGCCCCGGCGCGTTATCGACAGGTACATGCCCCGCGCCTGGCGGTAAATATGGCCGAACTTCAGGCATGCCTCCGCGATGGTTGGATCGTAAACGATGGGCAGAAACCGGGCCGGGTCCGACATCACCGTCCGATAGAACAGCGTCTCGTTGTGATCGAGCAGGTTGATAAGGAAGATGTAGCGATCCAGGTCCGTGTTCTTCTGGCCCAGCTGCATCATCACGCGGCTCAGTTGAAGGTCTTCAGTCTCGGTCACGTCCGGTACCAGGCCAACCAGTCCGAGAGCCTGTTTTTCCTCCTCGGTGAAAGCCGTCGATTTGTTGAGGGCTGGATCGTGAAGCAATTCGACTCCGCGCTTATCGGTTGTCATATTCCTTCTCCTTAGCTTGCGATTTCTTCGCTCGCGCTGACTTCGGCCGCATCCGCCATGGGAACTCCCCACTCTACCTGATGCCGTAACCATGCATCAGAGCGGAGTATTTCGACCACCTCAAACCCAATAGGTGGTGCGCTGAATTTTTCTATAGGACGGGAAGACCCGTTGCTGGCTGGCCCGGAAATTGGCTTTCTCACTCTGGTGCGAATCGCCGCCGACTTGGTTGCCTGGCCGCATCCATATGTCAAGAAGTTGTCATCGCGGACGCGGACGTGGATGCGGGTGCCGGGATTCGGTCCGGCATGTCGCCCTGTCGGCACTGCATGGCCTGCCGTCCTTCCAGGCGAATGGAGTACCAAAGTTCCGCGAGGACCTAAACCCCTGTGACGATTGGTTCGGCCCAACCCCGGCGGGGTCGCCCTCCATCGCCGGAGACTTGGCCCAACACGTGCTGAAGTGGGTGCGGGTCGCATCACACCGCATCGCAGACAGTGGATCGGCAGCAAATGGGGAAAGACCCACCTATTGCCGATTGAAATCACACTCGGAGGTCCCGTAGACAAATGCGATCAACCGGAGAATCGGATGTATCTGAAAGAAACGCAAACGAGAACCCAGCCATATCGCGTCGCCGGCTTCTGATCGGCGGCGCGATCGTCGCGGTTGGGGCAAATCTGCCCCTGGCCGTCCGGGCTCTGTCGATCCACGGCGAGCCACGATCCAATTCGCAAACTTCATCTGATTCCGCAAGCCGAAAGGGAGAAATTATGTCTCACCATCTCGATTCACCAGTCGCTCGGCAGGATGTTCGCCTTGACATCACCGATCTCTACGTGTTCCGCGGCCAGGTCGGCACCGTATTCGTGATCAATGTGTGCCACTCTCTCGGGGATCCCAAAGTCCCGGGGTACCACCCGGAAGGCATGTACGAATTCAAGGTCGACCTCAACGGCGACGCAATTGAGGAGGTCACCTACCGCTTTACCTTCGATGAACGCGACCAGCAAGGGAAGCAGCGCTACACCATACGGCGCATGAGTGGGTCAGACGCCGTCGATCCGCACGCGCCCGGCACGGTCATTGCTCAGGGAGTCACAGACGAAACCGTTACGGCTCCGTCCGGTGTGCGCGCCTGGGCTGGTCATGCCGGCGATCCGTTCTGGATTGAGCCAACTGTGCTGCACGCGGTTGGCCACGCCTTCGAGGACGGCACGAAAGTCGATCTGGCCGGCTGGGATCCGAGCCAGGCGAAGAATTTCTTTGCCGGACAGACCGTCTACGCGATCGTTCTGGAGCTCCCCGATAGCCAATTGCTCGCCGATGCAGGCGACAAGCGCAAGATCGGTGTCTGGGCGGTAGCCACGCTCGCCACCGATGCAGGCGGATGGCGCTCGATCAACCGCATCGGCCTGCCCATGATCCCTCCCTTGTTCGCACAGTACAACGAGGATCTCGGCAATCGTCTCAACGCCGGGCATCCGGCCGATGACTTCGCAACCTACGGAGAGGCCCTGGCCAGGAAAATGGCGGCCGTGGTTGCTGCCTACGGGACCTCAGAGGACCCGCAAGGATACGGAGAAAAAATCGCGCACCGCCTGTTCCCCAACATGCTTCCTTACACAGTCGGCACGGAGGCATCGCTTGGCTTCGTCGAGTGGAACGGCCGTTCCCTCACGGACAATGCGCCCAATGTAATGTTCTCGACTGCAGCGAACACCCCCATCAGTCTCGGGATTGGGAAGGAGTCAGTGACCTCGAAGCCGACGAAGACCTTCCCCTACGTTCCCGCTGTGCCCAAAGGACTGGTTGGATGACGCTGAAATCGCACTCGGAGGTCACGGAAACAAATGCGGACAATCGAACAATCGGATTCTTCTGACAGAAATCCAAATGAGAGCCTCAACATTTCGCGGCGGCGGGTTCTCATCGGCGGCGCAATTGTGGTGGTCGGAGCGAACCTGCCCCTGGCTGCCCAGGCTCTAGCGAATTCAACCAGCTATCAAGGAGAAAACGGAATGAACACGTTCACTGCGAAGGATGGTACTTCCATCTACTACAAGGACTGGGGAACGGGGCCGGTCGTCACCTTCTCGCACGGCTGGCCCCTCAACGCCGATGCCTGGGACGCCCAGATGTTGTTTCTCGGACAGCACGGCTATCGCGTCATCGCCCACGATCGCCGCGGCCACGGGCGCTCGGGCCAGACCTGGCAAGGCAACAATATGGATCAGTACGCCGACGATCTCGCAGAGTTGATGGAGCACCTCAACCTCAAAGAGGCAACCATGGTCGGCCATTCCACCGGCGGAGGCGAGGTCGTCCGCTACATCGCGCGGCATGGCCAGAAGCGCGTGGCCAAAGTCGTACTCATCTCCGCCGTTCCCCCGCTGATGCTCAAGACGGACAAGAACCCGGGCGGCTTGCCGCTGTCGGTTTTCGACGAGATCCGCGCCGGTGTCGTCAAGGACCGTTCTCAGTTTTACAAAGATCTGAGCTTGCCGTTCTATGGCTACAACAAACCGGGCGCCAAGATCTCGGAGGGTGTCCGCGACTCGTTCTGGTTACAGGGTATGCAATCCTCCGTAGTTGGCTCCTACGACTGCATCAAAGCGTTTTCTGAGACGGATCAAACTGAGGATCTCAAGATGATCGACGTTCCGACACTGGTCATTCAGGGAGATGCCGATCAGATTGTGCCGATCGACGATTCGGGAAGACTCAGCGTCAAGCTCGTAAAGAATGGAACCCTCAAAGTCGTTCCCGGAGCGCCCCACGGGCTATGCACCACCCACGCCGATATCGTCAATCAGCAACTGCTCGCGTTCCTTCAACCGTAGCCGGCCGCGGCCTGGCGCAACAGCCAGGCCGCATCTCTCGGAATCCCCGGAAGCCTTGCGGTCCAGGTGCAGCAGGTCGCCTGGCAGTCGGTCACGCAGAGAAAACACAGCGTTGAATTCAAGCGTCGATCCCACCAACTTAATGCATCGATGACACCGCCGTCCTCCGCCGCAGACTACGCCTGGATGCGCGCCTCCCGGGAAGCTGCAAGACGGCATCGCGAAACCGGGAGGAATCAGGCCCATCCATAAAGACTCGGTCACGAGGGACTGTATGTGACACATCTCTTGAATCGTTCCCGTCCCAACGGAATCTCAAGACCTAAGGAAGGATCAAGCATGCCGTCTCCAATCGTCGGGTTGCATCACGTCACCGCCATCGCGTCCGATCCGCAGCAGAACCTGGATTTCTACACCGATGTCGTCGGACTCCGCTTTGTCAAACGCACAGTCAACTTCGATGACCCCGGGACCTATCACTTTTATTTCGGAGACGACAACGGCGCGCCGGGTACGATCCTTACCTTCTTCCCCTGGCCGCGCGCGTCTCGCGGTATCGCCGGCGTGGGCGAGGTCACGCGAACCAGCTTCAGCGTCCCGCTCAGTTCGATCGACTTCTGGGAGCAACGCCTTCTCGACGGCAAAGTGTTCGTGGAGAGGACAGGCGGCCGATTTGACGAGGAAGTGCTCACCTTCGCAGACCCCGACGGGATGAAGATCGAGATCGTCGGTCACGCTGATGCAGGGCGGGTAAGTGCGCCGCGCTTTTCTTCGATCCCTCCGGAACACGCTGTCCGCGGCTTCTTCGGCGTCACGTTGTTCGAGCACCGCGCGGAACCCACCTCCTCAATTCTCAGCACCATGGGTTTCCGGAAGATTGCGCAACACGGTGATCGACTACGCTTTGCCGCGAAAGGCAGCGCGCTTGGCAACCACATCGACTTGCTGATCGATCCAAACGCACATTACGGCCGCCAGGGCACCGGCACCGTACACCACATTGCCTTCCGTGCCAGCGACGACGCTGCCCAGCTCGAATGGCGAGCGGAGATCGCAAAGCATCTGCAGGTAACCCCCGTCCTCGACCGGACCTACTTTCACTCCATCTACTTCCGCGAGCCAGGCGGCGTCTTGTTTGAAATCGCAACCGACCCGCCGGGCTTCGCGCTGGATGAGCCAATCGAATCGCTCGGCGAAGCGCTGAGAATTCCACCGTGGCTCGAATCGCGCCGCAGCTTCATCGAGCAGAGCCTTCCCGCAATCGAGCTGCATAAGTCATTCCCTCCCATAGAACTCAGGATGGCTGACGGAGACTCGATATGACGCCGGATCCCCATCGCGATCAACCGGTGCTGCGGTCCGGCGTGCCGCTCACCGAAGCTGCCGCGGTACTGATTCTGCTTCACGGTCGCGGCGCTTCCGCCGAAGACATCCTCTCGCTCGGCGAAGCCTTCGGCCAGCCACAGTTCGCTTACCTCGCGCCACAGGCTGCGAATAACACCTGGTATCCGCACTCCTTCCTTGCGCCGCTCGAACAGAACGAGCCCTACCTGTCTTCTGCGCTGGCCAAGATCCGCGCTACGCTGAAACTCGCCACTGCGGCTGGTATCCCGTTGCAACGGATCGTAGTCTGCGGATTCTCTCAAGGCGCATGCCTCGCGACCGAGTTTGTTGCCAGACATCCCCATCGATACGGTGGCCTCATCGCCTTCACCGGGGGCCTGATCGGCCCACTCGAATCCGCGTTCAACTATGCGGGCGATCTCGCCGGCATGCCCGCCTTCTTCGGCTCCGGCGATCCCGATCCGCATGTTCCGTGGAAGCGCGTCCAGCAGTCTGCGGACGTCCTGAAACTCATGGGCGCCGAAGTGACGGTGCGCCGCTACCCGGGCAGGCCTCACACCATCACGCCCGACGAGATCGATGCGGCCCATCAGCTCGTCAGCAGATTTCGTCCGCAGGGTAAGTCGTAAGTTCACTTTGCTCAACTTCGCTGGCCCCTGGGAAAGCAGAGGCCGAACTGCTCCAACTCTCAATCGTTGTCAGATTTCCAAGGAACCAATTCACCGCAGGGAGGAAAAGGAACGATATGAGCACACAACAACCACTGAGTCTGCTGCCACCCTTCACACGTGAGACCGCTATCCTCAAGGTTCGTAAGGCCGAAGACGCGTGGAACACCCGCGATCCAGAGAAGGCTTGCCTGGGATACTCGATGAACAGCTACTGGCGCAACCGGGCAGAGTTCGTCGAGGGGCGAAGCCAGATTGTCGAGTTCCTGACGCGCAAGTGGCGCCGCGAACTCGATTACCGCCTGATCAAGGAACTCTGGGCCTTCGACGGCGCTCGCATTGCCGTGCGTTTCGCCTACGAGTTTCACGATGACTCGGGGAATTGGTTTCGCGCCTACGGAAACGAAAACTGGGAGTTCGACGAGCAGGGCCTCAATTGCCGTCGCTACGCCTGCATTAACGATCTTCCGATCAAGGAGTCGGAGCGCAAATTCTTCTGGCCGCTCGGCCGTCGCCCCGACGAGCATCCCGGGCTCACCGAACTCGGCCTCTAGTAAAGCCTGATCAATATCCCCACAGCATGCAACTCGACGCGGAGCCTACGTGAAGTAGGCTCTCTCGAGGCTCGTTCCCATCCTCGCGGTTGCTGCCCTTTGCTTGGTCAACGGCAGCCATCGCATGTTCGCCCAGGATGCCTCTGTGAAGATCGGGGACGATGCCCCGCCGGCCAGGTCGGCGCAGCCGCCTCCGCGGACACTGCGGCCACCCCTCGCGAGAATCCGGCGCGCCCTTCATTCACGATCGCAGGCAAGAACGAGTGGACCCACCTGGCGCCTGTGATTTACGTCGGATAGAGATTGGCCCCGGGATAGCTGATAGCCAGCACCGGCGTCCGCGTGCTTTCGTGGCCTGTCGAGGCACCTGCGCTCGATCGTCCATCCACGGTCACGACAGGCTGGGAGTGTCGAAGAGCCTTTGAGCGGTGACGCAGGTTTCAAACGGCTCAATGCGCCGGCCGAGCCTGGGATTTCGGACTGCGCGCAGGTGAGCCCCGCAATCGTCTGTAGCAGCTCACCCGCGCCGGTCTCCGCGCTAAATCACTCCCAGTTTGTCCGACGGAACCTTCCCGAGACTCTCGTCGTCGAGTCCCAGGTGGTCCTTCACCATCTTTACCGGCAGTCGCCTGATCCAATTATTCAGAGATACGTCCGCAAACAAATTCGACGCTAGCGTCTCAAGAAAGATCAGGTCCGTATCTCCCGTGTTCTCGATATAGTGGCCCGCCACAGCCGGCACATACCCGATGTCGTTTGCGTTGTAGTCCATCGTTCGCGCGTTCCCCACCGGCGTGAAGACGGTCATGCGTCCCTTGCCCTGGATATAAAATTGCCACTCCGAATTGTTCGGATGCCAGTGCAACTCGCGCATGCCTCCCGGCTTTACCGTGACCAGGGCAGCAGCGATGTGG
>CAWBFL010000093.1:0-13202 GCA_963787905.1 uncultured Acidobacteriaceae bacterium | reverse complement strand
GATTTGCCGGCTCCGGTGGGCATCACGAGCAGGACGTCGCGGCCGTCGGTGGCGGCGCGGCAGACGGCCTCCTGGTTGGCGCGGAAGGAAGGGAAGCCGAAGGTGGTTTGGAGCAGGGAGGTGAGGTCAGGCATTCGTTGGAGCTTTGAGAACTAGTGTCGCATGGGAGGTTAGAACTCGATGCCGCGCTGGGCGAGGATGCCTTTTGATAGGCGTGCTTGACTTCGCGCATCTCGGTGACGGTGTCGGCGAGTTCGACCAGGAGGGGGTGGGCGTTGCGGCCGGTGAGGATGACGTGGGTCATCTCGGGCTTGCGGCGGAGGACTTCGGCGACGGACGCGGGGTCGAGCATCTTGTAGCCGATGGCGTAGTTGATCTCGTCGAGGACGACGAGGTCCCAGTCGCCGGAGAGGATGGCGGCGGCGGACTCGGCCCAGGCGGCTTCGACCAGGCGGATGTCTTCGGGGTCGGTCTCCGCGCCGCCGACTTTGACGAAGCCGCGGCCGAGCTGCTTGATGACGAAGTCTGGGGTGCGTTTACGGAGCCGCCGAGGGCACGGTTTGAGGGCTTCGGCGGCGTCGAGCTCGCCGTAGTGCCAGGAGCCCTTGAGGAACTGGAGGAAGAGGACGCGCATGCCGTTACCGGCGGCGCGGAAGGCGGTGCCGAGGGCGGCGGTGGTTTTGCCCTTGCCGGGGCCGGTGTTGATGAGGATGAGGCCGCGGCGGGTGGATTCGGGGGAGGCGGGGACGGTGGAGTCGGGCATGGGATTAGTTTAGTTCTCAGTTCTCAGTTCTCAGTTCTCAGTTCTCAGTTCTCAGTTCTCAGTTCTGAGCGATTAGTGGGCGGAGTGGTAGGGGTGGCCGGCGAGGATGGTGAGGGCGCGGTAAAGCTGCTCGGCGAGGACGGCGCGTGCGAGCTCGTGGGGGAGGGTGATGGCGCCAAGGGAGAGGATGAGGCTGGCGCGGGCGCGGGCGGCGGCGGACCAGCCGTCGGCGGGACCGATGGCGAGGACGAGGGCCTGGATGCCGGAGTCGCGCAGGCGGCCGAGGTGGGCGGCGAATTGCTCGCTGGTGAGTTGCTGGCCGCGGCTGTCGAGCAGGATGAGCAGGGGGGTGGTGCGGGCGGCCTGGCGGTCGAGCCAGGCGAGCAGGGCAGCTTCGGAGGGGTGGGTCTGGGACTCGCAGGCGAGGTAGCGGGAGGCGCGGGCGAGGTAGTCGGCGGCGAGGGCAGCGGCGGCCTCGGACTTGGCGCGGGAGCGGGACGGAGCGATGGCGGCGAGGAAGATCTTCACAGAGCAAGGGTATCTGAATGATTAACGGAGGGTACGTCCGTAACTATGGTTAATAGGATTGCGTCGTTGCGAATCATAACTACAATGGCTGCAACTGGCATAGGCTGCGTGCAGGTGTCAGAAAAAGCAGGGATTTAGTTGGGCTCTTAGGGGATTCACTCCAGAATTTGGTTTGGCGGCAGGATTGCATTCGATTTTCAGGACAGTAACCTAAGTGTAACGTTACCCGGTCTCTAGGACTTTAGTGGCATTCCGCTGGGCCTGCGGAATCGGTTTGATTACGCAAGGAGATATCCATGAAGCGTATTTTCGGCGTTGCGCTACTGATGGTAATTGCGGCTGGTCTGGTTCCATCGCGGAGCTGGGCTCAGGATGTTGCAGCTGTGACGGGAGTTGTCACGGATGCCAACGGCGCTCTGGTAGTGGGCGCTGAGGTCGCATTGGTGAATACAACGACGAACGCGAAGTACGGAGCTACGACCAGCTCCCAGGGGTCGTACACGATTTCGGATGTCCTCCCCGGGACTGGCTACAAGATCACGTTCACGAAGAGCGGTTTTGAGCCGGTGGTAGTGACGGATATCTCCTTGAACGTCGCGACCACGCGCACGCAAAATGCGAAGCTGGTGTTGGGCAACGTCTCCCAGTCTCTGGAAGTGTCGGCGGCGAATTCGGAGGTGACTCTGGATACGACGGACGCAACCATCGGGAACACCTTCGACGTGAAGCTTCTGAATGACCTGCCGGTGCAGACGCGCGATACGCCGTCGGCACTGTTTACCCTGCAGCCGGGTGTGATTGAGGGTTCAGTTACCGGGGCGCGCACCGACCAGACGGACGTGACGGTGGATGGGCTGGATGTGAACGACATCTCGACCGGACAGACCTTCCTGATTGTTGCCAATGCGCCGGTTGATTCGGTGGAGGAGTTCAAGGGGACGGTTGCCGGGAGCCTGGTGAGTTCGGGGCCGGGCGGCGGCGGGCAGTATCAGCTGGTGACGAAGAGCGGCAGCAACAAATTCCATGGCGATGTGAATGAGTATCACCGGGATACGTCCACGGCGGCCAACAACTGGTTTAACGACGAAGACGGCGTACCGCTGGCGCACTATGTGCAGAACCAGTTTGGCGGCCAGGTGGGAGGGCCGATCAAGAAGGACAAGGCGTTCTTCTTCTTCAATTTTTACGATTCGCGGATTGCCCATTCGGCGCCCATCGACACGGCGGTGCCGACGCCTTCGTACATGGCGGGCAATGTTTCCTACATTTACGCCAACGCAGGGGGCGGCACGACCGGCGCTGCGTGCAGCCCCGTCAGCCGCTTGAATACGACTCCAAGTTGCATTGGGACGCTGACTTCTGCCCAGGTGAAGGCATTGGACCCACTGAGCATCGGATTCAGCCCGGTGATCAAGGGCTTCCTGGGGACGCGATATACGCAGACGCCGAACGATCCGACCTATGGTGACGGGATCAATACCGAGGGCTACCGCTTCAATGCACCGGAGCCGAATGACGAGACGAATTATGTTGCCCGGTTCGACTATATTCTGAGCCCGACGATGAAGTTCTTTGCGAAGACCGGGATCAACCGCCAGGACGCCGTGGAGTTCCCGCAGATCCTGCCAAGCGATCCGGTGCTGGCCAATCCATTCGAGGATCGCAGCTACAACTATGTGGCGGGCTACACGTGGACGATTGGCGCCAACAAGGTGAACGAGTTTTACTACGGAGACACGATCGAGAAGTTCGATTTTCCGGCGACCTACACGCCTTCGGGCACCACGGTGCTGACGCTGGGCGATTACACGAGTGTTCTTGGGGATCCTTATCCGGCCCAGCAGACGCAAAAACGGCGTATCCCGATTCCGGTGATCCGGGACGACTTCAACTGGACGAGGGGCTCGCACAGCATGGGTTTTGGCGGGTCGTTCAAATTCATCAAGACCGAGAGCCAGCAGATTACCGACTTCAACTACCTGGGGCTTGGGCTGGGCGGGGAATTGTATGGGCTGAGCCCGTCGCTTCGGCCGTCCAGCATCCTGAACGACGCAAATGGGACCGCGGACAGTCTTTACGACAGTGCGTACGCGCTGGCCGTGGGACGGGTTGCGGCGGTCGATACGAACTACAACTACAACGCAGCGGGAATGGCCTTGCCAAACGGCACTGGACACATTCGCCGCTACCGCTATTACCAGACAGAGCTGTACGCGAACGATACGTGGAAGGTTTCCAAGGAGCTTACGGTCACCTACGGATTGCACTACCAGTACTACTCGGTCCCGTACGAGACCCAGGGGTTGGAGTCGGTGCAGCCGTGGACGTTTGACAGTTACTTCGGGGCCCGGGTGGCGCAGAGCCAGCAAGGGGACGAGAGTAACAGCGGGGTTCCCTTCATTACGTACAATCTGGGGGGCAAAGTGAATGGCGGAGCTCCGCTCTACCAGCATGACCGCAAGGACTTCGCTCCGCGAGTGGCCTTTGCGTACAACCCGTCGTATGCGCCCAAGACGGTGTTCAACGCGAGCGCGAGCGTGATATACGACCGCACGGTGGCGAACGCGCTGAATTTCATTCAGGACCAGAGCTCGTATCTTTTCCAGAACGCAGTAGACACACCCTACGGCGGCGAGTCCACGAGCGCAACGACTGATCTTTCGGATGACCCGCGGGTGGGCACGAACTTCACGTTCCCGGCCAATACGCCGCCGACCATCACCGAGCCATACAGTCCATACGTCTACGACGGATATCCTTACGGCCTGGGAAACGGCGTCTTCAACGACATCATCGACCCGACGCTGCGGGACCCGTATTCGATCATGCTGACTGCGGGCGTGCAGGAGCAGCTACCGTGGGATTTGGTGCTGAAGGTGAACTACGTCGGGCGGCTGGGACGGCGATTGCTGGCCCAGGCGGATGCTTCTCAGATCATCGATTTCCCCGATGCGGCTTCGGGGCAGGAGCTATCGACTGCATTCGGAAACCTGACCAAGGAGATTCGCGCCGGGCAGGCGACGGCTACGCCGCAAGCATGGTTTGAGAATCAGATCGGGCCGGGGTTTACGCAGATCCTTTACAGCTACGGTCCGCTGGCTGGCCTGATCCACAACGGGGACATGGGAGACTTTGTCCAGGCGCTGGCGTCGTACGGCTTGATCGGAACCAATGTGGGCATGGCGTCACAGTTTGCGGAGAATACGTTTATCACGAACAAGGGCTTCTCCAGCTACAACGGGTTGCTGTTGACGCTGAGCAAGAATCTTTCGCATGGCCTGCAGTTTGACTTCAACTACACGTGGTCGCACGCGATCGACAATACATCGCTGATTGCGAATGTGGTGGCGTCCAGCAGCGGGATTGGATTTGTGTGCGATGCGACGCGTCCTCGCGAGTGCCGGGGGAATGCGGACTTCGATGTGACGAACTCGCTGAATTCGTACTTCACCTACGAGCTGCCGTTTGGCCACGACAGGATGTTCGCCTCCAACACGCCGAAGTGGGTGGATGAGGTGATCGGCGGTTGGGATGTATCGGGGATTCCGGCCTGGTACAGCGGCCTCGCCTTCAGCGCGTTGTCGAATGCGTACGTGGCAGGATATGCCAACGACGCTCCGGCCATCTTCGACGGCAATCGAACGGCGGTCCAGCCCCATGCCCATAAGCTGAGCGATGGAAGCGTGAACCTGTTCAACAATTTCACCGCGGCGAATGCGGCGTTCAGCGGGCCGGTGGGTTTGAATATTGGAAGCCGGAACAACCTGCGCGGGCCGTCGACGTTTACGATGAATGCCGGAGTGGCGAAGACGTTTCCGCTGATTTCGGACCGGGTGAACCTGAAGTTCCGGGCGGATGCGTTCAACGTGCTGAACCATCCGACGTTCGGGCTGCCCAACAACGACATTACGGATGAGACGGCAAGCCCGTTCGGCCAGATCAACGGCACGACGACCGCTCCGCGCGTGATGCAGTTTGCGCTGCGAGTGGAGTTCTAGAAAAAGAATTGCATCCATGTAGGCGAAAGCCCCCGGAGAGAAACCGGGGGCTTTTCTTGTTGGGTGCGTCGCCGCTGCCGCTACTTCTTATTCTTAGGCTTTGCGACCTTTGCGCTGGCTTTCGCAACGGCTTTTCTGGCGGGAGCCGCTTTCTTCTTCGCGGATTTCTTTGCCGGCGCCTTAGCCGCGGAGGATTTGGCGGGAGCCTTCTTTTTGGGATGGCTGGCGCGGGTGCTGGCGATGGCGGACTTGAGCTCGGCGTTGAGTTCGGCGACCGAGATGGTGGTGGCGGATTTGCGCAGACGCTCGAGGCCATAGAAGGCGCGCTTCTCCGGGGAGAAGACGTGGACGATGAAGTCGACGTAGTCCATCAGAATCCACTCGGCCTGGCGGCGGCCTTCGACGGAGTTGGGGTAGGTGGCGAAGTCGCGCTTGAGGCGGAGCTCAATCTCGTCGGTGATGGCGATGTTCTGGCGCTCGTTGGTGCCGTTGCAGATGAGGAAGTAGTCGGTGAGGCCGCTCTCGGCGGGATCGAGGGCGAGGATGCGGATGTCTTCGGCTTTCTTGTCTTCGCAGGCCGCCGCGGCCGCGAGCAAGAGCTTATAGCTTTCGGGTGAGGGCATGGATCTCCTATAGAGATATGGTATCGGGTTGGGGCCGGGAGAGTCTATTTAGTTGCTAGTTGCTAGTTGCTAGTTGCTAGTTGCTGGTTGCCAGAGGCTGGGGTGCTGGTCCCGGGTGGCGGGAGGGTCGGTATACTACGGATTCAGATTTGTGGCGGGAGGCGGGATTGAGAAGACTGACGAGCGGATGGATGGGGTGGGCGGCGGGGCTGGTGCTGCTCCTGGTTGTGCCGGCGGCGCGGGCGCAGGACAAGCCGGCGGCGAAGGACCAGAAGGTGGTGGTGGTGGGCACACCGGTGCGGCCTCCGGCTACGCCGGCCGCCGACTCGACGACTGAGGGTACGGTGACGGTGGGCGGGCAGACGATTGCATACAAGGCGGTTGCGGGGACGCTGACGGTGGGGTCGACGGACGCGCAGGACGCGACGCTGGACTTTGACGGCAACCTGCTTGCGAACTCGGGCGAGAAGCCGCTGGACCCGGAGAAGCCGGATGAGGCGCAGGCGACGGCGCGGATATTTTATGTGGCGTACTTCAAGAAAGACGCCGTGGCCGAGCAGCGGCCGGTGACGTTCCTCTATAACGGCGGGCCGGGTTCGGCGACGATGTGGCTGCATATGGGATCGTTCGGGCCGCGCCGGGTTGCGACGCCGGATACCGAGCACCAGGAGGGCGCGCCGTACAAGATTGTCGATAACGCGTACAGCCTGCTGGATGTGAGCGACGTGGTGTTTATCGATGCACCGGGAACGGGATTCAGCCGCATCTTTGGCAAGGACAAGGAGAAGGCGTTCTGGGGGGTCGACGCGGACGCGCATGCATTCGACCGGTTCATCCGGCGGTTTCTGACCAAGTACGAACGGTGGAACTCGCCGAAGTACTTGTTGGGGGAGAGCTATGGGACGCCGCGCACGGCGGTGCTGAGCGCGGTACTGCAGAATGTGGACTTGAACGGGATCATTCTGCTGTCGCAGATCCTGAGCTTCGACAGCAGCGTGGATGGGCCGAAGATGAATCCGGGCGTGGACCAGGCGTACGCGCTGGCGCTGCCGACGTATGCGGCGACGGCTTTCTACCACAAGAAGCTGCCCAGCCAGCCGGCGGCGCTGGAGCCGTTCCTGAAAGAGGTGGAGGATTATGCGCTGGGCGAGTACATGGAGGCGCTGCTGCAGGGAAGTGAGCTGCCGGCGGCGCGCAAGCAAGCGGTCGCCGAGAAGCTGCATGGGTATACGGGACTGCCGGTGGAGTTGCTGCTGAAGGCAAATCTTCGGATTGACGGCGGGATGTTCGAGAAGGACCTGGAGCTGGACCAGGACACCACAACCGGGCGGCTGGATTCGCGGTACAAGGGGCCGGATATGGATCCGCTGAGCGAGTCGGCGGACTACGATCCGCAGAGCAATGCGATCTCGGCGGCGTATACGGCTGCGATCAACAGCTATGTGCGCAAGGACCTGAAGTATGGCGACCAGCAGACCTACATTCCGGGAGCGTACAGCGATCCGAACTTCACCTGGGATTTCCGGCATCAGCAGGCGGGCGGCACCGCCGGTGAGCCAGTGGTTTGGCGGCGGCACAAATGTGATGCCGGACCTGGCCTTCGCCATGAAGTCCAACCCGAAGATGAAGGTAATGCTGGCGGGCGGATACTACGACCTGGCAACGCCGTTTTTTGAGGGGATGTACGAGATGCACCACCTGCCGATTCCGGACAAGCTGCAGGCCAATATCAGCTATCACTACTACCCGAGCGGGCACATGGTGTATGTGAACGAGGACGTGCTGAAGCAGTTCCATGCAGATGTGGCGACGTTTATCCGGGGAACGGAAGGCGGGCAGTAGGATTCAGGGATAAGTTACTAAGAGAACGAGAGTTACGAGCTGCCGCTGCGATTTCGGGGAGGGGACTCCTCGGAGTTGCGGCGGCATTTTGGTTGAGCTGTCCGATAAATATGAGTCGAGGCGTATCAAATAATATGCTTGACATACGCTGCCATATGGGATACAAAGAGATTGAGCGGCGGACAGGCTGCTCTACGATTTCGATTTGAGGAGATATTGAGATGACATTGACTCGATTTGTTCCGTACCGTTCGCCGCTGGCGGATGTGGCTGTTTTGCAGAACCGGCTGAACTCGATCTTCAGCGACTTTGCGCGGCCGGAGGTTGAGCAGGAGTCGCTGGCGATGGGAAACTTCATTCCGCCGGTGGATGTGTATGAGGATGCGCAGCAGCTGGTGTTGAAGCTGGAGGTGCCGGGGATCAAGCAGGAAGACCTGGACGTTCGGCTGGAGAACCAGACGCTGACGGTGAAGGGGGAGCGCAAGTTCGAGAAGGATGAGAAGGAAGAGAACTTCCATCGGATTGAGCGGCGCTATGGCACCTTTACCCGCACCTTCACGCTGCCGCAGACGGTAGACACGGGCGCGGTGAAGGCGAACTACGAGCATGGCGTGCTGACCATTGGGCTGGCCAAGAAAGAGGCGGCGAAGCCAAAGCAGGTGAAGGTGGAGATCGGCACGGGCGCGACGGGTGCGCAGCCCAAGCAGGTGGAAGCGAAGACGGCTGCGTAGGCCCAGGTTGACTCTCAGGAATTTGCAGTAATTTCCCCAAACAGGTTAAGCGCCCCACGTTTCCGAGCCGGAATGCGGGGCGCTTTTTCTTTGGAGCGAAGGTGTCTCGGAGTAGGATGGCGGGGACACCAGGCGGAGGGTCGGGCCGGTGGCGAAGGCAGTTCGGGAGAGTGTTCGATGAAGAAGTTGATGCTGTTCCTGGTTGCGCTGGCGGCGATGTTTGGGACCGGGGCGCGGGCGCAGGATTTATCCGGCAACTGGCAGGGGACGCTGAAGGTGGGTAAAGACCTGCGCGTGATCTTTAACCTGTACAAGGGCGAGAAGGATGGCTGGAGCGCGAAGTTGTACAGCATCGATCAGACTCCGCAGCCGATTCCGGTCGATGCCGTGACGAAACAGGGCTCGACGGTGAAGATGACGATCAATCTGGTCGGCGGTGGCTTTGAAGGGAAGCTGAGCGACGACGGCAAGACGATGACGGGTACATGGACGCAGGGGGCCCAGGGCTTTCCTCTGGTGCTGGTGCGGGCAACGCCGGAGACGGCGTGGGAGATTCCAGCGCCTAAACCGCAGGAGAAGCCGATGGCGGCGGATGCGGACCCATCGTTCGATGTGGCGACGATCAAGCCGAATCCCTCGGGAGGGTCATCGATCCAGCAACTGACGATGAATGGGCGCGATTTTGTGGTGCGCAATGGTTCCTTCAACGACCTGATTACCTTTGCGTACGGGATCCAGATCAAGCAGCTGGTGGGTTCACCCGCGTGGGCCGATAGCGATCGGTACGACATTCACGGAATCCCGGACCAGCCGGGGCAGCCCAGCATGGTGCAGGCGCGAACGATGTTGCGCAAGTTGCTGGCGGACCGCTTCGGACTGAAGTTCCATCACGAGAAGCGCGAACTGTCGGCGTATGTTCTCTCGGGCGAGGCGAACGAGAAACTGGCGGCCAGCAAGACAATTCAGGGACAGTTGCCGGGGTTCGGCGCGTCACCGGGAAGCGGCGGACTGACGCTCCATCTGATCAACGGAACCATGTCGGATTTCACCGACTTTCTGCAGATGTTTGTTCTGGACAAGCCGGTGGTGAATAAGACTGGGATTGACGGGCGGTTCGACGCAAACGTGACGTTTTCGCCGGAGCTGTATATGTTCAACGGGCACGCGCCGAAGCTGCCGCAATCGGACGTACCGGATGCTCCGGACTTGTTTACGGCGATTCAGCAACAGATGGGGTTGAAGCTGACTGCGGAGAAGACGGATGTTGACGTGATTGTTGTGGACCACGTGGAGAAGCCGTCGGCGAACTAGGGAGACCGGGCCGGGGCGCGGAGGTGCTGGATGAAGAAGCTGGCGATATGCGCGGCTGCGTTGGTAGCGATGTTTGGCTGCACTCTGCTGGCGCAGACTGCTGCGCCAGCGGCCGCGGCACATGATCCTGGCGATCTATCCGGCGACTGGCAGGGGACATTGCATGCGGGCGAAGGCCTGCGGATCGTGTTGAAGATCACGAAGGAGGATGGGAAGTTGAAGGCGGTGGGGTACAGCATCGACCAGGGCGGGACGCCGATGAATGCAACCAATGTCGAGCTGCAGGGAAAGGAGTTCAGGTTTTCGGTTCCCGGGGTGGGAGGCACGTACCGAGGGACTTTGAGCGCGGACGGGAACACGATTACGGGAACATGGTCGCAGGGCCAGCCGCTCGATCTGGTGTTGGTGCGCGCGACGAAGGAGACGGCGTGGGATATCCCTGCGCCTCCGAAGCCGCTGGCGCCGATGGCGGCGGATGCGAATCCGGCGTTTGAGGTGGCGACGATCAAGCCGAGCGATCCGAATGTTCCGGGCAACTGGTTCCGGGTGAACGGCCGCAACTTTACGACGCACAATATCTCGCTGGCGGGGCTGATCAAGTTTGCGTATGGAGTGCACGGCAAGCAGATATTGAATGGGCCGGACTGGATCGACAAAGACACTTACGACATTGCGGCGGTGCCGGACGCGGAGGGACAACCGAGCGACAAACAGTGGAAGGGGATGTTGCAGAAACTGATCGCGGAGCGATTCAAGCTGGTGTACCACAGCGACCGGCAGGAGCTTGCGGTATTCGCGCTGACGGTGGCCAAGGATGGTCCGAAGAATATGGCCGAGAACACGAGCGGCGGATCGCTGCCGGGGATGTTCTTCCGCGGGACTCCGGGCGGGATTATGCTGCCGGCCAACAACGCGACGATGAAGGACTTTACCGGCCTGCTGCAGGAGGTGGTGCTCGACAAGCCGGTGGTGGACCAGACGGGACTGACGGGACGGTACGATTTCAATCTGAAGTGGGCGCCCGCGGAGGGTGAGTTCGGGGGCCATGGGCCTCCCGCCAGTGACGCGCCGGATGCGCCGCCGGGTTTGTTCACGGCGGTGCAGGAGCAGATTGGGCTGAAATTGGAATCGACCAAAGCGATGGTGGACGTGATGGTCATCGACCATGCGGAGAAGCCGTCAGCGAATTAGGCTGGGCGCCCATGGATTAGATGCTGGCGGCACGGGCGGCCTGGGGGTTCTGCTCGGCGGCGACAGTTTTCTTGGCGGTGGCGGATTCGTTGCGGAACTCCGAGGCACCAGCGGCCCAGAGGCTGGGATCGATGTCGGGGAAGATGCTGTCGCGGAGTTCGATCTCGTTGAGGCGGCTGGTCAAGTGCTGATTGAGGGCGCCGTCGTGCTCGAATGCCTGCCAGATGGTTTTGAGTTCGAGGAACTGGTCGTTGTGGGTGAGGAAGCGGGACTCGGCGTAGTCGCGGGCGGCGCCGGTGGTGATGAGGAACTGCCAGTCGGAGGATTCGAGCAGCAGCAGCTCGCGGCAGAGTTGTTGTGCGATGCGCGTGCCGATGTCGGAGTCGCGCCATTTGCCCGCAGTTGCAATTTCGCGGAGGTAAAGTTCGGCGGGATAGATGTGAGTCCAGGTCCACGCGGTTTCGGGGTTCATCCAGACCTGGTGAACTCCCTCAGCGCCCCATGAGCCTTCGGGCATGGCGATGAATCCGGCGCGCGGGTAGCGGTCGAGATACTGGCTGCAGGTAATGGTCGCGATGCCGGTGTCGTGGTCGTGGAGGATGCGGCAGACGGCCTCGAGCCAGATGGGGCCTTCGAACCACCAGTGGCCGAAGAGCTCGGCGTCGAAGGGCGAACTGAGCACAGGCGGGATGGTACCGTCGAAACCGGACGAGAGCGTCTCGTATACGAGGGAGACGAAGTGGCTGGCGTGCTCGCGGGCACGCTCGGCGGCCTGGTGAGGCCAGTAGACGTGCTTGTCGCCGATGTCGACTCCAGGGCCGGTGACTTGCCAGTAGCGGTGGCCCCCGGGAAAGCGCTTTTTATGGAAGTCGAGGTAGTTGGCGTCGCCGGGGTAGCCGGTGTCGCCTGACCAGACCTGGAGGCCGGTGCTGGGGTCGCGCGGGAAGACGGTGGTGGCGAAGCGCTTGTCGTAGGGGCCGTCGACGAAGTACGGCTGGTAGAGATTGCGCTGCGGCCGTGGGGCCGGTCGCGCTGCGGCGCGCGGGAGAGGTGGCTGTTGGGAGCGTCGTACGGGGAGGGAATCCGCCGGCTCTCTTCAACCAGGTGGGTATCGACAAAGAAGTATTCGAGGTTGGATTCGGAGAGAGCCTGCTCGACGCCGATGCGATCGAAGCCGGGATGGGCTTCGGGGGAGCCGGCGGGGAGGACGGGTACTCCCAGTGGCCGGCGGGGCGGTAGCCGCACTCCGGCGCCCAGATGCCGCGGGGGCGCTTGCCGAGGTGGCGGATGTGGGTGGAAACGGCGGTGCGAACCTGGGCGCGGACGCTCTCGTCGGTGCCGAGCAGCGGCATGTAGCCGTGGGTCGCGCCGCAGGTGAGGATTTCGATCATGCCGTTGTCGTTGAAGTGGCGGAATCCCTGGACGATGTTGCCGCCGAGGGCGTTGAAATCGTCCAGCGCGGCGGTGAAGAAGCGCCCCCAGAGGCGCGCGGTCTCGGTGAGGTGGAGATCGCCGGACTGGATGAAGTAGGCCTCGTCTTCGCGGGCGGCGATGATTTTGCGAGTGAGGTACCTGGGGAACTCGGCGACGAAGATTGGATGGGCGAGCTGTTCCAGCAGGATGGGAGACAGATTGAGGTTGAAGTTGGCGGGGACACCGTCGCGTTCGAGGTTGCGGAGCACGCGCAGCAAGGGAAGGTAGGTTTCGGCAGCTGCTTCGAGCAGCCACTCGATGCCATGCGGCCAGGTGCCGTGGTTGACGACGTAGGGGAGGTGGGCGTGCAGGGTCAATGCCAGAAAACCCGCCGGAGTGTCCTTTGCCTTCTTCAAGAGCGACCTCACAAACCGAGGGGGATGAGGTTGATTGCTCGTGCAGGTGGAGGTGGCCCCGGCCACGGCGTGCGCCAGGGCATATGGATTCTGGGGATGGCCGAATGTTCCCGTAGCTTACATCAACCGGGTTGCAGACGGGTACACGAATTGCGCTAGGGCCAGAGCGAGCCCCGGAGTTGAATCGATGCCTGAGCCAGCGGCCGATGCCGCGGGGTTACTGGTTGCTGTGACGTTCGAGCGCGGGTCCGGAGCCTTCCGGCGAGCCGCCGCCCGTGGTTACGTGCAGGAGAATGGGATCGGAGAGTTTGAAGCGCACGACGGTTTCCGACTCAATCTGAACTTGCTGGCCGCGGGTGACGGTGTTGGCTCCCGCGCCGAGACCA
>CAWBFL010000092.1:0-11469 GCA_963787905.1 uncultured Acidobacteriaceae bacterium | reverse complement strand
CCACGCCGCCTTCTCCAGTTGCGCCACCACCTGCGCCGTGCGCTCGCCATTCTCCAGCGCGCCCGAAAGGAACTGTTCCTTGCCCTCTTCGTCCGTCCCGTTCGCAACCCGTGCCGCCACACCGTCGATGCCGGTAAACTTCGCCGTAAACTCCTGCGCGCCCGCATCCTTTAACGTCTTCAACTTCGCATCGATGGTCCAGTACTCCACCGGCTTGAAGTCGTTGATCTCCTGCTCGCGTTCCACAATCAGCCGCAGCGCCACCGTCTGCACCCGGCCCGCGCTCAACCCGCGCCGCACCTTGTCCCACAGCAGCGGAGAAACCTGGTAGCCCACCAGCCGGTCCAGCACCCGCCGCGTCTGCTGCGCGTCCACCAGGTTCTCGTCGATGTCGCGCGCATGTTCGAACGCAGCCTTCACCGCCTTCTTCGTAATTTCGTTGAAGGTCACGCGCCGCAGGTTCGCCTTGTTCTTCATCATCGGCTTCAGCTGTATCGAGAGATGCGCCGCAATCGCCTCGCCTTCGCGGTCCGGGTCCGACGCCAGATACACATGCTCCGCCTTCGCCGCCAGCTTCTTCAGCCGGTCCACCACCTTCTCTTTGCCCGGAGACACAATCAGCGTCGGCTCAAACGTCCGCTTCTCCAGTTCCACTCCAATGTCGTTCTTTGGCAGATCCATGATGTGCCCAATCGAGGCCTCCACCTGGTACTCACCGCCAAGATATTTCTCGATCGTCTTCGCCTTCGCCGGCGATTCCACGATCACGAGTGACTTTGCCATTCTTTCCCTTCGTCGATCCAAACAAGTTCAAACTGCACAAAAACCTTTCCTGCGTCTTTCATTGCGAACCTAACACGGAACCGCCAAAGATGCGAACCCACCACCCCGCCAAAAACTCCAGGGCCAGTCGAGAATCTACACCCATAGACTCCTTTTCTTCAATTCCGTTTAACTCATCGCGCGTCAGAAGAACTCCGCTCCGCGTCCATTCCTCGAAGCCAAGCTGCTCAATTCGCGAGCATTTAATCCGCGCTCATCCGCGCAAAATCCGTGTTCGCTTTTCGTCGCAATCGTTCAGAAACAGCGCACGTAATTCTTTCCCGGCATCTGCTTCACCTGGCCGCGCAACTCCAGCTCAAACAACGCCGTAAAAATCTCCGCCGAACCCAGCCGCGCCTCCAGCGCCTCAATCAGCTCATCCAGTTGCATCGACTCATCGCGCCGCAGCCGTTCCAGCACCACGCGCTCCTGCTCCGCCAGCGGCCGCTGGTCGCTGTCGTTAAACAAGGATGCAGCTCCCCCCGCATTCGATTCACCCGGTCCCGCAACTCCCATCTCTGCTTCAAGTTCCCGTTTCACCGTCGAAGGCAGGTCCTCCCAAACATCCTCCCACGTCGCCGTCAGCTTCGCCCCTTGTTTGATCAGCGTGTTCGGCCCCCACGCATTCTTGTTGGTCACGTTGCCCGGCACCGCATACACATCGCGATTCTGCTCCATCGCGCAGCGCGCCGTAATCCGCGTGCCCGAGTACTCACCCGCTTCCACCACCAGCACGCCCACGCTCATCCCGCTCAGAATCCGGTTGCGCAACGGAAAATTCTGCGGCGCCGGAAACGTCCCCAGCGCAAACTCGCTCACAATCGTCCCGCCCGATTCCACAATCCGCTCCGCCAGCTTCTTGTTCTCCTTCGGATACACCACGTCGATCCCCGTGCCCCACACCGCCACCGTCTTGCCGCCCGCATCCAGCGCGCCCTTGTGCGCCGCCGAATCCACGCCCCGCGCCATCCCGCTCACAATCGTCAGCCGCCGGTGCGCCAGGTCGCGCGCCAGCATCTCCGCCATGCCCAGCCCATACGGCGAAGGATGCCGCGTCCCCACCACCGCAATCCCCGGCCGCGCCAGCAGCGTCGCGTCTCCGCGAACCCACAGCACCGCCGGCGGATCGTAGATCTCCAGCAACCGCTGCGGATAGTCCGCATCCTCGCGCGTCAGAAAACATCCGCCCGCCGCCGCAACTCGCTGGGCCTCGTCCTCGGCCGCCGCCAGGGCCCGCCCCTCAAACACAAACTGCGCTGCCCGCGCGGGCAGTCCAACGCTTTCCAACTCGGTCAGCGAAGCCTCGAACACCCGCTCCGCACCACCGCCTTCCGCGCTCAGCCGCGCCACCGCCTTGGCAATCCGCGTCGGCCCCATCTCCGGAGTCAGCGCCAGCCCCACCCATCCCAGCCTTGCTCCTCTCTCGTCTTCAGCGCATCCAACTCTGCGTCGCTGGCTATCGTCATCTCACTCCATCACACCGGCCGCACTGCATCCCTCGCCGCGCTCACTTGTTCGGCTGCAATCCAGCCAGCCCCAGCATCGTAAAAACTGGCGCTGCGTCGACACGTCAATCGACTGCGCCACCAGCTTCCCCTCGCGATTGTAGACAAACGTCCGCGGCATCCCCTCGGGGCGCAATTCGTCCACGTGATACGCCTTGCCCACCTTGCCGTCGATGTCGAACAGCACCGTCGGATGGTATCCCTTCGACGCCAGATACGCGCTCGCCCGGAATGGATTGTCCCCGGTAATCGACAAAACCTCCAGTCCCTGCGCCTGGTAGTGCGTGTAAATCAGGTCCAGGTCCTGCATCTCCTTCTGGCAGGTCATGCAGTCGGACGACCAGAATTCCACCAGCACAATCTTCCCGCGCAGCGCCGACAGCGTCACCTTTTTGCCGCTCTGGTCCTTCAGCGTAAAATCCGCCTTCGCCGCGTCGGCCTGGTTCGCGGTCACAATCTCATCCGCCTTCGCCAGCATGGGGTCGCTCAGGCTCGTCTTCGTTCCCGCATACCGCACCAGTCGGGCCAGGTCCATGTAGGGCGCCGCGGGCAGCCCGTCTTTTCCCACCGGCTGCGGCGTATCTTTCAGAGCCTGCGCCAGCGTATCGGTGGTCGCCTGTAACGCGTCCCCGCCGGCCTCGCCCTGGGTCGCAACGTGGGCCAGCGTGTCGGCCGCCTTCACCTTGGGCACGCCCGCCGGCAATGCGGCAATGTCCTTCGCCAGTTGCAGAATCACCGCCGGTCGCTGCGCATCGGCAACATGATCTTTCATGTCCACCGGCATGCCCGGATCCTGCGGGGCCGAGGCAGGCGCAAGATTCCTCAGTTGTTTGTTGATGGCGGACAGATTCGCCTGCCCCCATAGCCCGGTTGAAGTAAGCAGCACGAGGGCAACCACACGCACGGAACCAGATTGATTCATCATCGACTCTCAAGCAATTAATTTGCGCCCCAATTGTAGCGGGTGTCGCCCGCCCTGAATACGCAATTTATGCCCTGGCGCCCTCCCCGCCCCATCCCCATCCATATCGCATAAACTAGTCTCTTGGGCCCCCACATCTCCAACCTCGTCCGCGTCGCCGCCATCGACTTCCTCAACCCCGCACCGCTGATGTGGGACTTCGAGCACCCGCCCCGCAACACCGAACTCGCCCACCGCTACCGCATCCAGTACACCCTGCCGTCCAGTTGTGCCGCCGATCTCCTCGCCGGCCGCGCCGACCTCGGCCTCATCCCCATCGCTTCGCTCACTCCCCAGCTCGCCATCGTTCCCGGCTGCACCATCGCCTCGCTCGACCGCGTCCGCTCCATCCAGCTCATCGTCAAACGCAACAGCCTCCCCGCCGACGACCCCGACCGCCTCCTCGCGCAAGTCCGCACCATCGCCGCCGACACCGCGTCCCGCAGCTCCCTCGCCTACGCCCAGATCCTCTTCCGCAAGTTCCTCCACACCGACCCCGAATTCCTCCCCACCCCCGCCGACCCCATCGCCATGCTCGCCCACGCCGACGCCGCCCTGCTCATCGGCGACCCCGCGCTGCTCGCCCTCGAAGCCCGCGCATCCATCGAGCACGCCGTCGGCCCCTGCCTCTGGCTCGACCTCGCCCACCAGTGGCGCACCCGCACCGGCCTGCCCTGGGTCGCCGCCGTCTGGGCCGTCCGCCCCCAAGCCCTCACCCGCGTCACCGCCGCGCAACTCACCGAAACCCTCCAGTTGTCCCGCGACCACGGCCTCGAACACATCGACTCCCTGGTCGCCGAGTGGACGCCCCGCATCGCCATCCCCCCCGAGACCATCCGCCACTACCTCACCCGCAACATCCACTACACCCTCTCGCCCGAGTGCGTCGCCGCCATCGAACTCTTCCGCCGCTACGCCGCCGAAACTGCTATCCTGTCCCCACTCCCCCAGCTCCGCTTCCTCTAAAGTTTTGTCATTCTCGCTCGAAAGCTTTGTCATTGTTCCTCTAGGTCTTGTCATTCTGAGCGCAGCGAAGAATCCCCGCATTTGTACTTCGCTTTTTCCAGCACCACGTAGCCGCGACTTCCGCTCTCCACCCCGCGTCTTACCCACCATGACCTTGCTCGGCCCAGTTGCGATGCGCACTCCCCATCCCATCCTCTGGGCCCTCGCGGCCGCGACGCCCGCTGCTGCGCGTCACCCCAACCCGCTCATCCACCTGCTGCTCTCCTTTGGCATCGTTGGCGTGTTGCTCGTCTCCATCGTCGACTCGTCCTTCGTGCCGCTCCCCATCCCCGGCATCACCGACATCATGGTCGTCGTGCTCGCCGCCCAGCACGCCAACCTTTTTCTGCTCCTCGGCGCGGCCACCCTCGGCTCGTTTCTCGGCGGCTTCTTCAGCTACAAGGTCGGCCAGTCCGGCGGAATGACCTTCCTCGAAAAACACGTGCCCGCGCGTTTCCTCCGGCCCGTCTGCACCTGGATGGAGGAGCACGCCATCCTCGCCGTCGCCTTGCCCGCCGTTCTGCCGCCGCCCATGCCGCTCTCACCCTTCGTCCTCGCCGCGGGCGCGCTCCGCATGTCGCGCGACAAGTTCCTCACCACCTTCACCGTCAGCCGCTTCCTGCGCCACTCCGCGTTCGCCGCACTCGGCATCTACTATGGCCGGCATGTCCTGCGCCTGTGGAACATGTTCACTCGCAAATGGGGCACCGAAATCCTCATCGCCATCTGGAGCGTCATCCTCCTCAGCGCCGCCTTTGCCTTCTGGAAGCTCTACAAAGCCTCCCGCAGCGTCTCCCGCCCGCAGCCCGACCCCGGCGCCCTCACCCCGCCCGCCGAAGCCTGACCGCTCCCCCTACAGCCAGAACTTCGCCGCCCAATCCGCAATCGCCGACATCGTCAGCGCGTCCAGTTGCTCCAGCAACGCCGGCTCTGGCACCGTATTGAAGTTGAAGCACGTCTTCCCCTGCATCCGCTGCTTCAGCTCCGCGGGAATCTTCTTCTCCAGCCATGGATTCATGTACAGCGGCATCAGGTGGTAGCTCACATATGCCTTCCCCAGGCGCACCTCGCCGAACCACATCGGCTGACCCTTGTGTTGCGGGAACGGCGACGCCCGCACGCCCACCAGCGTGTAGGTCGTCTCATTATCCGTGCGCACCGCCAGCACCTTCGCGTGCCGCGCCAGCACTCCCCGCAGCGCCCGGAAAACGGCCTCAAATTCCGTCCCCATGCCGCCGATTCTACTCCACCCGCACCTCGTACCTGGTCCCTGGTACCTCTCACATCTCCCATTGCAGCAGCGTCGCGCCCACCGTAAATCCCGCGCCCACGCTCGCCAGCAACACCAGGTCGCCCTTCTTCAGCCGGCCCTCGTCCAGCGCCGTCTGCATCGCCATCGGAATCGTCGCCGCCGTCGTATTCCCGAAGCGGTCGATGTTGATAATCACATTCTCCAGCGGCATCCCCAGCCGCTCCGCCGTCGACAAAATAATCCGCTTGTTCGCCTGGTGCGGAATAAAGCAGCCCAGGTCCTTGCCCGTCACGCCGTGCCGCGTCAGCACCGTCTCCGCCGCCTCGGCCATCTTCCTCACCGCAAACTTGTACACCGCCTGCCCATCCTGGTGCACCACGTGCATGTTCGCCGCCACCGTCTCCGCCGTCGGAGGATGCAAACTCCCGCCTCCCGGCATATTCAGCGAGTGCGCGCCCGACCCGTCAATCTCGTGGAAGTAGTCGATCAGCCCGATCTCGCCCTCTTCGCACGGTTCCAGCAGCACCGCGCCCGCGCCGTCGCCGAAGATCACGCACGTCGCCCGGTCCTTGTAATCGATGATCGAGCTCATCACGTCCGCTCCAATCACCATCACCTTTTTCTGCATCCCGCTCTCAATCAGCTTCGCGCCCATCTGCAGCGCATACGGAAACCCCGAGCACGCCGCCGACAGATCGAACCCCCACGCGCCCTTCGCCCCAATCTTGTCCTGCACCAGGCACGCGCACGCCGGAAACAGCATGTCCGGCGTCACCGTGGCCACAATGATCACCTCCACCTCGGTCGCCGCAATCCCGCGCTTGGCCAGGCACACCCGCGCTGCCTCCGCAGCCAGGTCGCTGGTCGCCACTCCCTTGTCCACAATGTGACGTTCGCGAATCCCCGTCCGCTCGGTAATCCACTCGTCGCTGGTGGCAACCATCTTCTCCAGGTCGGCATTCGTCAGCAAACGCGGCGGAACGTACGTTCCCACTGAACTAATCTTCGCCCGCACTTGGCTGTGCGGATTCAACGTCAGACTCAAACTCTCACCTCTCTGCTTCTCACGCGCCCCGGAAATGCAAGCGCAACATCCCAAGTTCAATTGCCGTACAGCCCGGCAATCATTCTCTCTTGCCCGCGCCCCAAGAACAAGCCCGGCCCATCCCTTGTGTCACCCGCGGAACTCATCCGGTCCCAGCATGCAACCGCCAGCCGACTCTGCCGGGCGAAATCTCTGCAGATTGTCTAAGGGGGCAATACCGATCCGACAGCCGCGCCATTCACTGTCAACTGAGAACTGACAACTGTACATAAAAGCGCCGGGCGATCTACTGCGCCCGTAATGACCCGTTACCGTTGCTTCCTTCCGGACCTGGCGGGGTTGGCGGGATTACGTCGCGTAGGACCCGGCACTACCTAAGTCTACCATCGCGCGTACCCACAGTCTCTCGTTGCGCTCACCGCATCCGCGCGCTACCCTCATCCGCATGTCCCGCCTCGCCCTCGCCGCGCTCCTCTTCACCCTCCCCGCCTTCGCTGCCGACGTCCACGTCCGCGTCGATCCGTCCGCCCCGCCCGCCGCTCCCGGCAACGAGAACCTCACCACCTTCCCCACCATCCAGAACGCTCTCGACCACCACCCCTTCGCCACTCCCAACCCCGACGGCTCCCCCGGCCGCGTCTTCATCGAGATCGTCCCCGGAACCTACCGCGAGCGCGTCATCGTCACCCAGAACCACCCCAACATCACCCTCATCGGCCTCGGCCAATCCCCCGCCGACGTCGTCATCACCAACTCCCTCAACGCCCGCACCGCCGGCGGCACCTTCTTCACCGAAACCGTCGAGATCAACGGCCCCGGCTTCGAAGCCGACAACCTCACCTTCGAAAACTCCGCCGGCAACACCGGCCAGGCCGTCGCCGTCGCCAACCGCTCCGACCGCTCCATCTTCAAGCACTGCCGCTTCCTCGGCCACCAGGACACCCTCTTCGCCGACTACGGCCGCCAGTACTACGTCGACTCCTACATCGAGGGCGGCGTCGACTACATCTTCGGCAACGCCGCCGCCGTCTTCGACCGCGACGAGCTCCACTCCAACGGCCCCGGCTTCATCACCGCCCAGTCCCGCACCTCACCCGACCAGCCCACCGGCTACGTCATCCTCAACTGCCGCGTCACCGCCGACCTGACGCCAGCCACAAATCCGGGTGCCCCATCCGAGCTCCGCTCGGGTGGGAATGCAGCCACCGCACCCGGCGCAGCCTCCACTCCCCGCCCGCTCGTCATCGGCCTCGGCCGCCCCTGGCGCACCTACTCCCGCGTCATCTATATCAACACCGCCCTCCCCGCCGAGCTCAACCCCCTCGGCTGGAACAACTGGGGCAATCCCGCCAACGAATCCACCGCCTACTATGCCGAGTCCAACTCCACCGGCCCCGGCGCGTCCCCCTCCACCCGCGTTCCCTGGTCCCACCAGCTCACCCCTGCCGAAGTGAAACCGTACCTACCCCAAACCTTCCTCGCCGGCCCCAAATCCGGCCCCGCCCACTGGGACCCCATCGCCGAAGCCGCCAAACTCCCCTGAACATTCATCTCCACTCCACCCGGTCGTCATCTCGACCGGAGGCGGCGCTTCCGCCGCCGCAGTGGAGAGACCCCCGCATTTCGCTATTTGCATCGTTCCGTCTGCTCCACCCGCACAATCGGCATCCAACCCCATAGCCCCCAACCACGGGCCGTGTGTAAATCGTCTCGTCGAACGGAGCCTTCCATGCTGATCCTTCTTCTCGTCCTCATTCTCGTCTTCGGTTTTGGCGGCTATCGCATGGGTCCCGGACTCGGCTACTACGGCGGCGGCGGCATCTCGCTCATCCTCCTGATCGTGGTCATCGTCCTGCTCCTGCGCTGACACCGCTCGCCGAAGCGACCCTCATTTCGCCTTCGCATCCCCATGTAAACTGAGCTGTGCCCCCACCGGAGACCAGCCCGCTCAACCGCACGCGGAAACCCATCCTCCTCAGTTGGAGCGGCGGCAAGGACTCCGCCTGGGCCCTCCATCTCCTCCGCCGGCAGCCCGAGTACGAAGTCGTCGCCCTGCTCACCACCCTCAACGAAAAGTTCCGCCGCGTCGCCATCCACGGCTTCCGCGAAGAGCTCCTCGACCTCCAGGCCGCCTCCATCGGCCTGCCCCTCTGGAAGGTCGATCTTCCCTTCCCCTGCTCCAACGCCGACTACGAATCCCGCATGGCCGCCGTCTGCGCCCGCGCCGCCGCCCAAGGCCTCTACGGCATCGCCTTTGGCGACCTCTTCCTCGAAGACATCCGCGCCTACCGCGTCGAAAAGCTCGCCGGCACCAGCCTCGAACCCATCTTCCCCGTCTGGTGCCCCGACCTGGGAACCACCACCCAAGCCCTTGCCCAGGAAATGCTCGCCGCCGGCCTCCGCGCGCATCTTACCTGCATTGACCCGCGCCACCTCAACCCGTCCTTCGCCGGCCGCACCTTCGACGCCGGCCTCCTCGCCGACCTGCCCGCCTCCGTCGACCCCTGCGGCGAGCGCGGCGAGTTCCACACCTTCGCCTTCGCCGGCCCCATCTTCTCCCGTACCGTCTCCGTCATTCCCGGCGAGCGAGTGGAGCGCGACAATTTCATCTATGCCGATCTCCTCCCCCACCCCCCGGCCTAGCCCGGCCCCGCACCGCCCAGCCTCGCCTCACCGGACCCATCGCCGTCTCTTGCCCCTCGCCGCCCTGTTCCTCCCCGCTCTGCTGCTGGCAGCCGCGTGCAGCCTCTCCGCCCAGAGCATGGCCCGCCCCGGCCTCGCCGGAACCCGCGCCAGCACCGACACCTGGTGGAGTCACGCCGTCTTCTATCAGATCGCGCCGCCCGCCCCGGTCGACTTCAAAGCCCTCTCCGTCCGTCTCGACGCCCTGCGCTCCCTCGGCGTCGATGCCCTGCTGCTTCCCGCGCCCACCCTCCCCGCTCCCGGCAGCAACGGCGCCATGCCCAACCTCGACGACCTCGACCATCTTCTCCGCCAGGCCAGCGCCCACGGCATCCGCGTCATCCTCACCATCGAAGCGCCAGCCTCCGCCGCAAACCTCGCCGGCCTCGCCCGCTTCTGGCTCACCCGCGGCGTCGCCGGCCTGCATCTCGCCACCCCCGCCGGAACCACCCCGGAAGCCACCCAGGCCATGGTCCTCGCCCTGCGCAAGCTCGAATCCACCGTGCCCGGCCAGCGCATCGTCCTCTCCGACCTCGACCTCGCTCCACCCACAGCTCCCGATGCGACCCGCGCCGCCAGCCGCGCATCCGCCAGCCACGCCGCGCGCATCTCCCCCTCCCCCGCGCAGTTGCAGATCGACTCCCGCGCCGCTCGCCTCCCCGCCTTCGACGCCGCCAGCCTGCGCCCCATCTTCGCTCAGGCCCTCGGGCAACCCAACCTGCTCCTCGACCTCCGCCCACCCGCCGCTCAACCAAATCCCCACCCGCCGCTGGCTGACGTGGTCGCCGCCCTCGCTCTCATCATCCAGCCCGCCACGCTCATCGACTCCAGCGCCAACCTCGTCCTCGATCCCACCCCCGAACCCGCACCGCCCGCCGAGCCAGCCGAACCCGCCGCCAAACCCACGCCTCCACCCGCCCCGCCGCCCGGCGTCTACCTGCCCTACGTTCCCTATGTCCCGCCGCCCAAGCCGCGTCCCGTGGAACCGCCCAAGCCCAGGCCGGTCACCACCGACCCCCTCACCCTCTGGTACCGGCAGCTAACCGCGCTCCACCACGACAACCCCGCGCTCCGCTTCGGCAGCAAGACCTTCCTCGACTTCGACGCGCAGAACGCTCTCGTCTGGGTCAACCGTCCGCCCTCCCCTTCGCCGCAGAACCCGCCCGTCGTCGTGGTCTGCAACCTGTCCGCGTCGCCGCTCCAGCTATCGCTCGCCGCCGCCATCAAGAAGCTCGACCTGCACGGCTTCTTCCTGCGCGCGCTGCTGCGCTCCGACCACGGCATGGGCGCGCAGGACCTCGACTCCGTCACCCTCCCCCCCTTCAGCGTCTACATCGGCGAGCTCCGCCGCTAAGTCCGCCTTCACTCATACCGGCCCACGCTCGAACAAACCGTCATCTCGACCGGAGCCCCGAAGGGGCGCAGCGGAGAAGCCTGTCCTGAGCGCAGCCGAAGGAACCCCCGCATTTGTCCTTGTCTTTGTATCTCTGCCGGGCCCCACCCATCCCACCCCTCCGCTCAAACCGCCGTCATCTCGACCGAAGCCCCGCAGGGGCGCAGCGGAGAGACCCCGCATTTGTCCTTGCCTTTGCATCTCCGCCGAGCCCCACCCATCCCACCCCTCCGCTCAAGACCCCGTCATCTCGACCGAAGCCCCGCAGGGGCGCAGTGGAGAGACCCCCGCATTTGTCCTTGTCTCGCCCCTACTGCTGCGCCGCTTTCTCCAGCCGCTTGATCTGCTCCGGATCCATCTCCTTGCGCAGCTCGAGCACCATGCGCGTATACGCCTTCTCCAGCTCCGCGCGCGCCTGCGCCACCTGGTCGATCCGCGCAAACAGCGCGTCCTGGTCCGGTGTGGGCGACTTCGACAGCGCATCCATCTGCGCCTCCGCCTGCTGCACGCTCTGGAGACGCGTTTGCAGCACGCTCCGATTCTCGTCGAAGATCGCATCCATCCGCGCCTGCTGTTCCGGCCGCAGCTTCAGCGTCTTCGCATAATCCTTGTCGTCCCACCAGCGTGCCGGAGGACCAAACTGCACCCCGGTGCGTGGCCGATTTCCCGAGCCTTGTCCTCGTTGTCCCGGTTGCGGCGGCCCATTCCCCACCGAACCCGGACCCCCAGAACCCGGCCCCCCAGGACCCGGACCCCCAGCGCCCGGTCCGCCGCCCGGAAACTGCGGCCCTCCCATGCCTCCGC
>CAWBFL010000091.1:0-4545 GCA_963787905.1 uncultured Acidobacteriaceae bacterium | reverse complement strand
CGCAGCGGCGAAGGCCATGATCGGGCTGGACCGGGGGCGTGGCCAGCGCGAGGGACAGGCGGATGCCGCGTACTGGATGCGTCTCTACTTCCGCCACGCTCGGATTGTGGAACGGACCCTGACGCACATGCTGGAAGCAGTGCCGGCCAGGCAGCGGGTGGGGCGGTGGACGGTGGTAGGGAGGGCGGCACTGGCGAAGGTTCGGCGACGGCCTGAGCCTCCGCCCGTCGGCTACCGCGTGGAAGGAGGACGAGTGTCTCTCGGGACCGCGACCAGCGCCGGTAACGATCCCGCGCGTGACCCGGACGTGGTGCTGCAGCTGTTTGCGGCGATGTCGAGGACAGGGAGCGTACTTGAGCGCGGCACCGAAGAACGCATATCCCAGGCACTGCCGTTGTTGTCGGCGCACCTCGAGGAGGGGCCGGCACTGTGGCGGCACCTGCAGGAAATACTGCTGGGACAATTTGCCGGGAACGCGCTGCGCGCGATGCACGCGCTGGGGGTTCTGGAACTTCTGATCCCGGAGTTTCATGGGATCGATGCGCTGGTCATCCGCGACGCCTATCACCGGTATACGGTGGATGAGCACACGATGGTACTGATTGACACGCTGCACGGCATGGAGACCCCGCAGACCGGCGCGATGGGTGAATGGGCCGGGCGTTTCGGGGGAATCCTGCGTGACGTGCAGCATGGCGCGCTGCTGTACCTGGGGGCTCTGACTGCACGACACAGGTAAGGGCAGAAGCACCGACGACCACGCCGGGGAGAGCGCGCGTATGGCGGAAAGCGTGGCCGGGCGGCTGGAACTGGATGTGTACGAAAGCGAACTCCTGCTGGGATTGATTCGCAATCACCTGGAGATGTCGGCGGCGCTGCGGCGGGACATCTTCGACCTGGAGACGGTGAGCGCGTTTGCGGGCAAGGTGCAGACCCCGGAGGCGCTGCGCATGCTGACCCTGTTTACCTATGCGGACATCGCCGCGGTGCATCCCGACGCATTGACACCATGGAAGGCAGAGAACCTATGGCGGCTGTACCTGGCCACGGCGAACTACCTGGACCGGAGCGTGGACGACGAACGGGTGGGAGCAAGGGTGGGCAAGGAACTGGTGCGCCGGGTGGCCGCGCTGCTTCCGGGTAAGAAGGCCGAGGTGGAGGCGTTTCTGCAGGGCTTTCCGGAGCGGTATCTGCGGACCAGAACGCCGGACCAGGTGCGGATGCACTTCGAGATGGCAGAACGATTTGGGCAGGACCGGGTGCAGTTGGAGTTCCACTACGCACCGGAGACCAGCGAGATCACCCTGGTGACTCCGGACCGGGCAATGCTGTTTGCGGATATGGCGGGCGCGCTCGCGGCGTGGGGGATGAATATCGTGACCGCCGACGCGTTTTCGAACCAGCAGGGCATTGTGGTGGACAATTTCCGCTTCACGGATACGTTTCGCACGCTGGAGATGAATGCTTCGGAGCACGCGGCATTTGTGGCCAGCGTTCACGATGCGATGGCCGGCAAGGGAGCTGTAGAGAAGCTGCTGTCCGGGCGGCGGCGGGGACGCAGGAAGGCGCCGAAGGTCGTGGTCCAGACCCGGGTGGACTTTGACGATGAGGCGTCATCGCACAGCACTCTGGTGCAGGTGGTGGCGCAGGACATGCCGGGGCTGCTGCGCGCGGTCAGCCAGGCGCTGGCGGGTGGCGGTTACAACATCGAGGTTGCGCTGGTGGATACGGAGGGGGAGACCGCCATCGACGTGTTCTATGTGACCCGGAACGGGGCTAAGCTCGATGGCGAGCAGCAACGCGAGCTGAAGCAGGATCTACTGCGCGCGATCGAGGCGAACGCCGTTTAGCGATCGGCTGCGGCGGGTGAGCCAGAGTTGCTGCGCAGGAATTTGCATGCTGTCGGCAACCGACCGTTCTTTCACGGCATCCGAACAATCATTGGCGGGTAATTCCTTCCGGATAATCGGAAATTCATGCAGTGTACCCGCGAATTAATCCAGATCGCTGGTTTTTATGGATTTATACTGAATCTACACATGGAAAAAGTTTCCGATCAGAACTCCGGCAGCGGCAGCCCTGTTGAGGGGCCTCGGCAGACCGACCGTTACTTATTTGGGTCGCTCGACAGCTTCGCCAAGAACCGGCAGAAGTTGAACGAGGTGAACTGGGGCTACGATCAGCCGGAAGGCGTGGTGATGGCATCGCTGGACGCTGCCATCAACTGGGTGCGGAAGAACTCAGTCTGGCCCATGACGTTCGGTCTGGCCTGTTGCGCGATTGAGATGATGTCGATGGGGGGATCGCGGTATGACATTGCGCGATTTGGCGCGGAGGTGTTCCGGCCGTCTCCACGGCAGAGCGATCTGATGATTGTGGCCGGGCGGGTATCGCAGAAGATGGCGCCGGTGATCCGGCGGCTGTACGAGCAAATGCCTGAGCCGAAATGGGTAATCTCGATGGGCGCGTGCGCTACTTCGGGCGGGGTATTCAACAACTATGCATTGCTTCAGGGAGTTAACCAGATCATCCCCGTGGACATTTACGTCCCCGGGTGCCCGCCCCGTCCTGAGCAACTGCTGTATGCGATTACGTTGCTGCAGGAGAAGATCCAGCAGGAGCGGGGGACGGTGAAAAAGACGTTGAATTTGTCGTAAGGAGAGACTAAAGTTCGACCGAAAATTCGCCGGATCGCTTGCCGGAGCCAAAATTCCATTTTCGTGCGAGGGCCTGCAACTTGGCGATAAATCCTTCTGGTGTTTGAATTAGAGCGTATTTTTTGCTCTGGACAGGGTGGTCAACTGGGTTACACTCTGGTTGACCCGATTTCAGCAGTTTTTCATGCGATCAGTCGCAGTAACAAGCTTTATGAGTGGAGTAAGGATTATGAGTGGAGGAAGTCGAATGACTTATCGCCCGTTTCGCAGTCTTGGCCGGTTTCTGCTGGCTGCGTGCGCAGTTAGCCTTGGTGTAGTAAATCTGACTGCCCAGACACCCGCCCCAACCGCCCCGGCGTCGGGGTCTAACCCGTCTCGAGTGGATATTTTCACCGGCTACTCCTACTTTGGCGCGCATGGGCGGATCCAGCCTCAGGGTGTCCCTTATTCTTCGGTAAACCTGGGCGCGATCGGAAGCGGCGCGTATTACTTCAACAAATACTTTGGCGGAGAGATCATTTACGTTAACCACCCGGATGGCGCCAACGACGGAGTGTCGTCGATATCGGGTGGACCGATTGCCCGCCTGCCCATGGACCACTTCACCTTGTTTGCACACGGGTTGGTCGGGAGTGAGCGACTGGGAGGACCGAACAGCGAAGTCCCGGCTACGCTTGGGCATAATCCGTACACCTGGGGGGTTGCGCTGACCGCCGGCGGCGGCATGGACTACGACTTGCCCTTCTTCGACAACCGGTTCAGCCTGCGTCTTTTCCAGGCCGACTATCGCTACCTGCATGATGACTTCGGACCCACGACCGCGATTCCAACGGGCGGGGTTGAGGGCGGCCGCGCCAACCTTGACGCGATCGAACTGAGCACGGGCATTGTGACGCACTTCGGCCACATCATCCCGCCGCCACCGGTCACCTACAGCTGCTCGGTTGCTCCAGCGAGTGTTTATGCCGGTGACCCGATTACGGTGACGGGGACGGCGCTGAACCTAAATCCGAAGAAGACGGCCACCTACAGCTGGACGTCCACGGGCGGGGCAATCTCGGGAACGTCGAGCACGGCGAACATCGACACAAAGACCGCCGCGCCGGGAACTTACACGGTATCAGGACATGTGACCGAGGGCGTCAAGCCGGGTCAGTCGGCTGATTGCACTGCGCAATTCACGGTGAAGCCGTTCGATCCGCCGGTGATGACGAGTTGCTCGGCCAATCCTTCGTCGGTCGGTTCGGGCGGGGCCTCGGCGATTACCGCCGTTGCGATGAGCCCGCAGAATCGCCCGCTGACCTACAGCTACAGCGCGACATCGGGTTCGGTCAGCGGCACAGGTTCTACGGCGACACTGACTGCGCCGGGTGTGGCAGCGGGAAGCAACAGTTCCGTGACCGTCACCTGCAACGTTGTGGACGACCTCGGCAAGAGCGACTCCAAGATGACCACGGTGACCGTGATTGGGCCGCCGATTCCGCCGCCGCCTCCAGCGCCCATGGCTTCGAGCCTTTGCTCGGTGAGCTTTGAGCGCGACAAGGTTCGTCCGGAGCGCGTGGACAACGAAGCCAAGGCCTGCCTTGACGACGTTGCCCTGGCTCTGCAGCGCTCCTCCGACGCCAAGCTGGCTCTGGTTGGCAACGAAGACGCCAAGGAGCAGAAGGTCGATGACAGACTGGCGAAGATGAAGCACAACAAGAAGCCGACCGCTGCTGCTGAACGGGTGGTCAACACCAAGGACTACCTGGTGACGGAGAAGGGAATTGATGCTTCGCGCATCATGGTCTACACGGGCACGGATGACGCGCAGTCGGTTACGACTACCCTGATTCCTGCAGGGGCAGTCAACCCCGCAGCCGGTGATACGGCCGTGGACGAGAGCGCA
>CAWBFL010000090.1:0-71624 GCA_963787905.1 uncultured Acidobacteriaceae bacterium | reverse complement strand
TCTGCCTCCAGCCCATCACCTGCGATTGCAGCATGCTGCCGCGGAACGACTGCACCTTGCCCAGCGCGCCGGAGCGGACGATGTCGAACGCCTGCTGCCACACCGGATCGTATTGCATGCGATACGCGATCATCAGCTTGCGGTCGGCCTTGCGGCAGGCTTCGATCATGGTGCGGCACTCGGCGCTGGAGATGGCCATCGGCTTCTCGCACAGAATGTGCTTGCCCGCCGCCGCGCCCCGCACCGTGTACTCGCAGTGCATGCTGTTCGGCAGGCCGATGTAAAGCGCGTCCACGTCGGGGTTGTCGCGGATGCGATCGAACGTCTCATACGTGTAAACGGAACTCTTGGGAATGTTGTACAGCTCGGAAAAATGGACTCCCTTGGTCTCCGGGTGTCCGGTAACCAGCGCCGTGATCTTCACCGTCGGCGAGTTGGCGACCGACTCCATGAAGGCCGTCGAGATGGAGCCGATGCCCACCGCGGCAAACCCGACAGGTTTTGCCGCACGGGCCGGCTCTTGTGCCAGGGCACGCGGCAGCCGTATGGAAGCCGCAGCCAGCGTGGAGAGCTTGGTGAAATCGCGCCGGTTCATTCATCCTCCAGGGGCAGGGGAATTTTCGATTCAGCCAAGATAGCCCAACCGGCGCTTCCGAGTACAGTCTCCCGCACCGCGTTCGCCGCAGGACTGCGCAGCGCAACCGCCGTCAGCCGCACCGGCCGGCTGGACAGGCACAGCGAATGAGTTGGGGGGAAGGCAATGAAGCGGGGTCTGTCAGGCAGTGACGGCGCGGCGCATCGTCACCAGGTCGGCGGCGGCCATGGTGGTCGGTCGTCCGGCGGGAATCTGCGCGCCTCCCGCGGCTCCAGCAACCAGGCCCAGCCCCGCGACGGAGACGTTGTCGCGGGTGGTCTTCGCCGCATACATCATGGTGTCCGCGGCCCGGATAATGTTCTGTACCGAATTTCCATCCTCTGGGAAAGTGGCTAGGCCGAAGCTGCCGGCCAGGCCCAGCGACAGTCCCTGCGCGGTCAGGAAGCGTTCAGCCCGCAGCGCATCCCACAGCCGCATGGTGGCATCGATGGCCGCCTGTTTGCCCAGTCCGGGCAGCAGCGCGACGAATTCGTCTCCGCCATAGCGGAAGCAGGAGTTCTCCGGTCCCAGTACGCGCTTCATCAGGCTGCCCACCTCGGCCAGCAACCGGCTGCCCACCAGGTGGCCGTGGGTGTCGTTGACCTCCTTGAAGTGGTCCAGATCGACGAACAGCAGGCTGAACTGGTGCTCCCGATTGCTTCCCGCCGTCGCGACCTGCTCGTCCAGCATGGTGTAAAGGTGGCGCGCATTGAACAGGCTGGTGCAGTCGTCGGTGATGGTCAGCTCGTGAATCAGCTTGACCGAGCGCGCATTCTGGATGGCAATCGCGGCGTAGTCGCACAGGATGCGGATGAACGACTGCGAGTACTCGCTCATCATGTCCAGCTTGCTGTTGAACAGTTGAATGACGCCCAGCGTCTTGTCGCCGGAGCGAATCGGAATGCAAGCCAGCGCCTGGATGCGCAGCTCCGGATGCGCGCGCGAGAAGGCGCTCCATTGCGGATCGAGCGAGACGTCGGGCACCACCAGCGCGGTGCCGCTGGAGGCAACCCATCCGGCCACCCCTTCGCCCATCTGGATGCGCAGGTCCTTCAGGCTGTCGTCGTTCTCGCCCGCCGCAATCGGGTAATAAAGTTCCTGGGCCGCCTCGTCCACCATCAGCATCGACCAGCGTTCCGGGTTGAAGAACCCCGTCATCTTGTCCATGATGATGCGCAGAATCTCTTCCAGCTCCAGGGTCTGCGTCAGCGCGCGCGCAACATCGTGAAAAACGCGCAGGTGTTTCATCTGCCCGCTTTCGATGACTGCGAATTGTCGCTTGTCCGCCACCAGACACCTCAAAGCCAGCAGACCACGGAATGGCTATAGCCCGGTATACCTCAAACGGGTCATACGCGCTCCGATCTTTACGATCGGCGCGCCCAGTGGGTTAACCGCCGATGTGCACCATGTTTCGCGACGGCTTCTCGAACCCCGGCTCCCCAATGTGGTGGCGCGCTTCCTTCTTCATCACCACCCGCCGGATATACGCGGCCAGCTCCTCGTCAGTTCCGCCGCGCCGCATCTCTCCGTACAGATCGTGGTCCGATTGCGAGAACAGGCAGGTGCGGATCGCGCCGTCCGAGGTGATCCGCACCCGGCTGCAATGGCCGCAGAACGGATGCGACACCGGAGCCACAATCCCGATCTCGCCCACGCCGTCGCGGAAGGTGTAGCGCTTGGCCGTCTCGCTGCTCGATCGCGCCGGCAACTCGGCCAGCCCCGCGGGAACGCTGCAGGACGGCCGCCACGCGTTCAGGCGCGCGAGGATCTCGTCCATCCTGACTACCGTCTCCGGCTTCCAGGTGCGGTCTTCCTCCAGCGGCATGAATTCGATGAACCGCACGATCACGCCTTCCCGCCGCGAGAACTCTGCGAACGGCTCGATCTGCGTGTCGTTGAAGCCGCGCAACAGCACGCAGTTGATCTTCACCGGGCCCAGGCCGGCAGCCTGCGCCGCATGCACCCCGGCCAGCACGCGCTCATAGCTCCGCGGCACCCGCGTGATCCGGGCAAAGATCTCAGAGTCGACCGCGTCCATGCTGACGGTCACCCGGTTAACCCCGCTCGCGCCAGCGGCTCCGCCAGGGCTTCCAGCAAATGGCCGTTGGTCGTCAGCGCAATGTCCAGTGGATGGCCGGCCTCGCCGTCGGCCAGGGGTGTTCCGTCGGAATGGTAGGCGGTGCGCAGTTCGGCCAGCGCGGCCACCATCTCCACCAGCCCGGAACGCAGCAGCGGTTCGCCCCCGGTCAGCCGGACCTTTTCGATTCCGAGCGAGACCAGGACGCGCACCATGCGCAGGTACTCATCGATCGGCAGCTCGGTATACTGCGCCCCCTCGTTGCCGGTGCGGCAGTACACGCACTTGTAGTTGCAGCGGTCGGTGACCGAGATGCGCAGGTCCGTGATCGCCCGGCCGAACGAGTCGCGCAGCCGTGTGCCGGCGCCGCCGGCCGATTCCGGCGCGGGCCGTTCCAGCACGCCCAGGGCGGCGTTCTTCAACAGCGTTGATGGCGGCAGGGAAGCGATCGTCAAGTCTCCGTGAGCTGTTTGGATGTCTGTTGATCGCACAAAGAAGCAGACCCGGTGCAAATTCCATTGCCGCTTAAATTGCCGCGAACAGCTCTGAATTCAGTATAGTAAGTTTCACCAGCCGATGATGGCTGCCGCCGGGCGCAGGAACGTCCTCTCTGCTGCATCGGCTGGCCCAGGATGAAGGTTCACTCCCCCGGGTATTCTGGAACAGGAAGCAGTCTATGTCTGTGTTTTGGACAGTCCAGCAGTGGCTTGGCGAGCAGATCGTGCCGCTGTTCTTTATCGGCTTCGCCATCCTCATGGGCATCGCGTTGGTCTACCTCTCGGCCCAGAGCCGGCGATCCGCCTTGGCGCGCGACCGCGCCGGAATTACCGCGGAGACCTTTGCCGAATCGCTGGCCGCGTACGGTTTCGATCCCGGGATTGCCCGCTCGGCCTACGTCTATCTGCAGCAGACGCAACAGATAGAGTTTCCCATCGATCCGCGCGATGACCTCGACCGCGACCTCGGGATGGATACCGACGAGGTGCAGCGGGCGGTCCGCGACCTCCTCGACGAAGCCGGGCGCGAGTATCTGCCCGGCCTGCTCGAATCCCCCCTGGTCACGGTGGTCGATCTGGTGCGCTATATCCAGGCGTCTCCGCGGCGCGAAGTCATGCCGGGCCGCCGGATTGCCTGACCCGCCACCCCCTAATCCGCAATCGGCGATTCCACCCGGTCGATCACAATCACATCCACCGGCGCCTTCGTCGGCTCCAGCCTCAGCCCCAGTTCTTCCTCCAGAGCGGTGAAGAGCGACGGCCCGGTCTCCGCCCCGGGTGCGTCCGCGCCCGGATCCATATCCGGCGTCCATTTCAGGGTGAAGTCGTACTTGCCCGTGAGTCCCGTCTTGTCCACCACCAGGCGTCCGCCAATCTCCGGCTGCATGCTCAGCACCGTGACCAGCATCTGCGCATCCGCGTCCGTTCCCTCCAGCCGCCCCTTGCCGGCAAACCGTATCCAGCTCCGCGGTTTGGCCGAGTTGTCGGCATCGTTGGAAGAAGGCAGCCCCACCGAGGGCATCAGCTTCGATCCGCTCTTCGACATCACCAGTTCATACACGGATAGCTCGCTCGTCTCGTGGTGGATCTGCAGCTTGAACCGCTCCGCCAGCAATTCCCGCAGCATCTGCCGCAACAGCCCGCCCCGTTCCTCCGAGGAGAGCTTCTCCAGCTTCTCGCCCAGCGCCGGATCCTCCTTCGCCACAATGTCGAACCGGGTCGATGCGGTCCACGCAGGCCCGCCCGAGACCTGCCGGTCTGCCCCATAGTTCAGGTCGTACGCAATCCGGATCAGTTCCTTCAGCGTCATGCCGGTCGCTGCAAACTGGTCGCCGGAGATATTGACCGAGGGCGGCCGAGGGTTCTTCACATCCGCCGGCTTGATCGTTGCCACCTCGAACGAAGGCGGCGAGTCTGCCTGCGCCGGGCTGGGAGTGAAGATCACAAAACATGAGAGCAAAAACACCATCCAAAACAGCTTGCCACCGGGTTCAGCGCTGCGGGCGGGAGGTTGGTTCATGGACTGGATAAATCCTTTCCGTTCTGGAATTTAGGTTCCTAGGTTTTTGCTGCAAGCACCGCCTGCGTGAGCGCGGGGACAATCTCGAACAGGTCCGCGGCAACGCCGTAGTCGGCAACCTCGAAGATGGGTGCATTCTCGTCTTTATTGATGGCGATCACGCTCTTGGAGCCCTTCATCCCGACCAGGTGCTGAATCGCTCCGGAGATTCCAATTGCCAGGTAAAGCTTAGGGGACACGGTCTGGCCGGAGCTGCCCACCTGCCGTTCCATCGGCAGCCAGCCCGCGTCGCAGATCGGTCGCGACGCAGCCAGTTCCGCGCCCAGGGCGTCGGCCAGCGCCTGCACCAGCGCTAGGTTCTCCTGCTCGCGGATGCCCCGGCCGACCGACACGATTACCGGCGCCGCCGCGAGATCGACCGTGTGCGCAGATTCGCGAAACGGAGCCGACCGCCGGGTGCGAATCTGCTGCGGATCGAGCGTAACGGCCAGCGCTTCGATGCCGGCCGGAGATTCTGCCGCCTCGACCGCATCGGCGCGGAAGGCTCCCGCCTGGATGGAGACGAAGCACGGCCCGCCGCCCGTATGCGTGTAGTCCGCATTCAGCTTGCCCTGGAAAAGCTGGCGCACGAAAACCGGCCCATCGCGGATTGCGATCACGTCGGAGATCAGCACCTCGCCAAATCGCGTTGCCAGCGCCGGAGCAAAGTCGCGCACCTGGTAGGTATGGGGAAACACGACGTACTCCGGCCCCAGCCGTGCCACGATCTGCTCCAGCCCGCTCGTGTACGCGTCAGCCGTATATTGTTGCAGCAGTGGATGATCGACCGCGTATACCTTCGCGAGCCGCTGCCCGCTCAGCGCGCCGGCAAGGGCCGCGGTGTCCTCGCCCAGCACGGCGGCAAAGCATTCACTGCCCAGCTGCTTCGCCAGCACCTGCCCGGCCGCCAGCGCCTCGCGGCTGACGCGGGTAAGGGAACCGTCCCCACTCCGATGTTCGACGACCACCAGCACCCCGCTCATAGGACGTGCACCTCGTTGCGGAGCTTTTCAACCAGTTGCGCAGCAATCTCAGCGGGCGTTCCTCGCAGCATCTGGGTGTGCTTCTGCTTTTCCGGCACGTAGACGCGGGTGATCGCGACCGCGGGTTCTCCGGCCAATGCCTCTGCCGGGATGGTCGCGGTGGGCTTCGACTTGGCCTTTTTGATCCCCATCAGCGTCGCATACCGCAGCTTGTTCCCGCCCGACTGCATGGTCAGCAGCGCGGGCAGCGGCATCTCCACCTGCTGGAACCATCCGTCCTCCAGTTCCCGCTTCACGCGCAAGCCGACGTCGGTGGCTTCCACCTGCAGGATGAGGCTGGCATGCGGGATACCGAGCAGCTCGGCAAGCACCACGCCGGTCTGCCCCAGACCCAGATCGTCGGACTGCAGGCCGGTGAGGATCAGGTCGGGCGCCTCCGCGCGGATCGCATTGGCCAGCAGACGCGCCTGCGCCAGAGTGTCCCGCTGGGCCAGGTCGTCCGCGGCGATATGAATGGCTCGGTCGGCGCCCTTGGCCAGGGCTTCGCGCAGGGTCGATGTCACCCGCTCCGGCCCGGCGCACAGCGCGATCACCTCGCCGCCATGCTTCTCCTTCAACTGCAGCGCCTCTTCCAGCGCGTAGGCGTCCGGTTCATTGATGGTGTATGCCAGGTCAGCTTCGTTAATCCACTTGCCATCCGGTGCTATGGCGAGCTGGGCGTCGCGCTCGGGAACCTGCTTGATGGCGACGATCATCTTCATGCGAGGTTGCTCCGGGTCGCGAGACAAAGTGGCCGAAAGGATTGTGCGTTCAGAGGAGAGTTTAGTGCATCCGGCACGGCCGGCGGCACATTTCCGGCGCATTCCCTCCGATAACGAACAGGGTTCCTCTTGCGGTCGACCGCCGGCCGGCGGACCTGGGCTGGATGCGCATCGCGTCCGTCTAACCGGTAGACGGCGGACCCCGCGTCCAAAGCCTGGCTCGCGCTATCGAATGAAGGGCGAGAGAACTGGTCAAAGCGCGACGCTTGGGCGTAGTGTCGTGTCACCGGCACCGTCAGAGTCGACTTCAGTCGCGGCGACGCGGACCGTCGCTGTGATCCCACCCGAGAGGACCCGGTGCCTACGACCTGCTTACGATCCGCATTGCTGCTCCTGGCCGCGCTGGCACTGGCTCCCAGGCCGTACGCGCAATCGGTCGAGGTAGCCAGCGCCGCCGCTCCCAGACTGCTGGCGCCGGCCGCGCACCCGGGCCGGCTGATCGTCATCGGGTTCATGGGAGGCAATGTCAGCGCCGGCGATCTGCGCCATCGCGAGGCGCTGCTGGCGCAGCAGTTGCAGCAGCGCGACCCTGCTCGCGTCGAGGCCGCGGTGTTCGCCAACCACGACGGCGACAAGGCCCTGCAAACCGTGCTCCGCCTGCTCGACAAAGATGGCGATGGACGGCTGAGCGACGGCGAAAAGAGCGCGGCCCGCATCGTCATCTACGGCCACAGTTGGGGCGCCTCGGAGACCGTGACGCTGGCGCGGCGCCTCGATCAACTCGGGATACCGGTGCTCCTGACCGTCCAGGTCGATAGCGTGCAGAAGTCGAACGAAGACGATCGCAGCATTCCCCCCAACGTGCGCCGCGCCGTGAACTTCTTCCAGACCCGCGGGCTGATCCATGGCCGCAGCCTGATCGCCGCAATGGATCCCACCCGCACCACCATCCTGGGCAACTACGAATCCAGCTACCGCGCCCATCCCGTCTCCTGCGCAGGCTATCCCTGGTTCGCCCGCACGTTTATGCGCCAGCATATTGAAATTGAGAACGACCCCTCGGTGTGGTCGAAGATAGAAACCCTCATCCGCGCCGAGGTCGGCTGAAACCGGCCAACTCCCCGCGCGGCCGCCTCAATCTCTAGTTGGGAGCGCTCGCCGCCGGCTTGGCACGCTTCAGAACGATCTCGCCCGCCGGACCCTGATCGGACGTCGAAGTCAGCTTGATCTCATCGCCCGCCGTGTTGATGGTGCCCGTGTGGACGATCGTCATGCCGTTGAACGCGACGTTGAACGAGATCTTGTCGCCGTCGATCTTGCCGTCGCTGATGGCGATCGCCTCGCCCTGCGGCCCCTGCACCGAGCCGGTCAGCTTGGCGCCGTCCTGCTTGAAGGTGAAGGAGAGTTGGAAGCTTCCATTCCCTCCACTTAATTCCCCGCTCCAGGTGCCGGAAACATCCGCGGCGGCGAACACGTTTGCCGTGGAAAACACCATCGCTAACAGCGCGCAGGCAGAAAGCAATATCTTCATGGGTCGATCCCTCGCAGTCATGGCACAGCGCAGGAATCATAGTTCATTCCATCCGTCCATGTCCCGGCAACGTTCGTTTAGCGTTCTCCCCGCCTTAGCCTTTATCATTAGCGACCATGGCTAGAAAAATTCGCTGGGGCGTCCTCAGCACCGCAAACATAGCAGTCAAGAAGGTTATCCCGGGCATGCAGTTGTGCGAACATGCCTCCGTCGTCGCCATCGCATCGCGCCAGCTCGCCAACTCGCAGCAGAAGGCCGCCGCGCTCGGCATCCCCACGGCCTACGGTTCCTACGAGGAGTTGCTCGCCGACCCCAACGTCGACGCCATCTACAATCCGTTGCCCAACCACCTGCATGTGCCCTGGACCATCAAGGCGGCAGAGGCCGGCAAGCATGTGCTGTGCGAAAAGCCCATCAGCCTCACCGCCGCCGAGGCGCACGCCCTGCTGGCGGTGCGCGCCCGCACCGGAGTCAAGATTGGCGAGGCCTTCATGGTGCGCAGCCATCCCCAGTGGCTCCGCCTGCGGGCGTTGTTGGACGAAGGCCGCATCGGGCCGCTGCGCTCGGTCTTCGGCTTTTTCAGCTACTTCAACATCGATCCGGCAAACATCCGCAACCGCCTGGATGCCGGCGGCGGCGCGCTGATGGATATTGGCTGCTATCTCATCCAGGCAGCTCGCTTCGCCTTCGCCCAGGAGCCCATCCGCGTGGTTGCCCTCATCGATCGCGACCCGCAGATGCACACCGACCGCCTCACCTCGGCCATCCTCGATTTCCCCGGCGGCCAGGCTGTCTTCACCTGCAGTACGCAGTTGGTGCCGTACCAGCGCTTCCATTTCCTCGGCGCCAGGGGCCGCATCGAGTTGGAGATTCCCGTCAACACGCCGACCGACCGCCCCACGCGCCTCTTCGTCGACTCCGGCGCCGACCTCTTCGGCGGCGGCATCGCCACCGAAACATTCCTGTCCTGCGACCAGTACACGCTGCAGGGCGACGCCTTCTCCAAAGCCATCCTGGACGACACCGACGTCCCCGTCCCCATCGAGGATGCCATCCGGAATATGGCCGTCATCGAAGCCATCTTCCGCTCCGGCAAGTCCGGCCAATGGGAGGGTGTTCACGCGTCCACTTAATGCTTCGCGTATTCCGCCCGATGGCTGTACGGAATCTCGCTTGCCGCCATCGCGAGCACGTCCGCGCAGCCCAACCCGCGTCACCAGGTGACCAAAGTGGCGGGAATGCCTGCACCGCTACCATACTGGAAGGCGTCTAATAGCCCGAGGGATTGATTCCACTGATGGCGACCACGAGCGTCTCCAAGCCGGCGACCGAAAAACAGACCTTCGACAGCACACTGGCGAGCGCTGGCAGCACCATGATCTTCAGCGAGATCTTCTCGCTCGCCGTCGACAGCTTCCGCGCCGGCAAGGCGCGCTTCCTGCTCACCATGCTGGGCATGGTCATCGGCTCGGCGTCCATCATCCTGGTGGTCACCGTAGGGCTCACCGGCAAGCAATACGCGCTCGAAACCATCGCCAGCCTCGGCCCCAACAAGATCGAGATGCAGTACAGCGGCGGCACCATCATTGGCCCGAACAACACCAGCACGCCCGACTCCATGACCCGCCAGGACATGATCGCGGTCGTCAACACCGTGCCCAATATCGTGGCCTACTCCCCGATGCTCGAGGTGCACGGCCAGGTCGGCATCGGCGGTGGCATCACCAAGGACGCCATGCTGCTCGGCGTCTCACCGGAGTACAAAGAGGTGCGCGGCCTGGTTGTGCTCGCGGGCCGCTTCTTCGACGACCAGGACGCCGCGGCGCACGCCAAGGTCGTCGTCCTCAATAAGCCTCTGGCGATTGCGCTCTTTGGCACCGTGCAGGCCGCTATCGGCCAGAACATCTCCGTCAAGGGAATCACCCTCAGCATCATCGGCGTCTTCAAAGAGAGCATCGACACCTATGGGCAATCGGAGATCAGCGACGAAACCATGCTGATCCCCTACGAGGTTGCCCGCTACTTCAGCGGTACCGACAACCTGAAAGAAATCTTCTTCAAGATGAAGAACCCCACCGATGTCGAGCCTGGGGCCAAGCTGATTACCGCGCTCATCACCAGCCGCCACCGCCCCAACAGCGTCTACCACGCCGAGACCCTCACCGGCATCCTCGATGACATGGCCAAGATCGCCACCATCCTTACCTGGGTCCTGGTCCTCGCCGCCGCCATCACCCTGGTGGTCGCCGGCGTCGGCATCATGAATAGCATGCTGGCCAATGTGCAGTCGCGCATCCGCGAGATCGGCATCCGCAAAGCCCTCGGCGCCACCCGCCGCGAGATCCGAATGCAGTTCCTCACCGAGGCCGTCTTTCTCTCGCTCACCGGCGGCATCCTCGGCACCATCCTGGGCCTCGGCGTCCCGCTCTCGGTACGCCTGCTCACAGACTACAAACTGCCGGTTCCCTGGCAGGCTGCCGTCATCGCCCTCGCCACCTCGGTCGTTGTGGGAGTGGTCTTCGGCACCGTTCCCGCCAACCGCGCCGCCCGCCTCGACCCCGTCGAGACCCTCAAGTACGAGTAGAAAAACTTAACACCGAGGACACCGATCTCTTCTGAATCGGCGTCCTCGGTGCTGGTCGGTGTTAAGCCTTTGTTCGTTCCGCTTAGGCTGCGGTTTCGGTGGTGCCTTCCGGCTGATCCTCGCCCTTCACCGTCACCTTCAGGTGCGTGGTCACCTCGCGGTGCAGCTTGATCGGGACATGAAACTCGCCCAGCGACTTCAGCGGCTCTTCCAGCGAAATCTTGCGCCGGTCGATGGTGTAGCCCTTCTCGGCCAGCTGCTGCGCGATGTCGCCCGAGGTCACTGAGCCGAACAGGTGGTCGTTCTCGCCCACCTTGCGCTCGAACACCAGCTCCACGCCTTCCAGCTTCTTCGAAAGCTCTTCCGACTCGATCTTTTCTTTTGCCAGCTTGCGGATGGCCGAGCCCTTCATCTGCTCGATCACCGCCTTGTTCGCGGCCGTCGCTTCGATGGCCAGCTTGCCCGGCAGCAGGTAGTTGCGCCCATAGCCGTCCGCGACCTTCACCACATCGCCGCGATGGCCGAGCTTGTTGATGTCTTCCTTCAGTATCACTTCCATTGGATATCTCCGAATTCCGTTCCGCCAGTTGCGGATCAGCTCTTGGCTCCCAGCTCGCGGCCAGGAGCCAGAGGCTAGAAGCTGTCGTTAGAAGCGTGCGGCGAAGGCCAGCAGCGCAATGTTGCGCGACTGCTTGATGGCCTGCGACACCTTGCGCTGATGCCGGGTGCATACGCCCGTCAGGCGGCGCGGAACAATCTTGCCCCGCTCGGCCACAAAGCCCTGCAGCAGGCGCACATCGCGGTAGCTGATGGCGTCGATCTTCTCGGTGCAGAACTTGCAGACCTTCTTGCGCCGGAAGAACTTGCGTCCCCCCGGACCGCCTGCGCCCGGACCTCCCGGGCCTCCGGGACCGCCGGCCGGACGCGGCGGCCGTCCACCGCCGCCGGGACCTGCATAGGCGGGGCGGGGCGTAAAGGGTCTTGCTTCTGGTGCGGATTGCGGGGTGCTGGTTTCGTCAGCCATGGTTAATTCCTCTCATCTCTTTCGCGTTATTCCGCCCGGCTCCAGGCTCGCTTCGGAGCCCTTGAACGCCCGGCTTTGCGGCCGGGTTTGGAAGCAGGTGCGGCGGTTGATCTCGTTTCCGCGCTGGACCGGCAATCGCCGCTCCAGCGAATCCTGTGCCGTGCAACCGGTCCTAGACCGTCGCTGTGGCGGGCTCTGCTGCCGGTGCTGCCGCTTCAACCGCCGGCGCCTCCGGTTCGGCCGCGGCCGAGACCGCTGCCGGTGCCGCTTGCGGCGGAATCGGCTGCGCGCTGCGCTTCACCTTCGAGTCGCGCAGTGCCTTCACCTTCGCCAGGCGCTTCTCTTCCTCGTCCATGCGCACCGTGATGAACTTGATCACCGGCTCGGAAACGCGCAGACGGCGCTCAATCTCGCCGATCAGGCTGCCCGGTGCACCCACCGTCAGCAATACGTAAAAGCCGTCGTTGAACTTGCGCACCGTGTACGCCAGCCGCCGCCGGCCCATCTTCTCCACGGCCTTCACTTCGCCGCCGCCCGTGGTGATGTTCGCCGAGAAGCCTTCGATCAGCTTGTCGAGATCGGCTTCTTCCACGTCCGGTCGGACAATAAACATGATTTCGTAAGTACGATTCATTCGGTTACTTCTTTCTGCGAAGTTCTGCTTCGCACCGTGCCGGCGTCTGCTCTGCCAACCCGGTCTGGAATGTTTAACTGCCTCGTTGTTGCCTTCCAACAACCAACAACTAACAACTAACAACTAACAACTAACAACTCACAACTCGCTTCTGTTGTACTCGCTCATCGCCGGCCCCGGGCCTTTGCTGAGTATTGCCTCAACCGCCATCCGTACCCGGTCGAGCACTTCATCCAGCACCGCAAGCTCCTGCTTGCGCATCGGCGACAGCAGATAATCCGTCCCGCCCGCCTTTACCTCTCGGCCATCCGCAAGGGGAGGTTTCCCCACCCCAATCCGGATCCTCAACCACTCATCCGTGCCCAGCGCCCCGGAAACCGACTTCGCTCCGTTGTGCCCATTCGCCGAGCCGCGTTCGCGAATGCGAATCGTGCCCAGCGGCAGATCCAGCTCGTCGTAGATCACAATCACGTCCTGCGACGGGACCGGAATCTCCAGCTCCCGAACCAGCGCGGCCACCGATAGCCCGCTCAGGTTCATGTACGTCTCCGGCTTGGCCAGCAGGACTTCCTGTCCCGCCAGCTTCGCCTTCCCCGTAAGCGCTCTGCCCCGGCGGTTCGCAATGGTTGCATTGCAATACTCCGCAATCCGGTCCACCGCGAGAAAGCCGGCGTTGTGCGGGGTGAACTGATATTCGATACCGGGGTTGCCGAGACCGATGATCAGTTTCACGCCGCGTATTCCTCTGTCCTGCTTCAAACTGAGAACTGACAACTGAGAACTAACAACTGTCTTTCCTTACTTCTTCTTCTCCGCCTTCGCGTCTGCCTTCGCATCGGCAGCCGGAGCGGCTTCCGTGTCGCCCTTGCCCTTCTTGGCAACCTCCGGCTCGGCCGGCGTCGCGGTCGCATCCGCTGCCTCCGGCTCCGCAACCTCTTCGCGAATCGCCGATACATGGGCCACGGTCAATCCGTCATCGGCCAGGAACTTGATCGAGCCCGAGTGCGGCAGATCGGAGACATGCACCGAGCCATTGATCTCCAGCGCCGAGACGTCCACATCCAGGTGGCTCGGAATATCGCTGGGCAGGCACTCGATCTCCACCTCGCGCAGCACGTGCTCCAGAATGCCGCCCTGCGTCTTCACGCCAATCGGCGAGCCAATCAACTGGATGGGCACCGAAACCGTGATCATCTTGTCCATCGCAATCCGCTTCAGGTCAATATGCAGCAGCGCGCCCTTCAGCGGCTCATGCTGCCAGTCGACGATCATCGCCTTCACCACGGTCGATCCGGCAATCTCCAGGTCGAAGATGGTGTTGTGGCCGGAGTCGGAGTGCAGAATCTTGGTGATGGTGCGCGGATCAACCGTTACCGCGACCGATTCCTGGCCGGCGCCATACACCACCGCCGGAATCTTGCCTGAGGTGCGCACGCGGCGGGCCGCATTCTTGTTGAACTTGCCCTCGCGGGGCGTGGCGACGACGGGGGGAAGAGTGGAACTTGCTGCCATGATGAATCATCCTTTCGGGCACGAAGTGAATCCGTTGTACGTTGTCCGTTCTACGTTCTACGTTCGAACAACATCGAACTGCTCAGCTCCGCTCCCTTTGCGGCTCTGCCGCTAAATCTAAACTGCACTTTCGTCTTCAACTAACAACTAGCAACTAACAACTAGCAACTGTTTCTAATTGAACAGCGTGCTTACGCTGGTCTCCATGTGAATGCTCTCGATCGCGCGGCCCAGCAGACCGGCAATCGAAAGCACTTTGATCTTCGGCACCCGCAGCGCCTCTTCGCGCAGCGGAATGGTGTTGGTCACGATCAATTCCGCCAATCGTGAATTCGCAATGCGTTCCACCGCCGGGCCCGAAAGCACCGGATGCGAAGCGCATGCGTAAACCTTCTTCGCGCCCTGCTCCAGCAGCGCTTCCACCGTCCCCACCAGCGTTCCGGCGGTATCGACGATGTCGTCGAGGATCAGACACGTGCGGCCTTCCACATCGCCGATCACGTTCATCACCTCGGTCACGTTCATGTCGGTCCGCCGCTTGTCCACGATGGCCAACGGCACTTCCAGCTTCTTGGCGAAGAAGCGCGCGCGCTCCACGCCTCCCGCATCCGGCGAAACAATCGTCAGATCGGGCAGATCGAGGTCCCGGACGTACCCCACCAGCACCGGGCTGGCAAACAGGTGATCGACCGGGATGTTGAAAAACCCTTGAATCTGCGCCGCGTGCAGATCCACCAGCAGCGCCCGGTTCGCACCGGCCGTGCTCAGCAGATCCGCCACCAGCTTGGCCGTAATCGCCACCCGCGGCCGGTCCTTGCGGTCCTGCCGGGCATAGCCGTAATACGGCATCACCACCGTAATTCTCCCTGCCGATGCGCGCTTCAGCGCGTCAATCATGATCAGCAGTTCCATCAAATGCTCATCCACCGGGCGGCACGTCGGCTGAATCACAAAAACATCCACGCCGCGCACGTTCTCCAGCAGTTGAAAATAAACTTCGCCATCGGCAAACCGCTGCAGCTTGCTCTCGCCCAGCGGTACCCCGACAAACTTGCAGACCTCCTCGCTCAACGCGCGATTCGAGGACCCGCAGAAAATCTTGAAGCGCTTGTCTTCATTCAGCTTCGGAGAGCGCTTCCGCTCCGTCGCCGGCTTGGCTCCATCCCCGGCGGACCTGGGTCCGCTGGCAGATGGCTTTGGCGCAGGCTGAGGGTCTTGTTCTGACTCCTCAGCCTGACCTGAAATAGGGGAAAGGACCGCAGTCGTGTCTTGGTTGTTCACGTCGAAACCCTCCAGGCTGGTTGACCTTGATAGCTCCTGCTGCTTTACGTCTTACAGCGCCCTTTTTTCTGCGCCGCTACTTCGCCCTGCGAAATAAAGAAAAAACGACCAAGTCGTGTTTCTAAGAATCTGGCCCCTTCAAACTTCTTGCTTCTGAACCTCTACATACCCCGCAAGTTTCCGCGGTCTCTGCAAAACTCCAAAATCCGTCCAACTTCCGCGGCAATGGTTGCTGCCGCCAAAAGAACCCTAAGTGCTCGTTCGCTTGCGTTCCCTGAAGCGTCGACTTTCTGGCTGGGCGACCAGGATTCGAACCTGGACTGTCTGCGTCAAAGGCAGATGACCTACCGTTAGTCGATCGCCCAGTACGTCATCGGCGTTCCCAACCGATGAACATCACTCTGCGAACATCGTCGCCCAGTACTCCGCTCTTGGCAAGGTTTCCGTTAGGATCGCCCTGCAGCCGGAGGCCTGAACCCGTTGTTGAGCCGCCCTCGCGTCTGCCTCGGACCCGTAAAGGCCGAACAGAGCAGAGCCTGAACCCGAGAGCGCAGCGTACAAAGCCTTGCCGCTCAAGTCATCCGGACGGCCTTCACGAAGCCCGTCAGCCGGTGGTCCCATCAATTCGTGCTTGATTTCACGCAGGAGGGGATACTGAGGAAAGACGACCTCTTCAAAGTCGTTTTCGATCCCGGTGCGGACAAGCGCGAGAAGGGTATTCCCGGCCAGACCGTTCTGTGCGCTGCCCTGTTCAGAGGTTTTACTTGGCCCCTCTAAACCACCCTGTTTTGTCTCAGAGCTGAAAGAATCTTGGCGGCTACGAACGATACCGGATGTGTCAGGCGCTTGTTCTGTTCCAGGATTGTCTTCGGAAAATTCCCGAACCCCAAATACAGACGCATACACGTGACTCAACTCCTCTAGCCTATCGGGTTCCACAGGCGAAGTCAACCCGGACGCGGCTGGATGTCCGTCATCCCGACCGGAGGCGGCGCTCTTTGCCGCTGTAGTGGAGGGCCCCCCGTATTTGTTCTCCGCTTCCGCTTTCGCCGCACACGCTCCCGGGCTCCCCGGCGAGCTGTGATCGCTGGGGTGGAGTCCATCCCACTCCTGGAACGCCCGCGGCGTCGACACCCCCACCTCCGGCACCGCCACCACACACCACGTCGCCGGCAGGTCCGGCATCGCCGCCACCAGCTCGCCCCGCCCCGTCCCCAGCACCGCGCCGCCCACCAGAAACAGCGGCACATCCGAACCCACCTCCGCCGCAATCTCCATCCGCCCGGGAACCTCGACCCCCAGCTCCCGTTCCAGCCCCAGCAGCGCCGCCGCCGCGTTGGCCGACCCCGCACCCAGCCCCCCCTGCACCGGCAACTCCTTTTGAATGTGGATCGCGACCTCGGCCGCCACCCCCAGCCGCTCCAGCGCCCGCTCCACCATCTTCCATGCCGTATTGCGCTCGTCCGTCGGCACCCCGGGATGATTGGTGGTCAGGGTGATCTTCGAACCGCCCTCCGCCAGCCGTTGCGCGCCGACCGTCACCACATCATGCAGCGCCAGCGTCTGGTACAGCGTCGCCAGCCCATGAAAGCCGTCGGCCCGCACCGGCCCAATCGCCAGCCCCAGGTTGATCTTCGAATACGAACGTACGCGCGTAGCCATCGGGACCGATTCTAAATGGCAGGGGATGGCTCGATCGAAGCGGCGATGGCCGCGACCCGGCTATTGCGCGGCCGAGCAGGTCTTGGTGCCCGATATTTTCAGACCGTACTGGTCCGAACCCCACGCGGTCATTCCGTCCGGCGCCAGCGTCAGGCTGTCTTTGGGCAGATCGGACGCGGTGAGCGCATAGGTGCGTGCGGAGCCCTTCACGGCCTTCCACGTCCCGTGCCAACTATCGGTCGAGTAAGACCCCGAATAGGTCCCGTCCGGCTTGACGATGACCTGGCTGGTCACCATATCGACCCACTTCCAGCTTCCAACCAGGCCGCTGGTTCCGGCGGTACGGGTCGCCATGTCCACGCCGCCGTACTGGTTGCCGCCGGCCAGGGTTTTCTGGTCCGCCGACACGGTAACGGTGGAGACTCCCGGTTGCGACCACGTAATCGCGAAGGTGCGCTGCGCGGTACTGACAACCTGCCACTTGCCGGTAAAGGGTCCGGCCACGACGGTATGGTCGGGGCGGAGCACCACCTGGCCCCCGTTGAACCAGTGGTAGCAGCCGTTGAACACCGGAGGCGGCGGGGGAGCCTGCGTGGTGGTTGTGGTGCTTTGGGCGGCAGCGCCCCAGCAGTATTTATTCCCCCTCTGGTCGCGATCGCAGCCGCTCGGAGGGTAGCCGGGCGGCGGCGACTCATTGGTGATCTGCGCCTCCAGCCGGGCCGACGGCGCGGGGTTCAACGCCGCTGCCAGGCTCAGCGCAGCGCCGATACACACCACCCGTGCCACCATCCCCATCGCAGTGCCGGCCATAAGGATTTCTATCCTAACCGATCCGGTGCTTATCCGTCTCAGACGTTCCGGCTGATCCAGCCCCATGCGCGCGGCACGCGGCACGTGCACGTCGAACTGTTCCTTTTTCTTTTCCGGGGCTCAGCTGCTCCGCGAACAGAGTGAGACGGTCTATCCTGTCAGCAGCCTCCATGCCCACTCCCCGGAGCGTCCCAATGCGTCTCGGCGTTCGCTGCACCGCAGCCTGCGTCGCCGTGGCCCTCTCCGGAGCTTCCATCGCGGCTCAAACCGGTCCCGTGCCCAACCCTTACGCCATCGTCAGCCCGCCGCCCACCCTCGCCCAGCACGCAATGGTGGTCTCCATCCACCACGCCGCCTCCGACGCCGGTGTCGCAATCCTCAAGTCCGGCGGCAACGCCGTCGACGCAGCCGTCGCTGTCGGCTTCGCCCTCGCCGTCGTCTTTCCCCAGGCCGGCAACCTCGGCGGCGGCGGCTTCATGCTCATCCGCATGCGCACCGGCCCCAATCAAGCGCAGGCCCACTTCATCGACTACCGCGAGCAGGCCCCCGCCGCCGCAACCGCCAACATGTACCTCGACGCGCACGGCCACGTTATCCCCGGCGCCTCTACCCTCGGCTACCGCTCCATCGGCGTTCCCGGCACCGTCGCCGGCCTGGTCTACGCGCAGAAGACCTACGGCAAGCTCACCCTCGCCCAGGACCTCGCCCCCGCCATCCAGCTCGCCCGCGAAGGCTACCTCCTCTCCGAAGAAGAGGCCCGCAACCTCGCCGCCGCTCGCAACCTCGCAGCCTTCCCCCGGTCCCGCCGCCTCTTCCAGCGCGACGGCAACTTCTACAAGCCCGGCGACCGTTTCACCCAGCCCGAACTCGCCCGCACCCTCGCCCGCATCGCCGCCGATCCCGCCAGCTTCTACACCGGCTCCCTGGCCGCCGAGCTCGCCGCCTCCATCCAGCAGGGCGGGGGACTCGTCACCGCCGCCGACCTCGCCGCCTACCGCGTCCACGACCGCGCGCCCCTCACCGGCAGCTATCGCGGCTACTCCATCCTCACCGCGCCGCCGCCCTCCTCCGGCGGCATCGTCCTGCTCCAGATCCTTAACATCCTCTCCGGCTACGACCTCGGCAAGCTCGGCGACCGCACCGCGGCCCAGGTTCACCTCATCACCGAAGCCTTCCGCCGCGCCTACATGGACCGCGCCGACTACCTCGGCGACCCCGACTTCACCACCCTGCCCGTCGCGCAGCTCACCTCGCCCGCCTACGCCGCCGCCTGGCGCAAATCCATCGACCCCATCCAGCCCACCCCCTCCGCCGCGCTCACGCGTCCTGCCGGCTTCCTGCCTCCGCCGCCCACGCCCGTACCGCCCGCCCGCGAATCCACCCAGACCACCCACTTCTCCGTCGTCGACGCCGCGGGCAACGCCGTCGCCAACACCTACACCCTCAACAACACCTTCGGCTCCGGCGTCACCGCCGGCGCCCTCGGCTTCCTGCTCAACGACACCATGGACGACTTCACCTCCGCACCCGGCGTGCCCAACCAGTTCGGCCTCCTCCAAAGCCCGGCCAACGCCATCGCCCCCGGCAAGCGCCCGCTCTCCGCCATGACCCCCACCATCGTCCTCAAGGATGGCAAGCCGCTGCTCATCCTCGGCTCACCCGGCGGCGCCACCATCATCACCACCGTCGCCAACGACATCGTCAGCATCCTCGACAACGGCCTCAACGTGCAGCAGGCCGCCGACGCGCCCCGTTTCCACCACCAGTACCTCCCCGACGTCCTCCAGGTCGAGAAGGCCTTCCCCCAATCCGTCGCCGGCCAGCTCCGCGCCGCCGGCTACACCATCTCCCACACCAACGAAGCCGACGAACACAATCCCGGCGTCTGGGGCGATAGCGAAATGATCTACATCGACCCCCAGACCCGCACCCTCCTCGGCGCCGACGACCAGCGCCACCACTTCGGCAAAGCCGCTGGCTATTGACCTATCCCGCCGCTGGCCGAAACACACTCTCGCTCGCGACCATCGGGAGCGCCAATGCGAAGCATCGAGAACGGTACGAAGTACTGCGAAGCGTCGAGAACGGTACGTAGTACCGCGAAGCGTCGAGAACGGTACGAAGTACCGCGAAGCATCGAGAACGGTACGTAGTACCGCGAAGCATCGAGAACGGTACGAAGTACCTGCTGTACGCTTAACTCACACATGCAACCCGGACTCTCTACCTACGTCTTCTTCCAGCACCGCCTGCACCCCGGCCTGCTGGACGCCCTTGCCGCCGCCGGCGCCCGCACCATCGAAGTCTTCGCCGCGCGCCACCACTTCGACTACACCGACACCCCCGCCGTCCGCGAGCTCGCCGCCTGGTTCCGCTCCACCGACGTCCGCGCCGTCCTGCATCAGCCCATCTACCTCACCGACCGCGCCGACACCCAGTGGTCGCGCCACGTCGCCCCCAACCTCAACCTCATCGCGCCCGAAAAATCCCACCGCATCGCCGCCATGGACGAGGTCAAGCGCGCGCTTGAGTCCGCCGAGCAGGTCCCTTTCGCCGCCATCGTGCTCTCGCTCGGCCTCAACCACTCCGCCTGGGACGAGCCCGCCATCGAGCACTCCCTCACCGCCATCGAGCACCTCAAAGCCTTCGCCTCGCCCCTCGGCGTCCGCCTGCTGCTCGAAAACATGGAGAACGAGGTCACCACCCCCGAGCACCTCCTCTACATCCTCAAAACCGGCCACTTCGACTCCGTCGGCGTCTGCCTCGACCTCGGCCACCTCCACCTCGCGCAGGACTTTTCGACTGCCTCAAACTCGGGTGCCCCATCTTCGGCGGCGGCTTCATCGTCGCCTAAGGTGGGTTCAGATTCAGGCGTCGCCGCCACCATCGAACTCCTCGGCTCCCGCATCGCCCAGCTCCACCTGCACGACAACCACGGCCCCTTCGCCGCGCACGGAGCCATCAGCGGGAATCCCGACATGAAGGACGAACACCTCTGGCCCGGCGACGGTGCCCCCGCAAGCGGAAGGATCGACTGGACCGCCGTCTCCGCCTCCCTCGCCGCGCTGCCCGCCGCCACCCCCGGCATCCTCGAGATCGCCAGCGACCGCGACGAAGCCCCCGAATCCGTTACCCGCAAGGCTGAAAAGGCCTTCCGCATGTTCGAAGCCTCGCAGCCCGCATGAATCCTCCTTCCAACCCCCGCGCCCAAAGCGCGTAAACTGGGCGGAGTCCAATGTTCGACAGAAGAGCCGTGCAAATCGCTGAGAAGTCAACCGCACCTCTAACCTGCGCATTGGTTTTGCTCGTAGTCGCCTTCAGCGTTCCTGCTCGTTCGCAGAACGACCGCACAACCGAAGTTCGCATCCGTCTGATCGATGGGCGAAACGGAAGGCCGATCTCCAATCGCGAACTCACTGTCTATGAGATTTCTGCCCCGGCCGGCCACAAGCCGCTGTATCGCGATGTCACGACTGGGATGGACGGATACGCCACAATACTTGTTCCCGTCGACTTCAAAAGCTCGATCGGCGTGGGAACGGTGGGAGAGCCGTCCTACCAGGAATGCGTTCGTTGGGACGGAGAAGGGCAGGAATTCTCGGTAGAGGCAATTCGATCGACCGGCGCAGTAAGCAAGAACACATGCAAACGAAAGATCAACCAATCACCCGTCCCGGGTGTGCTCATCTTGTATCTGCGTCCCGAAACGTGGTGCCATCGGATGGGCGATTTTAGTCCTTGCTTCTGGGAGTAATCATGTCTGAAAACCCAGCACCCATAGCCACTATCGCCACTCTTGCCGCCCACGCCGGCGAGCGCGTCACCCTGCGCGGCTGGCTCTACAACATCCGTTCCTCCGGCAAGCTCCTCTTTCCCACCTTCCGCGACGGCACCGGCACCATCCAGGGCATCGTCCCCAAAGCCGCCGTCCCGCCCGAGGTCTTCGACCGCGTCAAGTCCCTCACCCAGGAGTCCTCCGTCATCGTCACCGGCCGCGTCCGCGCCGATTCGCGCGCCCCCTCCGGCTTCGAGCTCGACGTCGAAGACCTCGCAATCGTTCACCGCGTCCCCGAAGACACCCCCTACCCCATCTCGCTCAAGGAGCACGGCACCGACTTCCTCATGGAGCATCGCCACCTCTGGGTGCGCACCCCGCGCCAGTCGGCCATCCTCCGCATCCGCGCCACCATCATGCGCGCGGCACAGGAATACTTCGATACCAACGGCTTCATCCGCACCGATCCGCCCATCCTCACCCCCGCCGCCTGCGAAGGCACCAGCACCCTCTTCGAGCTCGACTACTTCGGCGATCCCGCCTACCTCACCCAGTCCGGCCAGCTCTACGTCGAAGCCACCGCCCTCGCCCTGGGCAAGGTCTACAGCTTCGGCCCCACCTTCCGCGCCGAAAAATCCAAGACCCGCCGTCACCTCACCGAGTTCTGGATGATCGAGCCCGAGGTCGCCTTCATGGACCTCGAAGGCGACATGCAGCTCGCCGAAGCCTTCCTCACCCACATCGTCTCCCGCGTGCTCGAGCTCCACCGCGCCGACCTCACCGTCATCGGCCGCGACATCGCCAAACTCGAAGCCGTCCTCGCCCCCACCGATGCCACTCCCTCGACTGACGCGTCATCTCGACCGGAGCCGCAGGCGGAGCGGAGAGACCCCCGCATTTCGCCCGTAGCGCCGCCCGCGCCGCGCTTCCCCCGCCTCACCTACGACGAAGCCCACGCCATGCTCGATCAGGCCTACGCCGAAGGCAAGCTCGAAGCCCCCCACCTCTACGGCGACGACTTCGGCTCGCCCGACGAGACCTACATCAGCTCGCAATTCGATAAGCCCGTCATGATCCACCGCTACCCCGCCGCCATCAAGGCCTTCTACATGCAGCCCGACCCCGCCGACCCCACCAAGGCCCTCTGCGTCGACGTGCTCGCCCCCGAGGGCTACGGCGAAATCATCGGCGGCTCCCAGCGCATCGACAGCTACGACCTCCTGCGCGCCCGCATCGCCGAACACAACCTCCCCGAGAGCGCCTTCACCTGGTACCTCGACCTGCGCAAATACGGCTCCGTCCCCCACGCCGGCTTCGGCATGGGCATCGAACGCGTCGTCGCCTGGCTCTGCGGCCTCGACCACGTCCGCGAAACCATCCCCTTCGCCCGCACCCTCAACCGCATCTATCCATAAGGCTCCCGCGCCCATTCTCGCAAGCCGAGCGCCCCACATCTCGCCTCCGAGATGTGGGACCGCCGCCGCAAATCTCGCATGAGCCCCAAACCGGAAGGGCACGGCTTCAGCCGTGCCACAAAAAAGCCGCACCGAAGGCGCTTCCGCTCTGCCGAAGGCCGGAGTGAAGCGCAAGGCGCGGAACGACTGATTCGCCGGGTGCCCCACATCTCGCCTCCGAGATGTGGAATTGCCGCCACAAATCTAAATTCCGCCCCAATCCGGAAGAGCACGGCTTCGGCCGCCCCAAAATCATCCCCGCGCATACCGCACTTCCACTTTGAAAGTCATTCGCGAGCCAAAGCGTGACATACTAAGCCGCCGGGCCCAGGCAACTAAGTTCGCAAGGAGAACCATGCGTCCAGCCTTTCTGCTCTGCCTCTTTCCTCTCGCCTTCACCGCGTCGCACGCCCAAACCCCAACACCCTCGCCTGCGCCTCGAACCCCGCCAGCGCTCCATAAACACCCCCCCGCATCGATTACCAACCCCACCTCGCCGCTGACCTGCGGCCGGACAGTCCCTCCCAACGGATATCAGCCGCTTCCATTCCTGCAAAACGTTGGCTCCTACGTCGAATACGCCGGCTCACTCGTCACCTGGGCGCCCATCGACAATGAGACAGAATGCCACATCCGGCAGCTGTACTTCACCATCCCCGACACCGTCTATGAAGGTCCCTCAGGGACCATCGGCGGCCCGGACATACTGGTGGAACTCTTTGAAACGAATTCGACGACTCCGGTCAAAGTTCCGATTAGTTTCGACATCGTGTCCTTCGTCGATGGTGGGAGCCTCTTCTACCGCATCGACGCGCAATCCCAGGATCCCAAGCGCATTCTCTACGGCGACTACGTGATGAAGATCAGCGTAGTTGCCACGCCGCGTCCATAACCCGCGCGCCGGATGCCCAAATCTCACCTCCAAGAGGTGGGTCATCCGTGCTGCGCCCGCAAAGCTTCGCCCTACCCGAAGGAAAATCTATATCCCGCCAGACGAACGCCCGCCGGTCGTCACAAAGTCCTCTTTGCGACCAACGGGAGCACCGCGCGAAGCCTTAAAAGGGCGTGCGAACGCCCGCCGGTCGTCACAAAGTCCTCTTTGCGACCAACGGGAGCACCACGCGAAGCTTTAAAGGGCGTGCGAACGCCCGCCGGTCGTCACAAAGTCCTCTTTGCGACCATCGGGAGCACCACGCGAAGCTTTAAAAGGGCGTGCGAACGCCCGCCGCCCGCGCAGGACACGCCTTTACTTCCGCTTCAGCGCCTCCAACTCCTCCAGCGTCCTTGGCCAGTCCTTCCCCAGCAGCCGCGACAGGCTCCTGTCCGCCAGCACCTTGCCCTCCGTCTGGCACACCGCGCAGTAGTTCGTCTCGTTGTCCGCATAGCGAATCCGCTGCACCGGCGACCCGCACCTTGGGCACGGCTTGCCGAACCGCCCATGCACCGCCATCTCCTCGCGAAACGCCGTCACCTTCTCCGGAAACCCCGCGTCCGCCTCCGCCTGCAGCCGCGCCATCCACAACGTCAGCGTCTCCCGCGTCGCCGTATGCAGCCGCACCCACTCCTCCACCGCCAGCTTCTGCGTCAGCGCAATCGGCGACAGCCGCGCCGCATGCAGAATCTCATCCGAATACGCATTCCCAATCCCGCTCACAATTCGCGGATCGGTCAGCGCCCGTTTCAGCGTCCGGTTCTCCACCGTCAGCGCCCGCCGGAACGCCTCCGGCCCGCTCGCCAGCACATCAATGCCGCCCGGATCGATCGCTTCCAGCGCCTTCTCATCCGCCAGCACATGCAGCGAGGCCCGCCGCTTCGACCCCGCCTCCGTCAGCACCAGCGACCCATTCCGGAAAATCGAACGCCGCCAGCGCATTTCTTTCCCGCCAGCTTCACCCCGGCCGTGCGCCAGTGCAGCCGCCCCGCGATCATCAGGTGCAGCACCAGCCATTCTCCGTTCTCAAATCCAAACGCGATCCGCTTGCCCACCCGCCGCAGCTCGCGCACCACCTTGCCTTCCACGCTCGCCAGCGGAGGCTCCACCGTCCGCAGCAGAAACGCGCTCGCCAGCCGCACTCCCTCCAGCCGCTGTCCCACCACCCGCGGCTCCAGCGCGTGCAGATACGCCGCAATGTCGGGCAGCTCCGGCATCCAACCAGCTTGCCCCGCTCGCACGCTTCGGTCAATGAGTGCGCCGGTACAATACCCCCATGGAAGGCACCCGCATCGATAAGTGGCTCTGGGCCGCGCGCTTCTTCAAGACCCGCGAACTCGCCTCCAAGGCCTGCGAGATGGGCCGCATCGAATCCAACGGCGTCCGCGCCAAGCCCGCCCGCGAGGTCCGCATCGGCGACACGCTCCACCTCCGCACCGAGGCCGCCGAGTTCGAGATTGAAGTCCTCGCCCTCAGCCAGCAGCGCGGACCCGCCCCCGTCGCGCAAACCCTCTATCGCGAAACCGAAGCCAGCGCCGAAGCCCGCCGCAAGGCCGCCGAAGAGCGCCGCCTGCTCGCCCCCGCTGCATTCGTTCCCTCGCGCCGCCCCACCAAGCGCGACCGCCGCCTCATCCACTCCTTCAGCGGCAAGCGCTGAAGTCTCCGCGCCCAGCTCGCGATCCACCTGCATTCGCCGCTAAGCAAAAAATGAGTAGCTTCAGGATTTGCGCAGTGTCGCCGGGCTCCCGCGGTCGGCCAGGCCGAACGCGTTTCCCAGCCTCGAGTGCGGCCATCCTGAAACTACCCCTGCAAATCAGATGCATTAAGCTCCACGGGCGCAGGAGCGCGCGTGCATTCTCTGTTCATGCCATCGCAATTGGATGAAGCGGCAGCCGTTACTCACGCAGTTTCCCACCGCCCCGAATTCGGCGCCCGTCCACCTCTTGCCGTACCCTCTTAAGCAGACGCCATGAAAGAAAAAACTCCGCATCGGCGTCCTTCTTCGGCGGCCGCTCAGGCGAGCACGAAGTCTCGTTGCTCTCCGCCGCCTCCATCCTCCGCGCCATCGACCGCAAACGCTACCAGGTCGTCCCCATCGCCATCGATAAGCAGGGCCGCTGGCTCAGCGGCGCGGACGCTGACCATCTGCTCGCCGCCAACCCGCTCGCGCAGCCCTCGCTGCTCAGCACGCTCAATCAGGATGCCGCGAGCAGCCATCAGGCCGCAGCGGGCGCCGCCGCCGAAGCCGCCGCCGAGTTTGCCGCCGCCGCCGCCGTTCTCCGCAGCGGCGAGCCGCTCGACATCCCTCCGCTGCCGCCGCATCCGCACGCCGCCGAAGCGCTCGAAATCGCCTCCAGCGCCGAACTCGCCCAGCCCGGCAATCCGCTCGCCGCCTCCATCGACGTCATCTTCCCCGTGCTGCACGGCACCTTCGGCGAGGACGGCACCATCCAGGGCCTCTTCGAAATGGCCGACATCGCCTACGTCGGCTCCGGCGTGCTCGGCTCCTCCGCCGCCATGGACAAGGACGCCATGAAGCGTCTCTTCGCCGCCGCCGGCCTGCCCCAGACTCCCTGCGTCACCCTGCTGCGCAGCCAGTGGCGCGCCGACCCGAATCGCTGCACCCGCCTCATCGAAAAATCGCTCGCGTACCCGCTCTTCGTCAAGCCCGCCAACCTCGGCTCCTCGGTCGGCATCACCAAGGTACACGCCCGCGCCGAGCTGGCCCCCGCCATGTCCCTCGCCGCCGGCTTCGACCGCAAGCTGGTCGTCGAGCAGGGCGTCGGCGGTCCCGGCGTCAAGCCCCGCGAGTTCGAGGTCGCCGTGCTCGGCAACGACGCCCCCGAAGCCTCCCTCGTCGGCGAGATCGTCCCCAACAAGGAGTTCTACGACTACGAGTCGAAGTACGAGTCCTCCGAGAATCCCTCCATCCCCATCATTCCCGCAAAGCTCACTCTCGCTCAATCGAAGCAGATCCGCGCCATGGCCCTCGCCGCCTTCCGCGCCTGCGACTGCTCCGGCCTCGCCCGCGTCGACTTCCTGATGGAGCCCGCCCGCGATGCCAAAGGCCGCAGAATCCCCAAACCGCGCATCTTCCTTAACGAGATCAATACCATGCCCGGCTTCACCAGCATCTCCATGTACCCCAAGCTGTGGCAGGCCAGCGGCCTTCCCTACAGGAAGCTCATCGACCGCCTCATCTCCCTCGCCCTCGAACGCCATCGCGAGAAGCAGCAAACCCGCTTCACGAAGGGCTGACGTCGCAGCCCGTTTCGCCTCGCAACCCTGGCCCACAGGTTCTAAGATCATAGGGCCGGACTCGGTGTCCATCCGCACCCGTCCCAAGGAGACGTCTTGATCAAGAACCTGTTCTTCGCGCTGTTGCAGTTCGTCCTGTTCCTGGTTGCGTTCGCCGCGGGCAGCTTCTTCCCGCCCTTCCACATCGAACGCGTGCTCGGCGTTACCCCCGACGGCACCCGCATCTTCATCTGGGATGGCGTGCTGCTGATGGTCTTGTTGTTCGCCGTCATTCTCATCCTCGAAGCGCTGCGCAAGCGCATCCGCGCCGCCGCCCCTTGGACCGTGGCGGCTCTGGCCCTCGCCGCCATCGCCGGCTATGCGGCGAAGTTCGGCTTTCTCACGCGATGAACCCGCCCGGCCCGCAGATGGAGGAGTTCCTGCTCCGCCTCGCCGATGCGCAGGCGCAGCTCGACGCCGGCTTCACCCGCCTTCCGCCCAGCGCCCTCCCCGCACTCGGTGCGGACGCCGCAGCCATCCTCGGCGACGCCGCCCGCCGCCTGCACGACAACGATCCCTATTGGCACCCGCTCTACGCCGGCCAGATGCTCAAGCCGCCGCATCCCATCGCCCGCGCCGCCTACGCCCTGGCCATGTCCGTCAACCCCAACAACCACGCGCTCGATGGCGGCCGCGCCAGCTCCGCCATGGAACTCGAAGCGGTCGCCGCCCTGGCCAGCATGTTCGGCTTTCCCCAGCACCTCGGCCATCTCTCCAGCAGCGGCACCTTCGCCAACCTGGAAGCCCTCTGGGTCGCCGGCCAGCTCCAGCGCGAGCAGGGAAGCGCCGTCGCCGGGCAGGGAACTGCCCGCGCCGTCGCCGCCTCCGACCAGGCTCATTACACCCACACCCGCATCTCCGGCGTGCTCGGCCTGCCCTGCGTCACCATCCCCAGCGACGACTCCGGCCGCATGGACCTCGCCGCGCTCGAGCACGCCCTTCGCACCCACCACATCGGCACCGTGGTCGCCACCCTCGGCACCACCGCCGTCGGCGCCGTCGATCCCCTCGACCGCATCCTTCCGCTGCAGCAGAAGTACGGCTTCCGCGTCCACGTCGATGCAGCCTACGGCGGCTACTTCGCGCTCGCCCGCAACCTCGGCCCCGAAGCCCGCGCCGCCTTCGCCGCCATTCCCCGCGCCGACTCGCTCGTCGTCGATCCCCACAAGCACGGCCTCCAGCCCTACGGCTGCGGCTGCGTCCTCTTCCGCGATCCCTCCGTCGGCCGTTTCTACCGGCACGACTCGCCCTTCACCTACTTCACCTCGCAAGACCTGCACCTCGGCCAGATCTCGCTGGAGTGTTCGCGCGCCGGTGCCTCCGCCGTCGCTCTGTGGGCTACCCAACGCATGCTGCCGTATGAACCCGGCGGCGAGTTCGCCCGCAACCTCGAGACCGGACGCGAAGCCGCCCTCGCCCTGCACCGCAAACTCTCCGCCGATCCCCGCTTTGTCCTGCCCATCGCCCCGCCCGCGCTCGACATCCTCTTCTGGGCGCCGCGCGCCCTCACCCTCGCCGAATCCTCCGCCCGCTCCCAGGCCATCTTCGACGAGGCCCGCCGCCGCGACCTCTATCTCGCCCTCGCCACCCTCCCCGCCCGCTTCTTTCCCCCCGCCACCTGGCCCGATTCCTCCAGCGCCGGCTCCGTCACCTGCCTGCGCTCCGTCATGATGAAACCAGAGCATTTAGCCTGGATCGACCAGATCGCCGAGCGTCTCGACGCGGCCGCCACCGCGGTCCTGCCCCGCGTCAATCCCCACTAACGGTCAATCGACCGCATCGAAATGATTACCCGCGCACGTGGTCCGTCCACTTCCCGCTTTGGTAGACTAGACCCTGTAGTCCGAGCGGAAGGCGATGGTGATTCGGCCTTTTCGTCGCATCCCTGCATCTTGCCCTCTTCCAGCTTTCGCAAAGGACCCATTCGCCACATGAGCCTCCCTCCCTCCGCCTCCCGTATTGCAGCCGGTGCCGATCTCGATCTCGCGTCCCGCCGGATCGCCTATTTTTCCATGGAGATCGCGCTCTCCCCGGCTCTTCCGACCTATTCCGGCGGCCTCGGCATGCTCGCCGGAGACACCCTCCGTTCGGCCGCCGACACCGCCGCGCCCATGGTCGCCGTCTCCCTCGTCCATCGCCGCGGATACTTCCGTCAGCACCTCGACGCAGTCGGCCAGCAGACCGAGTCCGACGTGCCCTGGTCGCCCGAGACCACCCTGCCCAGCGCCCAGAAAATAGTCTCCATCACCATGCAGGGCCGCACCGTCTCCATCTGTGCCTGGCGCTTCGACGTCGTCGGCACCGCCGGCCACGTCATCCCCGTCTTCCTGCTCGATACCGACCTCGAGGGCAACGACCTCTACGACCGCCGTCTCACCGACCACCTCTACGGCGGCGATACCTACTACCGCCTCTGCCAGGAGACCGTGCTCGGCCTCGGCGGCGTCGCCCTGCTCAAGGAACTCGGCGTCACCCCCGAAGTTCACCACATGAACGAGGGCCATGCCGCGCTGCTCGGCATCGGTCTGCTCGAAGAGCATCTGGCGGGCGTTCCCCTGGCCCAGGCTACCGAAGAAGATGTCGCCGAGATCGCCAACCAGTGCGTCTTCACCACCCACACCCCCGTGCCCGCCGGTCACGACCAGTTCGGCCTCGATCAGATGTACGCCGTGCTCGGCACCGACCGCGGCAATACCATCGAGCGCTTCGGATGCCTGCACAACGGGCTGCTCAACATGACCTACCTCGCCCTGCGCTTCTCCCGCTACGTCAATGGCGTGGCCATGCAGCACGGCAAGGTCTCCCAGCAGATGTTCCCCGACTACCACGTCCACGCCATCACCAACGGCGTCCACGCCGCCACCTGGCTCTCCCAGCCCATGCAGGCGCTCTTCGATACCGAAATCCCCGAGTGGCGGCACGACAACAACTACTTCCGCTCCGTCTACGGCATCGCCCCGGCCAAGATCGCGAACTGCCACGAAATCTCCAAGCAGCGCCTCTTCGCCGAGGTCGCGCGCCGCTCCGGCATGCAGTTCAACCCCAAGATGCTCACCCTCGGCTTCGCCCGCCGGGTCGCCACCTACAAGCGCGCCAGCCTGCTCTTCCACGACCCCAAACGGCTCGCCAAGCTGGCCAAGAAAATCGGGGGCCTCCAGATTCTGTTCGCCGGCAAGGCCCACCCCGCCGACATCGCCGGCAAAGGCCTCATCCGCGACGTCTTCGAAGCCGCCGCCAGCCTCAAAGCCAGCGGCGTTCGCATCCTCTACCTCGAGAACTACGACTGGGAGCTCGGTGCCCTGCTCACCCAGGGCGTCGACCTCTGGGTCAACACCCCGCGCCGTCCCTACGAAGCCTCCGGCACCTCCGGCATGAAGGCCGCCCTGAACGGCGTCCCCTCGCTCAGCGTCCTCGACGGCTGGTGGATCGAGGGCTGCGCCGAAGACGTTACCGGCTGGGCCATCGACGACGCCGACGACGAGGACGGCGAAGCCGCCAGCCTCTACGACAAGCTCGAAACCAAGATCGCCCCGCTCTACGCCCGGCCCAACGCCTGGGCCCGCATGCAGCAACACTGCATCGGCATCAACGGCTCCTTCTTCAATACCCACCGCATGCTCGGCCAGTACTTCGCCAACGCCTACTTCCCCCAGATGTCCGAGGAGCAGGCCGTGCCCATCGCCGTCGACATCCTGGCCGACCGCCGCTCCTCCTCAACCGACCGCCGCGCCACCACCCCCAAAGAATCCGCCCTCGTCTAACCGACCGCTCGACCGCCCTCCCGCGCACAGCGCACCGAGAACGGCACGAAGTGCTGTGCCGGCCAGCGGAAGCACCACGCGAAGCCGAGAACGGCACGAAGTGCTGTGCCGGCCAACGGAAGCACCACGCGAAGCCGAGAACCGCACGAAGTGCTGTGCCGGCCAACGGAAGCACCACGCGAAGCCGAGAACCGCACCAAGTGCTGTGCCGACCAATGGGAGGACCAACGCGAAGCCGAGAACCGCACGAAGTGCTGTGCCGACCAGCGGGAGGACCAACGCGAAGCCGAGAACCGCACGAAGTGCTGTGCCGACCAACGGGAGGACCACGCGAAGCCGAGAACCGCACGATGTGCTGTGCCGACCAACGGGAGGACTCACGCGAAGCCGAGAACCGCACGAAATTCTGTGCCGACCAACGGGAGGACTAACGCGAAGCCGAGAACCGCACGAAGTGCTGTGCCGACCAGCGGGAGGACCAACGCGAAGCCGAGAACCGCACCAAGTTCTGTGCCGACCAGCGGGAGGACCCACGCGAAGCCGAGAACGGCACGAAGTGCCCCAAAAAAACGGCCCCTCGCGTGAGGGGCCAATCTGCCTTGGTTCTCTCTGGTAAGGAGAGCTGGTTGCGGTTGCGCTCTGGGGCGCGATTCCCGCGAAACTTCTTCCCGTCCGGCGGGAGGAACCTGAGCCCGGTTCCCGTCCCGCCGCTTGGTTCCGGGGAGGACTACCGATTCACGCCAACCGCCGCCTGGGCCGTCTGCCCATTCGCCGCCGGGTAGGAGTTCGACGCCGAAGCCGGGCCCATTGCAGCCAGGCTGTTGTGCAGCAGCGTCACGCGCACGCCGTTCACGATCGCGGTCTCTCCATCCTCCGGTGCGACCGTCTCCTTGCCCAGGCCCGTGCGATAGATGCGGTACAGCGGCACCTGGTGTTCCGTCACCAGGTAACGCGCCACCGAGTCCGCCATCGCCTGCGATGCCTGCACGCCGCCGCGGCTATATCCCTGGATCTCGATGATGTAGCCCTTCTCGCCCGCCAGCTTCTGCGCCATTGCGTCCAGGTCCGACTTGCCCTGCGGACCCAGTGTCGTGCGTCCGGCCGCAAACTTCACGTCCGTCGAAGTCACCTGCTGGTACTGGTCCAGATTGCTGACCGTGCCATTCAGTTGGTCCGTCCGAGTGCTTGCGCCGTTCGCCGTCGTCTGCGCCAGGTTGGCCTTGTTGGCTGCATCGGCCGCATGCTGATCGGCCGTGTTCGCGGCCATCATCGCGTTGTTGATCCCTGCCGTCGCGCGCCGGTCCACATCCTTGATGTCATTGGCGTTCTTCGCCTGCAGTTGGTCCAGCTCGTTGGTCCGGTCCCGGATCGGGTCCACCTCGCGCCGTACCCACTTCTTGCGCGCAAACGGATTGAGCTTGCCCCAGAAGCCTTCGCGCGACTCGTTCTCCAGCGGCTTGCCGGTCGCATAGGTGGTGCTGTCATTCGGGTTCATGGCAGCGGAAGTGGAACTGCTGGGCGCCGCTTGGTTTGCCGCCGGTGGTGTCGACTGATCCATCGCTGGCGTCTGCGCAAGTACGGTAGCTCCCATCATTCCTCCTAAGATCAGAGTGGAAAGACCTAAGCCTTTGGCAAGGTTCATCATGACGTTGCATCTCCTGGACCGATGGCCTTAGGAACAACTGCTGTTGACAGGCATGCGGCTGCAATCATCCATAGCAAACCCGCAGCCAAACCCGCTCCACAGATCGAAGCGCTTCGCCATCAGCAACATAGAAACAAACAGCAGGTCATTGAACCCCTCGTCCGCACCCACTAAAACCGGACAATTCTGCCCCCGCCCACGTAAAAATTACGCCCGCCCACGTTTCCCGAAGATCCCGCCCGGAACGTCCAGGCTTGGTCCAGGCTCCGTAGCGCGGCATCGACTGGCAACTGAGAACTGAGAACTGACAACTGACAACTGGCAACTGAGAACTGACAACTGAGAACTGACAACTGACAACTCACAACTGACAACTACCGGAACTCCGTCTGAATGATCCGCACTTCCGGCATCTGCTGGTTCCAGTTCTCCGGAACCGCCTCAAACGTCAGCCGGAACTCGCGTTCGTCTCCCGGCTTCAGCGGCGCCACGCTCACCGACTCGGTATCGATGTAGGGCTCCTTCATCCGGATCAGCGTCAGCGGCACCGTATCGATCTGCGGAGCCAGCGCCTCGTCGTTTCCAAACACGACTTGCACCGTCACCCCGCTCACCGTGCGGTTGCCCGTATTGCGCACCTGCCCATCCAGATACGTCAGCTTCCCTCCCGACAAATTCTCCGATTCGCTCATCGCGAACTGCGCGAGCGGCAGGTTCGCGGCGTACGCGTCCGCAGGCAGCAGCGTATTCGGCAGCGGCGCCGGCTTCTGCCGCCCGGAATACACCAGCACCCCCACCACCGCGATCGCGATCAACGCAGCTACCCCCCATACCGCCGGGGGAAACCCGCCGCGTTCCTCCGGCTGCGTGCCGAAGATCGGTGCCTCCGCGCCCGCCGGGCTCGCTCCACGCTGCGCATTCCCCGTTCGGTCCAAACTAGGCTGTTCCTGATCGCTCATAAGCCGAGATTTTATACCCCGCCGCCTCGATTCCCTTGCGCGACTTCTCGATTCCGCACTCAGAGCCCCAGCTCCCAGCCCACCGCGATTCGCCTTCTTGCACTTGCTGAGAACTGAGAACTGACAACTGACAACTGAGAACTGACAACTGACAACTGACAACTTGCTCCCCCATCCCCCGAAAGGTCGCCGAATCCCCCAAAAGGTGGATGTCCACCTCCCTGCGCCCCGGCCTAAGGTGATATCGTCGTCGCCCGAGGCAGAGCAGCAAAAGGGCTCGGCAACAAAGATCAACTGAGATCGCAGCACAGTGGTCGCGCCTGCCGTGCGGCCGAGGGGGTTCCCTATCATGAACGCTGGTCCCGCAACCTATCCCGCAACGCTTCCCACCATGGCTGCGCCCATCCGCGCGCTCGACCCCGTCCGCTCGCGCGTCCTCGTGCGCCAACAGCTCACCAACGACCAGCTCCTGCAGGCCGATGCGGCCGCCCATCCCGCCGCCGACGTGCTTCGCCTCCCGCCCGACACCCGCAGCACCGGCCCTCGCGGCCCCCACCCCGGCGACGTCCTCTACTGGGTCGCCTGCCTCGGCGGCGCCTGCCTGCTCATCCTCTCCGCCACCACCTAGACGTTCACACGTCTTTTTCCTGCTGCGCCTCGTCCTCCCGTTGGTCGGCACAATCTTGTCTGCGACCATCGGGAGCACCATCGCGAAGCCGAGAACCGCACGAAGTGCTGTGCCGACCAGCGGGAGGACTAACGCGAAGCCGAGAACCGCACGAAGTGCTGTGCCGACCAGCGGGAGGACCACGCGACTAGCTCGGCATAAGTCACGAAGTGACCTCCACGCGCAGTGGGCCCGTCCGGCAGGACGGCCTTTACCCACTCCGTGCAGGTATCAAGCGAAGCTCGCCCGCTTCACCTTTTGCCGGAAGTCTTCGCCCTGCATCTCCACCACCACGCACATCTCCTGCAACCGCGACCGCATCCGTTCGCCGATCCGGTCGCCCAGCGTCTCCTCGCGCATCGCACTCCGCGCCGAGCCGCCGTTCCCAGCCTCCACTCCCAGCGGCGCCGCATTCGCATAGTTCGTCGTAATGATCGTCGTCCGCCGGTCGTTGTAGCGCGTGTTCAGGATGTGCGCCACCGTGTCCCACACCCATTCGCTCGGCTTGGCCGCGCCCAGTTCGTCCAGCACCAGCACCTCGGCGTCGAACACCGGCTGCAGCACTTCCATCTCGGTCGCCGCCACCTTCTGGTTGTAGCTGTTCTGCACCTGCTTCAGCAGGTCGCGATAGTCGTAGAACAGCCCGTACGCGCCTCGCTCCACCACCAGCGCCTGCAGCATCCCCACCGCCAGGTGGGTCTTGCCCACCCCGATCGAACCCGTCAGCAGCAGCCCCGTTCCCGCAGTCTCCACCGGGTATCCTTCCACAAACTTGCGTGCCCGCAGGTGCGCCGCAGCCAGCGACTTGCTGGCCCCGCGATATCCGCTCTCAAAGTTGTCCAGCGAGCAGTGTTCATACCGCTTCGGAATCCGCGCCCGTTCCAGCATCCGCGCCGCGCGCCGCTCGATGCGGCACTCGCACGCCCGCGCCACCCGGCGTCCGTCTTCTTCCACAATCCGCAACCCCGAATCCTCGCACAGACTGCAGATCGCAACCACGTGTTCAGCCATTTCGATCCAATCCCATCCGGCCTGCTGCCGCCGCCATCCCAAGTATGGCAGCATCCGCGCCCGTTGCATCGAATTGCTGCATGTGGGAATCAAAGGACAGGAGAGGAAAGCCGGGACATGATAAATTTAAGTCAGTCAGCCATCGTGTCCCTCGTCTCCAATTGACCAGGGCTCTGTGGGCTACCGCGACAGGCCAATCGATGTGACGGTGACCGCACCCGTTGCAAGCGAACCGCGAGCCGGCAGGCTACATCCAGGCGAAAGCAATACGCCAGCGAAAAGAGAGAGATCCATGCCCAAAGAAGGAATTCACCCGAAGTACGCCAACATCCACGTCAAGTGCGCCTGCGGCAACGTATTCGAAACCCGCTCCACCAACAAGGGCGACATCGTCGTCGAAATCTGCGCCCAGTGCCACCCGTTCTTTACCGGCAAGCAGAAACTGGTCGACACCGCCGGCCGCGTCGAGCGCTTCCGCCGCAAGGTAGCCAACGCCGACGCCGGCAAGGCCGCAACCGCCGCCAAGGCTGAAACCGCCAAGGCCGCCGCCAAATAAACCCCAAACCAGACCCACGCGAGAGGCCTCCCATCGCGGAGGCCTTTCGCTTTAGCATTCAACTCAGACCGGACCACACCGCACCCCGATGAAGAAGCGCTACACCCTCGAGCAGAAAAAATGGGACTCGCCCGCCGAGCATGCGATGCCCGAGCACACCCGCGTCCCCGCCAGCGTCACCATCGGCACCGTTCGCATCGCCCCCGCCACCGTCCTCGCCCCCATGGCCGGCGTCACCGACACCGTCTTCCGCCGCTTCATCAAAAACGCCAGCCATGTTCGCCGCCCCGGCCGCTGAACCGGGTGCCCCAGGTCTCGATTCTGAGACCTGGGATCGAACACCGCCAACGTCGACACCCCCACCACCAACCAGCAATCCGGCTGCGGCCTCATCATGACCGAGTTCACCTCCGCCGACGGCCTCTCCCGCATGCGCGAAACCAAGCGCAAGCGCTACCTCACCTACTACGACGACGAGCACCCCATCTCCGCGCAACTCTTCGGCTCCAACCCCGAAACCCTCGCCGACTCCGCCCGCATCGTCCAGGACGCCGGCTTCGACCTCGTCGACCTCAACCTCGGCTGCCCGGCCAAGCGCGTCGTCGCCTGCAACGGCGGCTCCGGCCTGCTGCGCGACCTCCCGCTCATCGAGCGCATCTTCCGCGCCATCCGCGCCGCCGTCACCATCCCCTTTACCGTCAAGTTCCGCATGGGCTGGAACGACCACCACATCGTCTGCGTCGAGCTCGCCCGCCTCGCCGAGGACTGCGGCCTCTCCGCCTGCGCTCTCCACGCGCGCACCCGCGAGGATGGCTACACCGGCCAGGCCCGCTGGGAATACATCGCCGCCGTCAAGGACGCCGTCCGCATCCCCGTCATCGGCAACGGCGACATCCGCACCCCCGAAGACGCCGCCGCCATGGTCGACGCCACCCACTGCGACGCCGTCATGATCGGCCGCGCCGCCCCCGCAAACCCCTGGATCTTCCGCCAGATCGCGCAGTACACCGCCTCGAAGGAAGCCACCGGCGTCGGCACCTATGACATTCCCACCGATCCGACCGTTACCGCATGATCCGCACCTACTTCCAGATGCTGGTCGACGAAATCGCCCTCGAAGAAGCCGCCCGCGCCGCCCACATCATCGCCTCCGGCCAGATCGCCCGCGAACAGAGAAATCGCGACGCCGTCGGCAAGATGAAGCAGTTCGCCGCCTGGTTCACCCACGGCGTCCCCAACGGCGCCCACCTCCGCAAAGCCATCTTCGAAGCCAAATCCGGCGCCGCCGTCCTCGCCGAAGTCGAGCGCTTCTTCGAGAACCCCCGCCCCCACCCGGCCGAGCCCAACCCCGCACCCACCGACGCCACCATGACCCTCGAAGCCCTCGGCGCCGGCTGCGACTAAATCCCGCCGGCCGCAGCCAATCGAACCTCCGCCGCAACCTACCTCGCCCTCGCCCCCCGCACCGCCACCTCTGCCAACCCTCCACCCGGCGGCGCCGCATCCAGCACAATTCGTATCCCGCTGGTCCGCGTTCCCGCCGGCAGCGCCACCACCACCGCGCCCGTAGCTTCCGCCGAGTCCTTCACCACCGTCTTCCACGTCATCCGGTCGTCCGTCGAGGTCTGAACCTCGTACGCAAACCGGCCCGTCCCCGCGAACCGCAGGCTCACCGCGCTCACGTCGTACACGCCCTCCAGGTCGCTCTCCCACCACTGCGCCGTCGCCGCGCCCGGAGCAGGAGCCCAGTACGTCGCATTGTCCCCATCGGTCGCCAGCTTCGACTCATGCCCCACCGCCATGCTGCTTGCATTCGTCGGCCGGTCCAGCGCAACATTCGCCACCTGATCTGAAGCCGTCTGCATGCGTCCGACGAACCGCACATACGCTCCCGGCGCAAACTGCGGCGACCGGCCCGCCACATACACCGGCGCTCCCTTCGACACCACCGTCAGCCGCGCTGCCGGCAGCCCCGGCGAACTCGCCCGAATCACCGTCGTCCCCGCGTAGTACGACCGGAACTCGATCGCCGCCTGTCCATCCAGGATCGGAATATCCGTCCCATTCTTGAAGGCGATCGACTTGCCCGTCGGAAACCCTCCCGGCCCGCTCACCACCTCCAGCGTCACCTCCGGCGTGTTGCCGATTTGCTTGCCCGCCGCGTCCACCACCGTCACCGTCACCTGTACATCGTCCGTCCCGTCCGCATGCGCAATCACCGGGCTGCTCGACGTCAGCTTCAACCCCGCAGCCTTGCCTTCCACCGGCCACTCCGGCGGCGGAATCCCCGCCAGCGCATTGCGATACCAGTACCACCCCCGCTTCGGCAGCCGGAAGTAGTCCACAATCCCCGTCGTCCCTTCTGCTCCCGCCACCGACCCGTGGTCGAACATGCTCCAGATCGCCTGCCCGCCGCGCCACGGAAACTCCGGCTGTCCGGCCAGGTCCCGCAGGTGCGGGTCATACGTCCCCGGCCTGATCTCTTTCGCCGACCCATACTCCGTCACCGCATTCGCCACCTTCGGATGCAGAAACAGCCGCGCGCCGTCGCCGTTATATCCCGCCACGTCGCCGATCAGGTCGATCCCGCCGCGCTGCGCTCCGCCAATCGCCGCCGGCCGCGTCGGGTCCAGCTCATGACTCTCCGCAACCTCCTTCGCCAGCAGCGCCCGCACCTTCGGCATCACCGCCGCCGGCGAAAAATACGGCTCATTCGACATGCTCCACACCAGAATCGACGGATGGTTCCGGTTGATCCGGATCATCTCCCGCAAACTCTCCAGCACATGCTCCTCGAACGGCGCCTGGTCTTCCTCCTTCGTCGGATACGAGCTCGCATTGAAGTACCCATCGCCCTTGTACCCGCCGATCCCCCAGAAGTCGTTCTCCGACCAGAACAGCACGCCCAGCTCATCGCACGCATCCGCGAACGCCGGTTTATGCGGATAGTGCGACCCGCGGATAAAGTCGAATCCCGCCCCCTTCACCATCGCCACATCGCGTCGCGCGCCCGCGTCCGTCACCGCATCGCCCCATCCCGCATGGTCCTGGTGCACATTCGCACCGTGGAAGTAGCGATGCTTCCCGTTGAACGTCAGCCCATCGTCCGCCGTCCACGTAAACCACCGGATCCCGAACCGCGTGCGAAACTCATCCACCACCACGCCCTTCATCGTCACCCGGCTCACCGCCGTATACAGCCGCGGCGTCTCCGGCGACCACAGTTTCGGTCCGTTCAATTCGCCGCTCTGCTCCACGTTCGCCACCGCGCCCGCGTCAATCGTCTGCTCGGTCGAGTACTCCGCCACCTGCTTCCCCGCCGGATCCAGAATCGCCGTCTTCAGCACCGCCGTCGCCGCCGCACCCGACGCGTTCCTCACCTCCGTCTTCACATCCACCGTCGCCGCGTCGTCGCTCACCTTCGGCGTCGTCACAAACGTCCCATACCACGTCACGTGCACATTCGATGTCGTCACCAGGTACACGTCGCGATAGATCCCGCCGCTGAACACATGCTCGCCCGCGCGCGGATTCAGTTGCCCGTTCCACAGGTTGTTCACCCGTACTGCAATCACGTTGTCGCCCGCGTGCAGGTCGCCGGTGACGTTCATCGAGAAGCCCGTATACCCGCCCAGGTGCTCGCCCGCCTTCTTTCCGTTGACGAAGACCTCCGCATCCTGGAACGCGCCCTCGAACTCCAGGAACGCCTGACCCTTCAGCGTCGCTGCGTCCACCCGAACGTGCCGCCGATACCACCCATAGCCCACGTAGAAATCCGGCGACCGGAAGTACGGCTCGCTGAACGAGTGCGGCAGATTCACATACTGCCACCGGCTGTCGTCGAACCCCGGCGCGCTCGCCCGCGCATCGTCGCCCAGCAGAAACTTCCATCCCCGATCCACATTCGTCTTCGTCCGGGCCGCATTCGCCTGCAAGCACAACCCCACCGCCAACATCAGCCCAACCCACACCTTAAGCTTCAACATGCCCATCCTCGATTTCTTCCAGCCCGTCCCCATTCTCGTTCGCCTCGACCCGTGCTTCGGCCACTTCCTTGCGGCGCTCCTTCACCCGGCGCGGTTCCTTCACCACAATCGTCTCCGCAATCCGGTCATGCACGCAGCAATGGTTGCCATGGATAAAGTACTGCAGAAATCCGAACCCGCCCTCCAGCGCCGAAGCGCCATATCCCAGCGCCCGCTCCACCGCCTGCCACAGCGTAATCCGCTCGCTCACCAGCGACCGCACCCGAATCCGCAGCATCCACTTGCCGAGGGTCTGCCCCTTGCCCCAGTAGAGCGACAACCCGAAATACAGCGCCAGAAACGCCAGGCTCCAGATCTCGTGAAAATCGAAATGCACGACGATGCGGATGTCCCCGTCCGCCACCCCATGGTGGCGTTGCCAAAGGTAATCCACCACAATATAAAACGGCGAGTACAGCACCGTCGCAATCGCAAAGTCGATCACATACGCCGCCAGCCTCGCGCCAAACGAAGCCAGCGGGATTCCCCTCAGGGCCTCCGCGCACACCGGCTCATGCGGATGAAACTTGCCTGCCGCCCATCGGATTCGCATGCCGTTATGCTAACCCGTGCATCGGTCGCATCGCCTCAGTTTTTCACCGCATCGCGGCTGCGTTTCCGCCACACCACCTTCACCTCTTCGCGCCAGCGCTCCCCCAGCGCCACCAGTTCCCACTCCACCCGCGGCGACAGATACCGCAGCACCACCTCGGTCGCCGGATGCACCCGCAGCGCCGGCGCCACCAGGTACAGCCGCGGCGCACCCTCCGCCAGCCGCACCCCGCCGAAGTACCCATGCCGCTGAAACTCCCCCAGCCCGCTCGTCCGGTCCGGGTTCTGCTGGTGATGCCATCGCACCCGCACCCAGTAGTCCAGCCCCTGCAGCGCCAGCTGCAGATCGTCATCCGCCTTCAGCTCAATCACCGCCAGCCGCCCGTCCTCGTCCACCGACAGCAGATCCAGCATCCCGCGGTCCCCCGCCGCAAACGCCGGCACCTGCGTATACACATGCTCCCCATCCAGCCGCTCATCGATCGCCGTAATGTCCCGCCGCAGCACGCTCTCCAGCCACCGCTCCGGCTGCATCCGGTACAGCGGATCGCGCCCATCCGGCCGCGAGCTTCCCGACTCTCCCGCTCGCCGCCGCGCAAACAGCCGCGCCACCAGCTCCCGCAGCTCCTCCGCATTCTCTTCCGTCAGCGGCGTCTCGTTCGCGCCCGCGCCAAAGGTAATCTCCTGCACGCGGTTGAAACTCTGCCCCGCATATCTCACCCGCGCCCGCGCAAACTCCAGCCCATGCAGCAGAAACGCCATCTCCGACCCGCCCCGCATCCTCTGCTCCACCATCCCGCGCATCGTCTCCGGCACCAGCTCCATCACCCGCGCCGCCGCCGCGCCAAACCGTTCCCGCGCGTCCTCGCCCGCAGCCTGCACCAGCCGCGTCGCCACATTTCCGTGGTCGGCCGCATCGCGCTGCTCCAGCTCCTCCGTCTTTTCGTCGAACTCCCACAGCTCCCACTGCGCCGCATCGGCGTTCATCCACGCCAGCCGCGCCGCCGTCAGCGCCGCCATCCCCTTCGGCACCATCAGCCGCAGCCCCCGGTACTGCCTGCGCCCGCCCGCATTTTCGCGGCAATGCGCCAGCCACAGCACGCCCAGCGTCAGAATCCCGTCCACCGTCGCCTGCGTCTCCTCCGCATTCACTCCAATCGCCGCCCACGCCTGTTGCCCGCGCACCAGCGACCCCCGCGCATACGCCGGCCCAAAGCTCTTCTCCAGGTCCATCGCCGTGCGGAACCCCTCCGGCTTCCAGTCGCCCCAGTTGTTTGCCTGCGTGCGCACCATCGCGCGCTCCAGCACCCGCAGGTACCGCACCCGCGTCGCCTCGCGCGTGGTCGGCGTTCGGCGGTCCTGGTCCGCCACCACCTCCAGCGACGAGCCCCGCGCCTGCCCAAAGCGCTGCACCGTCAGCCGCAACACGCCGCTTCGTCCAGCCCCGCGTTCCACCGCACCCGTCACCCGCCGCACGATGTTCCGCTCATCGCTCCACAACTGCAGCACGCATCGCCGATGCTCCGTCATCAGCGAGTACTTCGCCGTCCGCATGTCGAACAGCACCTTGCCATCTTCCAGCACCACCGCCTGCGGGTGTTCCGCAAGGAATGCCTCCAGCGCTGCAGCAATCTGTGTGGGGGTCTGCTCGTTCTCCGCGGAAACAACTCGAGGCGGCGTCATCTTCTCGCACAGAAGTCTAGCAGCATCGGCATTCACCCCCGCGTGCAGTCCGCACGAATAGATGGAAAAAGTGCTGACGTTTGTGCTTGACTCTGACCTTGGGGGAGGGTCGACGATGGCGATGAGGACGAAATGAGCAAAGTCTTCCGAGTCCACGAGTTCGCCAAGCTCTCCGGGGTCACGGTCAAGGCCTTGCATCACTATGACCGTCTGGGGTTGCTGAAAGCGCAGCGGACAGATGCCAGATATCGCATCTATGCCGAGCGCGACCTGGAGCGCCTGGAACAGATCGTCGTTCTCAAGTTCCTCGGGCTGGGTTTGCGGCAGATCAAAGTTGTTCTGGATCGTGCTGCCATGGAGCTGCCCGACGCCTTGCGATTGCAGCGTCAGGCGATCGAGGAGAAGCAGCGTAGTTTGGCCCGCGCGCTGAGCGCAATCGTTGAAGCCGAAAAGGCGATCCGGCCGGGTGAGCCGACCGGTCCCGCGGTTCTCAAGAGACTGATTGAGGTGATCCATATGCAGGACCAATTCGACATACTCAAGCATTACTACAACGATGAGCAGCTGACGAAGTACGAAGTGGCATGGGCTAAGCTCAAGGGCGGCCCTGTTGAGGAATGGAAGAGCCTCAATCGCGAGATCGCAGCTGCGGCCACGGCAGCCGAGGACCCCGCTGGCGACAAGGCTCAAGCGCTCGGCACTCGTTTCATCGAGCTTATGAAACGAGACGCTGGCTGGTTTGGGGACATGGTGCGGTTATTCCGTGACCCTGAGTTTCTGACTTTTGGAAAGAAGGCGGCAGGCGACAAGAACTGGACCCTCGGAATGTCGTCGCAGCTCAAGGAATCGCTCGGGCGGACCGTGCCTTTCATACTCAAGGTGATGGCAGCCCATCCCGAGGGAGATATCGATGTCGAGGAGTTCACATCGAGGCTCATAGCTCGTCCCCAAGAGTAAGAGCACGCGGGATCATTCACCAGTCCATCCTCTCCCGCAGCCGCGTAATGTGCGCCACGTGGTGCCGCGAGTGCCACGCATACAGCAGCGTCGCCATCTCCACCGTCATCGGCCCATTCTCCGGATGCTTCATGCCGCGCACCCACTGCTCGTCCGTCAGCGACTCCAGCAGCATCACCCAGCGCGCATGCAGGTTCTCCAGCAGCTCCGCCGACCACGCCACCGGCGCCGCCGCATCGTGCAGCATTGCCCACGCCTTCTCGTCGTACGCCTTAATCGTCCGCCAGTCCTCGGTCAGCGCCAGCCGCACCCGCACAAACGCATTCATATGGCTGTCCGCGATGTGATGCACCAGCTGCCGCACCGTCCATCCGCCCTCGCGGTACGGCGTCTCCAGTTGCACCCGGTCCAGCCCCTCCAGCGCTTCCTTCAGCTTCCCCGGCATCGCCGCCAGCTCCGCAACCGCCGCCATGCGCTCATGCGGCGTCACCGTCTCCGGCCGCTGAAACCGGCCCACCGGATACCTCGGATCGACCGCTGCATTTCCGTCGCCTCGCTCATCCCCTCTCCCTCCTCATCGCCGCAATGGCAAGCAACCCACTCAACTTTTAGGCAGGAATCTCTATAATCGTTCGCACGCATCCAACCCCTATGCCCCTCCTGCCGCCTCTCCCTCGCCGCGCTCCCGCTCGCCCCGTCTCCCGTTGCCACGGCGCAGCCAGACGCCCCGCGCGCCAGCCCCACAGAACTACCTCGGCTTCGACGCCGACATCTATCCCGGCGACGACCCGCTTCCCGCGCTGCATAAGCAGTTCGCCTTCACCGGCTACTGGCTCACCAACCCGCCTTTCACGCACACGAATTCCTGGGTCGGCAAGCGCGACATCCTGCTGCGCAACGGCTTCGGCTTCCTCGTCCTCGCGAACGGCCGCCTCGACAAGGAAATTCTCCGCTCCCAGAAGTCCGGCAAGTCGCCCGCCGCGCTTGGCCGCCAGGACGCTGCCGTCGCCGTCGACGCCGCCAAACGCGAAGGCTTTCCGCCGCGCACCATCCTCTTCCTCGATCTGGAAGAAGGCGGCCGCATGTTACCCGAGCAGTCCGACTACCTGCTCGCCTGGACCGAGGCCGTCGCCCAATCCGCCTACTTCCCCGGCCTCTACGCCAGCGGCCAGCCCGTGCCCGACGGCAAAGGTCCCGATGGCAAGCCCGTCACCATCACCACCATCCAGGACATTCGCCAACAGGTTGCCGCTAAGCATCTACATCCCATCGCCTTCTGGATCATCCAGGACGCCTGCCCACCCGCGCCGGGATGCGTCGTTCATCCTGCCAACCCGCCCTCGCCCGACCTCAGCGGTACCCTCGACGGAACCGCCTGGCAGTTCGCCCAATCTCCCCAGCGGAAAAATCTCACGCGGTCCTGCAATGCGACCTACCGCGATGGCAACTGCTACGCCCCCGGCGCGCCCAGCTTCGCGCTTGACCTCAGCTCTTCGTCCTCACCCGACCCCTCCCACGGCCGCTGAATCATTCAGCCATCAATGGTGGTCGTCGCTGTCATGCCCGCCGCCAGCCAGCGCGATCCGCTCCGCCGCATCCACCGCAACCGCAGTCCACCCTGTCGGCGACTTTCTTGCGCCCGGATGCCCCGATCCTCCAGTGGCGCCCGCGTTGGTAGTGCGGCCCACTTCGTCCTCACCGTCCATTCCCGTCGACTCAGTCAACACCCCCATTGCAGCGCGGTGCTCCGCCGCCAGCGCCTCATCGTGCGTCACCGCAGCCGGCTCTGCCCCGGTCATCTCAAATCCTCCCACACGCGCATCTGCTTGCTTCAATACGACACCTGCAGCCTTGCCCAAATGCCTCTTTGCCTCACCCTTTGCTGCAGGCTGACTCGCAGACTCCACCAGCGCTCCCACCCTTGCAGCGCCGAACAGCACATTTACGCCCGGGACAGTAGCCGCCATCAACCCAATCAGCGCTGCGCTGGCCGCTCCCCGCCACGCCCGCGAAAACCGTCCGGCGCCTGGCAGATCATTCAAGATCGACTGCACCCGCGTCGTCAGCAGGGCATCGCTCGACGCCATCTCGATGGTCGCGGCCGCAGGCTCCGGCGCCAGGTCGCGCATCCGTGCAAATCGCACCAGGCAGGTGGCATATACGTCCCGGCTCAGCGGATGCTCGCGCACCACTGCGGCGTCGCATGCCAGCTCACGTTCTGCGCACAGCGCGGCCGCGGCATGACGCGCACACGGGTGGAACCACAGCACGTCACGGCACACGCGTACCACTCCATTCCATAAGGCGTCGCGCCTTTGCACATGCTTCAGTTCATGCCAGAAAGCGGCCCTCAGCTCCGCCTCATCCTGCGCCTCGCACGGCGGCGGGACGATCACCTTGGGTTTGAACCAGCCCAGTGTGGCCGGTGAGCCCAGCCCCGGCAGCACCCAAAGCTCACATCTTCGCAACTTAGGTCCCGCGCCGTTTATCACATCACGGAAGATCGCTTCCACGCGCTCGCCCGCAGGTACCTTATGCCGCATCGCCCGCGCCAGCCGGATCCGAGCCGCCACCGTACCCAGCAGCCCCCACGCTGTAACCAACAGATATCCCGCCAACAAAATTGTTGTATCCAGCCCGACCGCATCCACAACTCCGGCAGGAACGGTGATCAGCCCGCCGTGGGCCGCAACACGCGCCACCTGCTGGGTGGTAGGCTCCACCCGCCTCAGGATCGCCGCCCACATCCAGCCCCACTGCGCCCCAAACGCCAGAAGCATCGTCAGCCATAGATTAAAGCGGCTGCGTGCGGAGCTTGCGGCCCGGACAAGCAGCAGGCAAACGCACCACTCGAACGTCGTCTTCAGCAGAAAGCTGACCACCTCCGACGCCGCCCGCAATGCCAGAGTCGAACTCATTCCGGTCATCCGTCAGTCCTCCGCCGCCCCGGCCTTCTTTCGTTTCTTATAGTCCCGAATCATCTTCTCCAGCAGCGCAATGTCCGTAGCCCGCACCGTGTCCGATTCCAGCAGATTTACCAGCAGCCCGGTGGCCGACCCACCGAAGTTACGCGCCAGCAGCACCTCTACCGAGCGCTGATTTACCTCTTCCTGCGTCACCATGGTCTCAAAGACAAATACCCGCCCTCGCGCCGTGTGCCGCACAAAGCCCTTATTCTCCATAATGCGCAAGAATGCCTGCGTCGTCTTGTAGTTTGGCCGGTCGCCCTCGGGGAAGAAGTTCACCACATCATCCACCGTCGCCGGCCCCAGCTGCCACAGCGCATTCAGAATGCGCATCTCGGCGCTGGTCGGAAGGCCCGTCTTCTTGGACAAAGGCATCGATCGTTGCTCCGCTACCCCTTACCGCGCTGAGTCTAGCATCTTCCTCCGGTTGACTCTTAGAGGATTAAGAAATAGTCTAACACTAATGAGTCTTATACATCTAAGATTACACCTCATCCTTGCTCCTGCACAGTTCAGTGGAGAATGACCGTCTTTGCAGAACTCCGGGAGAGCTTGCCGCATGCAGAATCGCCCTGCCTTATCTTCAAGTAACACCGATGTCCTGATCGTTGGCGGGGGACCGGCAGGCCTCGCCGCTGCTATCGCTCTTCGCCAGCGCGGCATCGATTGCGCCCTGGTCGAGGCCCGCACCTTCCCCATCGACAAGGCTTGCGGTGAGGGCCTTATGCCCGACTCGCGCGACTCACTCGCCCAACTCGGCGTCACCCTCGACGAACGCGATGGGCACCTCTTCCACGGCATCCGCTTCGAAAACTCCGTCCACCACGTTGACGCCAGCTTTCCCCTCGGTGCAGGCATAGGCGTCCGCCGCCCACACTTGCATCAGCTTCTCGCCGCTTGCGCCCAGGCCTCGGGCGTCCGCCTGCTCTGGAATAGCCGCGTGCAGCTCCCCACGGTCAGCCAAGCCCAAACCGGCGACAACACCGCTCTCGTAAACGGCCAACCCATCCGTTTCCGCTGGCTCATTGGGGCAGACGGCCAGGCATCCTCCGTGCGCAAGTGGGCCGGCCTCGACCGCGCCCGCAGCCGTTCCATCCGCTTCGGCTTCCGCACCCACTACCGCACTGCTCCGTGGAGCCACTTCGTCGAGATCCACTGGGGGCTCATCGGACAGCTCTACATCACGCCGGTCGCGCCCGACTGTGTCTGTGTCGTCTACGTTACCCGCGACTCTCGCGCCGTCCGCGCCGGTGCCCGTGACAATATCCTGGATGACTTCCCCAAAGTTGCCGCGCGCTTCGCCGGTGCCGAGATCGTCTCCCAGCAGCGCGGAGCCATCACCGCGTCCTGCAAGCTACGCCGCGTCGCCACCGAATCCGTAGCCCTGCTCGGCGACGCCTCCGGCTCGGCCGACGCCATCACTGGCGAAGGCCTCGCCATCTCATTCCGCCAGGCCATTGCGCTCGCGGACTCCATTCACTCCGGCTCGCTCGCACCCTACCGCCGCGCCCACCGCCAGATCGCACGGCTTCCCCTCACCATGGGCCGACCTCATGCTCACGCTCGACCGCTGGCCAGCCTTGCAGGTGCGCGCCATGCGCGCCTTCGCATCCACCCCCGTCTTCTTCCAGGAACTCCTCCACGCCCACATGGGCCAGAAGAATCTCGCATCCGTCCTCCTCCGCCGCACCCCACGCTTCGGCTGGAATCTGCTCACCAAAGGAGCCAACCCATGATCGCCAATCGACTCCGCCGCATTCTCCTCGTTTTCGCCGTGTTGGCCTCTCGCCCACGGCTGTGCGCGCCCAAGCCAAATCCGCTCCACAGGACTTCACCTTCGATCCCGCGGCAACCGTCGTCCATTGGACCGTCAACTCCAACGTTCATACCGTCCACGGCACCTTCAAGCTGAGGAACGGCTCCATCAGCATCGATCCCGCCACCGGCGCGGCCAGCGGTCTCATCGTCATCGACGCCGCCAGTGGCCAGAGCGGCGACAACGCCCGCGATAGCCGCATGAACAGCGTCGTGCTCGAGACTGCCAAGTATCCCACCATCACCTTCCGTCCTGTCCGCGTCGAGGGCAAGGTTGACCTCACCGCCTCCGGGTCCATCACCGTCGACGGCGTCATGAACCTGCACGGCCAGGACCATCCCATGCAGCTCGCCGTCACCCTTCACCCGAAGGATGCCGCCGTTGCCGCGGTGTGCCACTTCATCGTCCCCTATGTCGCCTGGGGCCTCAAGGTACCCAGCGTCATGATCTTCCGCGTTGAAAAGCAGGTCGTCATCGACATCGAGGCCACCGTCACTCCCTCCTCTGCCGCCCGCGTCCCTTAGCCTTCGCATTACACTTAGGCGGAGGGCTCCGCCATTGAGGCTCCGCTTCATCCTCGCGCTCCTCTGCGTCGCGTTCGCAGCCCGCGCGCTCGCGCAGCCGTCCATCGACCAGACGCCCACCAACTCTGCCCCGCAAGCTTCCGCCGAGACCGCCCAACCAGCGACCACCCTTACCACCAGCTCCACCCTGGTCCTGGTTCCCGCACTCGTTCGCGATAAAAAATCCGGCCAGCTCGTCTTTACCCTCAAGGCCGACGATTTCGTCCTCACCGACGATGGTGTCCCACAGAAACTCCACCTTGAACAGGACACCGGCGGCGAGCCCCTCGCCCTGGTCGTCGACATCGAAGGCGGAGGAGCCGGCGCACGCGAGCTGGACAAGTACGCCGCGCTCGCTCCGATGATCGAGTCCGTCGTTGGCGACGTCCCGCATCTGGTCGCCGTCGTCGGCTTCGATAGCTCGCCCGTCCTGGTCCAGGACTTCACCCCCGACATCGATGCCGCCGCCCACGGCATCCAGGCCCTCATTGCCGACAACAATGGAGACGACGGCGCCGCCATCCTCGACTCCATCGGCTTCTCCATCGACCTGCTGCGCAAGCAGCCCCTGCAGTACCGCCGCGCCATCCTGCTCCTCTCCGAGTCCAACGACCGCGGCAGCAAGCTCCGCCTCGATCAGGCCCTGCGCGCCATCAGCGACACCAACACCGCCATCTACAGCATTGGGTTCTCCTCCGGAGTCTCCGACCTCAAGCGCAACTCCGAGAAAGCCCTCGGCGACTCCACTCCCGGCCCCGCCCACGGCTGCATGAGCCGCGACCCCAACGACCCCAACGTCAACCTCAACCAGAATCCCGCCGAGCAAGCCTTCAACTGCCTCGGCCTGCTCGCTCCGCCGCTCGCCCTCGCCAAGGCCGCCGTCATCGCCATCCTCGACGGCCTGCAGAAAAACATCCCCGAGACCGTCGCCCGCACCACCGGCGGCGAATACTTCAAGCTCACCAATGCCAAGAGCCTCGAACGCGACCTGCACACCATCTCCAACCACATCCCCAACCGCTATATCCTCAGCTTCCAGCCGCAGTCGCCCCACCCCGGCTTCCACCTCCTCACCCTCGGTCTGCCGAGTTACGCCAATCTGCGCGTCTCCGCGCGCAACGGCTACTGGGCTGACACCATTGCCCCACCACCCCGTCCCTAAAATCGAGCGGGCAGATCGAATGCACGACAAAAACTCGTCTCGCATCCCGAAGAGGCACTGAATTATCAGGAGCTTATGCCGATGTACTCCTGTGGGGGAAGGCAGGGGCGCACTTCCGCACCATGCCAGGCTGCAAGGCGATGACGCTTTTGGCGCAATTCGATGCATTCAGTGTCTCTTCCGCGGCGCAATGGGGATTCTTGCTGTCTCTGTGTTTGTCGGCCTGCGCGGGCGCCCTGGCAAATCAACTGTTCAGGAAGAGAAAGCCAATCGATCCGTCCGTCGAAGCCAGCGCAGCAGAACTGGAGATGCTTCGGGCCGTCGTCGCCAGCGTGCCCGATTGCATCTACGTCAAGGACTCAAACAGCCGCTTCCTGCTCGCGAACCAGAGCACGGTGGATGCCATGGCGGCCGGCTCCATCGACGATCTGCTGGGCAAGACCGACTTCGATTTCTATACCCGCGACCTCGCTGAAGGCTTCCTCGCCGACGAACAGGAGGTCATCCGCACCGGCAATCCGTTGATCGGCCGCGATGAGACGTCGCACCAGCTCAATTGCGAACCCAAATGCACGCTCACCACCAAAGTCCCCCTAAGCGACGCCGCCGGCAACATCGTCGGCATCATCGGCATCGGTCGCGACATCACCGCCTTGAAACGCACCGAAGCTGCATTGCATGAAGCACAGGAGAAGCTTCGATACAAGGCGACCCATGATTCCCTTACCGCGCTCCTGAACCGGGAGGCCATCGTCGATGCGCTCGATCGTGAACTTGCCCGCGGCAATCGCGAAAACGGATCCACCGTCCTTCTGCTCGGAGACCTGGATTACTTCAAGAGCATCAACGATGCTCACGGCCATTCGGTGGGCGACCAGGTCCTGCGTAAAGTTGCGGAGAGGCTCGTCGGCGCCGTGCGCGTGTACGACTATGTCGGCCGCTACGGCGGAGAAGAGTTCCTGGTCATTTTGGCTGGCTGTAACAAGGAAGACGCCTTGGCCCGGGCCGACCAGATCAGAATGGCCATTACCGGCGTGCCCATCCCGACCGCGCAGGGGCCAATTGCCGTCACCATCAGCATGGGCGTCGTCGCCGCCCGCCAGTGGGGTCATCTCTCCCTGGAGGGGATTCTGCGCGAGGCCGATATCGCTCTCTATGAGGCGAAGCACGAGGGCCGCAATCGGTGCAAGGTCGCGGCGCCTCCGGTCGCCGCTTCCGTCTGCGCATGAGTTGCTCTAGCCAATGAGTGCTGTGTAAATCAGTCGAGCCGCCGCCTCTCCCCCAATTCTCGCAAACCGCTAACCGAATCGCGCTCCGCGCTTGAGTCCAAATCACCCCGGCATCATCGATTCCGTATGCCCAGCAGAATCGAATTCAACCTTCCCCACACGGTTGCGCTGCTCACCCGCACGCCCGCAACCCTGAACGCGCTCCTGCGTGGTCTGCCCGACACCTGGACCCATGCCAACGAAGGCGACGGCACCTGGAGCGCCTTTGACGTCCTCGGCCACCTGATCGTGGGCGAGCGCACCGACTGGATGCCCCGCGCGCGCATCATCCTCGATCACGGCGAGGCGAGGCCATTCGACCCCTTTGATCGCAACGCCCAATTCGAAGAGAGCCGCGGCAAATCGTTGGAGCAACTCCTCGACGAATTCACACACCTGCGAACCGGCAACATTGCTGCGCTACAGGCACTGAAACTGCAGCCGCAGGACCTCGCGCGCCGTGGCACCCATCCCGCCTTTGGATCGGTGACGCTCGCCCAGCTTCTGGCGACGTGGGCTGTCCACGACCTCACCCACCTGCATCAACTCTCCCGCGTCCTGGCGTCCCAGTATCGCGACCCGGTTGGCCCCTGGGCGGTCTACCTGGGAGTCCTTCAATGCAACGGTCACAGCAGTTGACGGTCGCTCGCCGATCAGCGTGGCCAGCGCTCGCCTTCATCGTTCCACTTCCATCCGCACAGACGCAAAACCTGCAACCATATCACGCCCACGCCCGTTTCTTCGCACTTTATTTGCCGTTAACTCATTTCGAGGCCTAGAATAGAAGCTGTGACCTTTCCGCAGGCCTCCCCCACACCCGACCACAAGCGTTACTTCATCGAGAAACTCGGCCTCTCCGAGCGCCTCATGGAGCGCTGCCTCGGCGAAGCCCTCTCCGCCGGCGGAGACTACGCCGACCTTTACTTTGAGTCGGTTACCTCCACCTCCCTCGGCATCGACGAGTCGCTCGTCAAGTCCGCCTCGCAGGGCATCAGCGTCGGCTGCGGCATCCGCGTGCTCTCCGGCGAACGCACCGGCTACGCCTATACGGACGATCTCTCCTCCGACCGCCTGCTCCGCGCCGCCCGCACCGCCGCCCTCATCGCCAGCGGCCCAACTAAAGAGCAGATGTCAGGCTTCCGCCATACCTCCGACGAGCCCACCCTCTACCCCATCGCCGGCGCCACCGCCGATGCCGAGATCGCCGCCAAGCTTGAGCTGATCCAGCGTGCCGACCGCGCCGCCCGCGCCTTCGACCCCCGCATCACCCAGGTCCGCGCCGGCTTCAACGACGAGCTGCGCCGCATCCTGGTCGCCGCCTCCGACGGCACCTTCGCCTCCGACACCCAGCCGCTTGCCCGCCTCAACATCTTCGTCATCGCCAAGGACGCCAGCGGCAACGACGGCGCCGGCTCCACCACCCGCGGCACCTCCGGCGGCGGCGGCCGCGTCACCCTCGACTTCTTCGAAGGCACCCACTCGCCCGAGCATTTCGCCCGCGAGGCCGCCCGCACCGCCATCCTGCAACTCAACGCCGTCGCCGCTCCAGCTGGCGAGATGCCCGTCGTCCTCGGCCCCGGATGGCCCGGCGTCCTGCTGCATGAAGCCGTCGGCCATGGCCTCGAAGCCGACTTCAACCGCAAAAAAACCTCCGCCTTCGCCGGCCTCATCGGGCAAAAAGTCGCCAGCGAGAAGGTCACCGTCGTCGACAACGGACGCATGCCCAACCGCCGCGGCTCCATCAACCTGGACGACGAGGGCAACCCCACCCAGGAGACCGTCCTCATCGAGAATGGCATCCTCAAGGGCTATCTCTCCGACAAGCTCTCCAGCCGCCTGATGGGCACGCCCAACACCGGCTCCGGCCGCCGCGAGAGCTACCACCACATCCCCATGCCGCGCATGACCAATACCTACATGCTCTCCGGCGACGACCTCCCCGAGGACATCATCAAGTCCGTCCCCCGCGGCCTCTACGCCGTCAACTTCGGCGGCGGCCAGGTCGACATCACCAATGGCAAGTTCGTCTTCTCCGCCTCCGAGGCCTACCTCATCGAAGATGGCAAAGTCACCCGCCCGGTCAAGGGCGCAACCCTCGTCGGCAACGGCCCGGAGGCGCTCAAGTACGTCTCCATGGTGGGCAACGATCTCGCCCTGGATGAAGGCATCGGCACCTGCGGCAAGGCCGGGCAATCCGTGCCCGTCGGCGTCGGCATGCCCACCGTAAGGCTCGACCGCATGACGGTCGGCGGAACAGGATAAAAGGCGCTCAAACCAGACCGGCCGACGGGCAAGTTTCGGCTCTCAACCAAACCTGAGAACTACGCACGAGGAGACGAATGGCTGTAGAACGCGAAAAGATGTATGAGTGCGAGGTCCGCCGCCGCCGCGTCAAGGAGGGTGGAGGCTACGAGCCCTACTGGAAGGTCAAGAACGTCGCCGTAGCCCTCTCCGACGAAGACACCGAGTTCCGCTGCAAGGATTGCTTTGGCGCGGTCAAGCTGCTCGGCCGCAATGGCAAGGCCGGCACCGTGCCCTACGTCGAGCATAAGCTCGCCGCCGACGCTGAATTCTGTCCCTCCGGCCTGCTCTACAAGAAGGCCACCGACGGCCGCGCCCCCAGGCTCTCCGACCATCCCGTCGAATAGCCACGCGCAGGGAACGAAGGGCAGGGAAGGACGCCTGTGTTTGAGTCGTCGTTCTGGTCCTGAGCTTGTCGAGAGGATCTCGGCATCGCCTTCAATGAACAACCTATAACCAACAACTCGCACCCCGCAAATCCTAAGGAGCATCATGGCCGCCGAAACCGAAAAAATCTACGAGTGCCAGGTCAAACGCCGCCGCCTCAAGACCGGCGGTGGCTACGAACCCTTCTGGAAGCTCAAGTCTGTCTCTGAAGCCCTCATCGACGCCGACACCGAGTTCCGCTGCTCCGACTGCACCGGCGCGGTCAAGGTCCATCGCCACCACGTCCCCGACGCGCCTCCGCCGCACATCGCCCACAAGCTCAAGAGCGACTCCGAATACTGCCCCGCCGGCATCTTCTTCCGCAAAGCCACCGACGGCCGCCAGCCCCGCCTCTCCGAGCATCCCGTCAGATAATGCCGCCCATGCCCGGCCCCACCTCCAGCCAGCCGCATCCGCTGATCAAGGACTTCGCCGCGCGTGTCCTGCTGGTAGACGATGAGCCGGATCTGCTACACACCATGAAGGCGATCCTCGAGGCCAACAACTTCTCCTGCCGCACCGCCGAGGACGGCTTCGAAGCTCTCCGCCAACTGCGCGAGACCCCGCCCGACCTCATCGTTACCGATCTGCGCATGCCCAATATGTCCGGCTTTGAGCTGCTCGCCATCCTCGGCCGCCGTTTCCCGCAGATCCCCGTCATCGTCATCAGCGGCGAGTTCGTACTGCATTCGGATAACCCCGGCCTGCTGATGAACGCCTTCTTCCGCAAGGGCGAGTACACTCCGCCTCAGCTCATCTCCACTCTCCGCGACCTCTACAGCCAGCGGCCCCTGCGGCCGGCCCTCACCCGGCAGTGCCGCGCTCCGCTCTGGATCAATCGCCGCAGCAGCGACTACCTGCTCGCCACCTGCACCGAATGCCTGCGTTCCTTCCCCATCGAGAATCACAATCCCTTCGGCGAGATCCTGCAGACCGCCGACTGCCCCTCCTGCGGCACCACCATCACCTACGCCGTAGACAACTCCGTCCTCAAGATCCTCGAACTCCAACAAGCCGCCACCCATCCGCATGCCGCTCCTCCGCAAGCTCCAGGCCCATCCGTAGACTGAGCCCACCGCCCCCACTTCCCCGGGTTGATACACTATCCTCTGCCCATCCCGCCGGGCGCGGAGATCTCAAGTTGCCTGAACCCACCGTCACTCCATCCCCCGAAGAGACCACCCCACCGCGTCCGCGGCCAAACCCCCGCAGCCCCAGCACGAGGAGCACGAGACCGCGCTCGAGTCGCTCGCCTCCATCTGCGCCGTGCTCGCCGTCGGCCTCTTCGTCATGACCTTCATCTTCCAGAACTTCGAGATTCCCTCCGCCTCCATGGAGAAGACCCTGCTCATCGGCGACCATGTCCTGGTCGACCGCATCTCGCTCGCGCCGCCCTCGCACTGGTTCCCGCTGGTCCACTACCGCGACGTCCAGCGCGGCGACGTCATCGTCTTCCTCAAGCCCCACCCCGAAACCCCCGACCTCTACCTGGTCAAGCGCTGCATCGGCGTCCCCGGCGACCGCATCCATCTGCGCAACGGCGTCGTCTACCTCAACGGCGTCGCCCAGAATGAGCCTTACGCTGCCATGCCCGTCAACGACGGCGACCCGCAGCACGCCTTCAATCCCTACCGCGACGACTTCCCCGACGTTCCCGCCGATCCCAACGACACCAACGTCACCCCCAACTGGATGGTCGACCTGCCCAACCACATCGTCGATGGCGACCTGGTCGTCCCCCCCGGCTTCGTCTTTGCCATGGGCGACAACCGCACCGAGTCGCTCGACGGCCGCTTCTGGGGATTCGTCCCCCGCGAAAACATCGTCGGCCGGCCCATGTTCATCTACTGGTCCTTCCAGACCCCGCCCGACCAGATCGACAAGACCTCCATCGCCGACCGCATCGCCTTCATGGGCCACATCCTCATCCACATCTTCGATCAGACCCGCTGGAGCCGCACCTTCCACGTCGTCCGCTAAGGCATCCTCTCGATAGATGTATCCGAAATCTCGACCCGCGCCGCTTCCATCCACCCCGTTTCACTCATGAGGCGTCCGATCAAGACTCCCGCCCCACCGTCCGGTGCGCCGCCTACCACCGGGTCCCCGTCTGCCGGCCAGAACCGAGAAGAGACCGCCCTCGAGTCGCTCTCCTCCATCTGTGCCGTGCTCGCCGTTGGCCTCTTTGTCATGACCTTCGTCTTCCAGAACTATGAGATTCCCTCCGCCTCCATGGAGAAGACCCTGCTCATCGGCGACCATGTCCTCGTCGACCGCATCTCGCTCGCGCCGCTCTCGCACTGGTTCCCGCTAGTCCACTACCGCGACGTGCAGCGCGGCGACGTTATCGTCTTCCTCAAGCCCCACCCCGAAACCCCCGACCTCCACCTGGTCAAGCGCTGCATCGGCATCCCCGGCGACCGCATCCACCTGCGCGGCGGGGTCGTCTACCTCAACGGCGTAGCCCAGAGCGAGCCCTACGCCGGGATGCCCAGGGACGACGGCGATCCCCACGACGCCTACACTCCCTATCGCGACGACTTCCCCTCCGGCTTGGCGGATCTCAGCAGTCAGGCGAACCACGACCTGGCAGCGCGTGGGGATTGCCAGGACCAGGTCTGCATCGACCGGAAGGCAATCGACCAGCGAACCATCGCCTGGGTCGCCGAGCTGCCGAAGTTTATCCAGGGCGGCGACCTGGTCGTCCCCCCCGGCTTTGTCTTTGCCATGGGCGACAACCGCACCGAATCCCTCGACGGCCGCTTCTGGGGATTCGTCCCCCGCGAAAACATCGTCGGCCGGCCCATGTTCGTCTACTGGTCCTTCCAGACTCCGCCCGACCAGATGAACAAGACCTCCATCGGCGACCGCATCGCCTTCATGGGCCAAATCCTCGTCCACATCTTCGACCAGACCCGCTGGAGCCGCACCTTCCACGTCATCAGGTGAGCAGAAAGCTGGTGGCTAACAGCCAGTAGCTGCCTTCACGCTAGAATAGGCCGTCCGCGAACTTCGCCTTCTATGGACTCTACCCACATCCACGACATCGATCCCGACACCGAGCCTCAGCCCGTCGGTCCCCACCTCATTCGTCGCCGCCTCGCGCTTATCCTCGCTGTGCTGCTGGTCCTGCTTCTGCTCATCTTTATCCCGCCGCTCATCAGCGTCAGCCGTTTCCAGCGCCGCATCGCCACCAACATCGGCGCTTCGCTGGGCCGTCCCGTCCACTTCGACCGCGTCTCCCTCACCTTGCTTCCCATGCCCGGCTTCACCCTCGACAACTTCGTCGTGGAGGAGGACCCCGCCTTCGGCTCCGAACCCATCCTCCGCGCCGGCCAGGTCCGCGCCACCCTGCGCATCGGCTCGCTCTGGCGCAAGCGCGTCGAAATCTCCCGCATCTCCCTCAGCGCCGGCGACAACGGCACCGCGCCCAGCGTCAACCTCGTCCACCGCGCCGACGGCCGCTGGAACATCGACCGCCTGCTTCTGCAAGCCTCCCACATCGAAGCCGCGCCCACCGCGCAAACCTACGCCGGCCCCGCTCCCCGCTTCCCTTACGTCGAAGCTACTGGCGCCCGCGTCAACCTCAAACTTGACCAGGAGAAGACCCCCTTCTCCCTCACCGACGCCGACTTCGCCCTGTGGCTGCCCCAGCCTCACCAATGGCATCTCCGCGTCGAAGCCCATCCCGTCCGCACCGACATCAGCCCCGGTGAGACCGGCACCCTGCGTCTCGAAGGGGCCCTCGGCGGCGTCCAGCCTGCCCCTCTCCGATCGCCTCCATCGTTCAGGTCCCCATCGACCTCCACGGCGACTGGCGCGATGCCCAACTCGGTGGCCTCAGCAGTCTCTTCATCGGTCGCGACGCTGGCCTGCGCGGGGAGTTCGCCCTCACCTTCGCCATCCTCGGCACCGTCGACCAAAACTCCATCTCAGGCGAGATCAAGCTCGACAAAGCCCGCCGCGCCGGCTTCGTCCCCGCTCGCCCGCTCACCCTCGATCTAGGCTGCCGGGCAAAGGTGCTCAACTCCTTCCACTCCTTCTCCTCGATCGAATGCCACTGGCCCCCGGGCGCCTCCTCCAACCAGAGCACCCTCGTCCTCACCGCGGACCTGCCCGACGTCCGAAACCCGGCCGCCGCATCGGCCACCCTCACCATTCCTGCGCTCCCCGCCAGCACCTTGTTTGACTGGCTCGGCATCGCCACCCAGCACCCCCCCACCGCGTTCGCCGGTACCGGGACCCTCGCCGGAACCCTCGCCTGGAACGCTCCCGGCAACCCTGCAGGGCCTGCTTCACCCTCGCCGCGCACCCATCCCAACCGGCCTCAGCCTCCGGCCACGCCCGCAGCGCCGCACGCATCCACATTGTCTGGCTCGCTATTGTCTGGCTCGCTCCAGTTCACCGGCGAATCGCTCCAACTCTCCGCGCTCGGCCGCAGACCCATCCCATTGGCCGATATCGTCCTCCGCTCAACCCCGCTCCCGCCGCCCTCCCGCTTCCATGCCACGCCGGCGCCGCCCGCTGGCCCCGTCAGCTTCGACCTGCTCCCTATCGCCCTTCCTCTGGGTGGCAAGCAGCCCGCCATCCTCGAGGGCCACTTCGACGCCTCCGGCTACACCCTCCATCTCACCGGCAGCGTCGTCCCCGCCCGCCTGCTCGCCCTCGCGCACGCTGCCCCTCAGTTTGGCGACGGCCTGGAAGATCTGCTCGCCACCGTCCCCGATGCCGCGTCCGGCGCAAACGCCATACCCGGAGCCAAGCCAACGCCGGCGGAATCGACCGCCCCGGGGCCCTCCGCGGACGCAACCACCTCCATCCACCTCGACCTCACCGCCTCCCGCCCTTGGGGGGCACCCAGACCTGGCGCGAAACCGCCCCCGCGCCATCCCGCCACCACCCCCGCCACTAGCCCCCCAAAAAGCCGCCCGTAATTCTGAGCGCGGCGAAGGCCCCCGTATTTGGTCTGTCGCATTTACGCGTCAAAAACATGTCAACCCTCAAATCCCCCAACTCACTCCATCCACACGGGAATAGAGTGGCAATAATATACTTGACACACAGGTAGATTCGGCGTAGCATTCTGTTTATGGGCAGCCCACGAACTCTCCAAGACGCGATTATCTACTTTGCCGACAAGGACAAAGCCTTCGCCTACGCGGTCGATTTCCGCTGGCCCAATGGCTTGGTTACCTGCCCTAGGTGCGGCGGCGAGAAGCACTCCTTCGTCAAGACTCGCAAGGTCTGGTTTTGCTACGACTGCGACAAGCAATTCAGCCTCAAGGTGGGCACGATCTTTGAGGACAGTCCCATTGCCATCGACAAGTGGATGATGGTCATGTGGATGCTCGCAAACTGCAAGAATGGCGTCTCTAGCTATGAGATCATGCGCAGCGTTGGCGTTACGCAAAAGACAGCATGGTTCATGCTGCACCGTATCCGTGAGGCCATGAAGAATGCCGATCTTGGCAAGCTGGGTGGCGACGGTGGAAGCGGTGAAGTTGAAGTGGACGAAGCATACGTAGGCGCGAAGGTGAAGAACATGCACGCGAAGCGCCGCATTGCAATTCAGCGCAAACTGTCTGAGCAACCGGTGTCCTATCGAAACAATACCCGCTATGTCGGCAAGACGGCGATCATGGGAATCTTCGACCGCAGCTCCCGCGAAGTTCGGGCCAAGGTTGTGCCCAACACCCGCCGGGAGACTTTGCAGCGCGAGATTTTGGCCAATGTTGAGCATGGATCGAAGGTCTACACCGATCAGGCTATTGCCTATGAAAACGCGCTAAAGAACAAGTACATTCACGAAACGGTCAATCACATCGACAACTATGTGCGGGGCCAAGTTCATACCAACTGCCTCGAAAACTTCTGGAGCCTTACCAAGCGGAACCTTGCTGGGACTTACGTTGCGGTAGAGCCGTTCCACTTGGATCGCTACCTCGACGAACAGATGTTCCGCTTTAATAACCGCATTGGCGTTTCGGATTCGCAACGGTTCAACAAAGTCCTTTCTCAGGTCGCGGGCCGTCGGCTAACCTATGCCGATCTCTCCGGCGCTGGCAGTGCCACATCGTGCTAGTTGGCGGCAAGGACGAGGCAAGCGCAACCATTAGTCCTTGCTGGTTTTGCGTGGCTTACGCGCTGGCTTTGGAGCCGGTTTCACGATAGATTTGGGTGCGCGGAATAGTGACGTTGCTAGGTTTTCAAACCGCTTCGCCGCCTCCGGGCCTTCATAATATTCGTGTTTCATAAGGGTGATTATGCGCCTCGCACTCGCATTGTTGCTATTCGTGTTTATCTCGTCACCTGGGGATGAAGGAAAAAATCAAGCCAAGCCCATAGACTCCAGCGGGCAGAGCCGCGCACAGGCACCCGACGCACCGCCAGTATCTTCTGCCCTCAAACAAACCGCCGACAACATACCCCAACCCGAAACACAGAATCAGAAGCCCAACCCCAGTCCAAAGCCTGAACCATTTATGTCCCACGGCGAATGGATAATGTCGATCCTGACCTTCTTCTACGTCGCCCTCACTGGCGTTTATGTTTGGTACTCCCGAAAAACCCTTACCGAATTGCAGCGCCAGATTGGTCTGATAGAGAAGCAGGACATAGCGACGAATCGGCAACTCGAAATATCCGAAAAGAGTGCCAATGCCGCTTTGTTGAGTGCTCAGTCTTTGATCCGGGCTGAACGGTCGTGGATGCTGATTACCAATCAAAGCAAGGCTTTCGATCCCTTCAATCTTGACCTGAAGGCCACTAATCATGGCAATTGTCCGGCTGAGATTATTTGGGTTTTTCAAAAGGAAGCGATCCTCGACCCCAACGAGAGCCTGCCCGCCGAACCCTTTTATGGCCGTCCAGACATCATATTTGGCCATCGCCAATGGCTTCCGCACGGTAAATCCATCACGATCAACGATTGCAATGTCGCTGAGATCGCTGCGGACAGCGACGATGGAATCTCGGGAGCAACTTCGCAGTGGACGAAAGCAGCTCTGGGTTTACGGCATAGTGCGATACCGCGACGGGTTGTCCCCGGAGTTGCACGAGAGTCGGTTCTGCTACAAGATTCATCGCCAAGTTGGGCCAATGATCGCTGGCCCCCACAGCTACAACGACTGCACATAAAACCATCGAAACTGCCCTGTCACGGTATGCCAAACTTATACCTTCCCTACCTGTGCGTCAAGTAGTTATTGCCAATAGAGTTGGCATAGGAGTTATGCTCCACCGCGTAGAATAGGAGTAGAGATTAAAAAGGCCGCAACGCCACCACCGGCGCCCGCGGCCTTTTCCTATTAACTAACTACCCACCAAGGAGGCTTCCCAAATGTCGAAATCCACCGAAACTCGTCCCAATCCCACCCGGAAAACCGCGACGCACCCATCCCCAACCCGCGCGGAAACCAGACCCTCCCCCAACCCAAACCGGCCCTGCCGCGCTCACCCGACGGCCGCTTTGCCCCCGAGTTCCGTCCGCATCCCCGCCCCATCAAGCCGTAGAGTGTCTTCACTGGGGTCTGCTAGGCTCCGGCTCTCAACGCCATTTTGCCACAATCATTGGCGCCTGCAGGTCCCAGTGAACGCGCAGCTAACCGTGAAAATGCTCTAACTCAAAGAAAGCAGGGATCTTCCCCTGGAAGCCACGCCGATTCAGTAGCTTAGAGGATCGCCTACTGAAAACAGGGATTTTAGCAAAAACGATAATCCGCAGAAGAAATGGCCCTTACTCCCTCCACTTAATATTGCAGCCAATGCTGCTGCGCTGGTTGGTGTCCGGCCGCTTGCCCGCCAGTACCGCGTCCAGAGCCGCGCGCAGGTCTTTGCCCGTCACCGGCACGTCGTTGCCTCCGCCGCTCGGACGCCGCGGCCGGCTATCATCGAGCTGCCCGCGGTACACCAGCTTCAGCTGCGCATCGTACAGAAAGAAGTCTGGCGTGCAGGCCGCATGGTACGCCCGCGCCACCTCCTGCGTCTCGTCGTATAGATAAGGAAACCGGAAACCCAGCCGTTCCGCCTGCGCTTTCATATGCTCCGGCGAGTCCTCCGGATGCGTCTCCACATCGTTCGCCGAGATCGCCACGATCCCAATCTTGCCCTCGTAATCCGCGCCGATCCGCGCCAGCTCCTGCTCCACATGCTTTACGTAAGGACAATGCACGCAGATAAACATCACCAGCAGCCCGCGCCTGTCAGCCGATGCAGCCACATCGTCCCGCCCCACCGCGCGGCCGCTCACCACGTCCACCAGCTCGAATGCCGGCGCGTCCGATCCCAGCTCCACCATGCTCGATTCGGTCCTTGACATGCCAGTATCCTAACCGAAAACGCATGGCCTTCGTGGAACACCCCCTGCCTGCCTTCACGCGAAGCGTCGAGAACAGTGCCGAAGTGCCCTTGCGCAAAACCGTCGCTCGTGGGACGCTCATTCCAACCCTGTCTCCGAGGAATCCCCGCTTGAATCCCCGCTTCAGCTGCACCCTTCGCGTTGCCGCCGTCTCGACGCTGCTTCTGCTCACCTTTGCGATCGCCGGCTGCCATCGCCACCGCAAGACCATCTCCGCGCCCAACACCACCGACTACGCCGACAACATCCGCGCCATCGTCGCCAAGCCGCAGTTGCCCATCCTGCGCTGGCCCGACTACTCCGACTACCGGCAAATCGTCGCCACCTTCTACGACGATCGCAACTACGAGATCGCCTGGGTGCGCGACCTGAAACCCACCGCGCAGACCGTCGCCTTCATCCACGCCTTTCAGGACGCCGGCGCGAAGGGCCTCAATCCTGAGGACTACGACGCCTCGCGCTGGCCTGCCCGCGTCCAGCAGATCGCGCAGATCGCAGCCACGCACGACTCCTCCGATACTGCCGGTGACGCAGTCGCGCAATTCGATACGGCGATGACTATCTGCGTCATGCGCTACATCTCTGACTTGCGCATCGGCCGCGTCAGCCCCGCCCACTTCGACTTCGACATCAACGTCGCCGAAAAGAAATACGATCTTGCCGAGTTCGTCTCCGACAACGCAGTCGATGCAGCCGATGTTCCCAAGCTCATCCTTTCCGTCGAGCCGGATTCGAACCAGTACCGCGCGACCGAGGCTGCGCTGGTCCGCTATCTTGATCTCGCCAAGATCCAGGCTGCCGCCAACGCACCTCTACTGCCCCAGGTCTCTAAACCCGGCGTCTCCATTGGCGATTCCTACCCGGCGACCGGCCAACTGCTCGCCCGCCTGCAGCTCGAGGGTGACGCTCCCGGCGACTATCCTTACCACGCTCCCGGCGTGCCCATCCCGCCGCCGTCGCCCACACCGCCCGCGCGGATGAAGCATCTCGACCCCGCAAGGCTCGCCGCGCAGGCGCTCGCCAACGCGCAACGTCTGTTCAACCGCCGATTCGGTCAGCACAAAGCCAAACCCGGCGCTCCGCCTGCTCCCGCTCCCGCGCCGCCTGCATTCACCCCGCCCAATCTTCCGCCCATCTACGTGGATGACTTGGCCAGCGCGGTCGAGCTTTATCAGCATCGCCACGGCCTTCCCGAGGACGGCAAGCTGACTCCAGACACCATCAAGAGCCTCAACACTCCGCTCACCGAACGAGTTATCCAGCTGCAAAACTCACTGGAGCGCTGGCGCTGGCTGCCCGACCAGTACGTCAACGCCCCGCTGATCGTCAATCTGCCGGAGTTCATCTTGCGCGGATATACCCCCGGCCACCAGGTTGACTTCACCATGAAGGTCGTGGTCGGTAAGGTCGTGGGCGATCACGACACTCCGGTCTTCGCGCACATGATGCGGTACCTGATCTTCCGCCCCTACTGGAACGTGCCCCAGGACATCGTCGAGAAGGAGTTGATGCCGCACATCCGCGCCAGCGGCATTGGCTACCTCGCCAGCCACAACTTCGAGGTCACCGACCGCAGCGGCAACGTGCTGACCGGCTACACTGCCGACCAGGTCGCCCACGGCGGCCTGCAGGTGCGCGAGAAGCCCGGCCCGAAGAACTCGCTGGGACTGGTCAAGTTCATGTTCCCCAACGAGTACGACATCTACCTGCACTCCACCCCTCAGCCGGAGCTGTTCGAGCGCACCCGCCGCGACTTCTCGCACGGCTGCATCCGCGTGCAGAAGCCGGAGGATCTGGCCGTCTGGGTACTCGCCAACAGCAACACGCCGGGCGATTGGGACGCCGATAAGGTCCATGACACTATGACCAATGGCCCTGATAACCACCAGGTCAATCTAAAGACTCCTCTGCCCATCGTCATCTTTTACGTCACCGCCATCGCCGCCGAGGATGGCCACATCCACTTCTTCGACGACCTCTACGGCTACGACCAAAAGCTTCAGCACGTCCTCAGCAAAGGTCCGCCCTATCCGCTCAAGCCTGACCCCAAGATGCCCATCGCCAAACCCGGAGACACGCTGTAGACCAGTTGTCGGTTGCGGGTTTCGCGTTGCAGGTTCAAGCGAAGCCTGTCGTAGCTCTCAACTGACAACCTGCAGCCTGCAACTGCCGTAAACTAGACCTGTGCGCCGCATCTACATGGACGCCAACGCCACCACGCCTGTGCTTCCCGAGGTGCTGGACGCGATGCGTCCATTCTGGTCTCAGGAATTCGGCAATGCCAGCTCCATCCATCAGCCGGGTCAGCGCGCGCGGGCCGCGGTGGATCGCGCGCGCGCATCGGTCGCCGCGCTGCTGAACTGCCGCGCCGCCGAAGTGGTCTTCACCTCCGGAGGCACGGAGAGCGACAACCTGGCGCTCTTCGGCGTGCTCGCGCCGGGCGATCACCTGATCACCACCAGCATTGAGCACCATGCCGTGCTGCACGCCGCCGAGGCGCTGGTAGAGCGCGGCGTCGAGGTCACCTTCCTCCCTTGCACCGCGCAAGGGGTCGTTGAAGCGGCCGCGCTGGAAGATGCGCTGCGGCCCCAGACCAAACTGGTCAGCGTCATGCTCGCCAATAACGAGACCGGCGCGATCCAGCCGGTGCGCGAGCTGGCCAACCGGGCGCACGCCGCCGGCGCGCTCTTCCACACCGACGCCGTCCAGGCTGCGGGCAAGCTGCCGCTGGATGTCGCCGCGCTGGGCTGCGATCTGCTGAGCATCTCCGGGCATAAGATGTACGCGCCGCAAGGCACCGGTGCGCTCTTCGTCCGGCGCAATGTTCGTCTCAAGCCGATGTTCTTCGGCGGTCTGCATGAGCGCGGGCGCAGGCCCGGAACGGAGAACGTGGCGGGCATCGTGGGGTTGGGCAAAGCCGCGGAACTGGCGCGGAACTGGCTTTCGGATTCAAATCGATCGGATAGCCCGCAGGGCATAGCCGCCCTGCGCGACCGGCTGGAGCAGCGGATTCTCGCTTCTGTCGCCGGGGCTGGCGTCAACGGAGGCGTGGCCAGCCGCGTGGCCAACACCAGCAATCTATACTTCGATCATGTGGAGGCCGAGGCGCTGGTGATTGCGCTCGACCTGAAGGGGCTGGCGATCTCGGGCGGGTCGGCCTGCCAGTCGGGTGCGACCGAGCCGTCGCATGTGCTCACTGCCATGGGACTGAGCGAAGCGCGAGCGCGGGCCAGTGTCCGCTTCTCCTTGAGCCGCCTGACCACCGAGGAAGAGGTCGACCTCGCCGCCGATCGGGTGCCTGCCGCGGTGGCCCGGCTGCGCCAACTCAGTCCGCGGTCAAGTCAGGTGCTGAGCCAACCAGCCCATAACTGGCAACTGACAACTTTTTTACAGATACCACGGAATGTTCACCACGATAATCCGCTGATTTCCCCGGACCAGCAGCAGCAGCTTCAGCAGTTGAACGCGCTGATTATGCAGCAGCGTCTCCCACCAGTGCTTCACCACCAGCTCCGGCAGCAGCACCGTGATCTTGCGGTCCGGGTGCTGGTGCTCCACTTCGAGGATGTAGTCCATCAGCGGAGAAACCACCAGGCGAAATGTGGAATGAAGGGTGATCAGTTCAGGCTCAGGCAATCCCTTTTCGCGAATCGGTTTCAGGACGTTGTCCTCCCAGATCACACACAGCGATTCTTCGCCATCGTCGCAGTTCACGTTGACCACTTTGATCTCCTTGGAGAGCACCAGGGCAAAGCGCATGGCCTTCTCGGTCATACGGTCCCATCGGGCCATCGGAATCACCACCAGAGGCTCCTGCAGATTGGCCAGGTTCAGCGGGGCCCTTTCAACCACCTCGCCCTTAACCCGCGTGTAGTGCTGCTTAATCGCGATCATCAGCAGAATGAGGGTGGGGATCAGCAGCGCGACGAACCATGCGCCCGAGGTAAACTTGGCCGCGAGTACGATTAAACGTGGTGGCGCCTGTAGCAACCGCGCCGGCGCCGTTGACGAGCATATGCCAGCCGCGTCCCTTGTGGCTGGCATCCTGCTTCTGCCAGTGCCTCACCATTCCGGCCTGGGAAAGAGTGAAGGCCAGGAATGCGCCGATGGCATAGAGCGAGATAATGCTGTCGATGTTGCCGCCGAACATCAGCAGGATGATCGCCGTCAACGCGGTGAGTGCGTAGATGCCATGGGAAAAGAGCAGACGGCGTCCGCGAAGGATGAAGACGTGGGGCAGATAATCGTTCATCGCCACCGCCCGGGTGACGCGCGGAAAGTCGGCGAACGCGGTGTTGGCGCTGAGCGTTAGGGCGAGGAAAACCGACCACATCGTGAAATGAAAGAACCAGCTCCGTCCGAAGACGGCCATTACGATTAGGCTGAGCAGGCTCTGATATCCCGGATGTTCTGGATCCATCGCCATGATTCCATATTGCTTGGCCAGCCAGGCAGTGCCGAACAGCATTATGACCAGCGTGCCCATGATGACCGTGAGCGCCATCTGAGCGTTCTTCACTCTCGGCTCGCGGAAGGCCATGACGCCGTTGGAGACGGCTTCAACCCCGGTCATTGCAGCGCAACCGTTGGAAAATGACTTGAGTGCCAGCCACACGCTGAGATAGCCAATGGTTGCGGGCATTGGGTGGGGCATCTGCGCCAGCGCAACCGGGTGCCCTCCGGCAGCAAAGACCCGCAAGACGCCCACCACGACGGTCGCGAGCACCGTCCCGACAAAGAGGAACGTGGGAGCCATGAACGCAGCCCCCGTGTCCTTGACCCCGCGCATGTTGACGAGAGCGAGGAACGCGAGCACCACCAGGCACATCGTCATGGTGTACGGCTGTAGTTGCGGCTGGTCCGAGACGACCGCTCCGACCCCGGCGGTGATGCCGACCGCGGCGGTCAGGATGTAATCGATCATCAGCGCCGCGGCGGCCACCAGACCGGCGCCCGTGCCCAGGTTTTCGCTGGCGACGGTGTAGGAGCCGCCTCCGCTGGGATAGGCCGCGATCGTCTGGCGGTAGCTGAAAAAACACGATGCCCAGCAGGACCAGCACCGCCGTCACGATGGGAATCAGATAGTGGATTCCCATCACTCCAAGCGGAATCAAGCAGCGACAGCGCTGTCTCCGGCCCATAGGCAGCTGAGGTCAGCGCATCCAGACCGAAAATTGGAATCCCGGCGGCCACGCCGACGTGTTCGGCGCGCTCTTCACTCGTGGCCAGGGGTCTGCCAAATAAAGAATCGGTAAAAGACATGGAAATCTATAGTAAATAGTAAGTCCCGCCGAACCAGCATTTTGTGATGCTCGAACAGTTATCAGCATTCGCACGTTGCCGCTCCACACTCGGAGCCGAAGGAGTACTGCAATTGTCAGCCGGATCCGCACGTCTGGAACCCGTTTTCCGCATCCAAGTGACCAAGGAAACTCAGGATCACGTAATGCGGAGAGGACATGACGACCCAGAATGCACCCCAGCCCACTGCGCCCATTACCCGCGAGAAGCTCGTCGATTTGCTCAACGAAGACCTGGCACGCGAGTTCCAGGCGATCATCGCTTACGTCAACTACTCCCAGGTGCTCAAAGGCGCGGCGTATATGAACATCGCCGCCGAACTGGAGAAGCACGCAGCGGAGGAGCTCTCCCACGCCATCATCATCTCCAACCAGATCGACTATTTCGGCGGGATGCCGACCACGGTTCCCAAGCCGGTGAAGACGTCGGAGAAGGCGGAGGACATGCTGCGGTTCGATCTGGATAACGAGAACGAGACCATTCGCCACTATCGCCGGCGGATTAAGCAGTGCGACGAGTTGGGCGAATTCGCAACTGCGGAGCACATCCGCGAGATCCTGCTGGATGAGCAGGACCACCAGATCGCTCTGGCGACCGCTTTGGGCATCGATGTCCCGGATGTGGGGATCGCCGACTAGCTGTTCCCGGCCCACTTGACAGCTCGCCGAGTGCTCCGTAAACCTTGAGAGGTAGCCCATTCTTAGCCCCTCTCAAGGTTCCCAACCCATGAATCGACTTGTTCGCGGCTCAATACTTGTCCTCTGTGCGGGCCTGATCTCGGCCGTTTCCGCGATCGCGCAGACCGCGCCCGCATCGGCGCCTGCCGCAACGCCGGCATCTCCAGGCGCCCAGAACGGTGGCCAGAGGCCTAAGAATCTCAAGGTCCTTCCCGACGATATCTCCAATGCCGACCTGCGCAAACTGATGCACCAGTTCGAGGGCGATCTCGGCGTGGAGTGCACGTTTTGCCATGCCGTGAACCCGGTGACCAAGCGGCCGATCCGCCTCCGACGCCAATCCGGTCAAGGAGACCGCCCGCTACATGATCGAGATGACCAGCGATCTGAACGACAAGTACCTCGCCCAATTGCCCAACCGCCGCTACGCAGACCCCATCACCTGCGGCACCTGCCATCGCGGCGAAAAGCATCCATCCATCTACGTCGCACCTCCTCGGCCCGAGGGCAATCGCCCGCCCGGAGCGCCTCCCGCGGGAGCGCCCAAGGTGCGCCGCCCGCACCTCCTGCCAGGGAACTAGCGAATTTACTGGGTAGAGCCGGTGACGAAGGTCTGGCTGGCCCGTGCACCGATGACCTGGTAAAGCGCGAACTGGCGCGAGTTCTGAGCGCGCAGCTCGAACAGCAGGCTGGCGCGGTTGGACGCATCGTCATCCACCGCGTCGATCAGCCGCATCCTCGGCGTACGGTCCAAATGCGCGGCGTTGGTCACGTTCTTCATGGCAATCTCCGGCTCGCCCTTCATATCGATCTGCGCCACCAGGGTGACGTAGCGCAGGCCGGGACCGAGGCCATCGGTGTGCGCGAAATAGACAAAGGTCGGCGCGCCTCCGTAGCTGAGTGTATAACCCTTCAACTGCTCATCGAGCAGCGGCTCGGGTGGCGGCGGGGAGGAGGCGTGGCCGCCGCGTGGCGAGATTTGGTGGTGGATTTGGCAGTGCCGGCGGAGGCGGTGGAGGAGCTGGCGGGCGCCGTCCCGTTGGCGTTCTCGTAGGCCGTAATTGCGCGCGCGCGGCGGCCTGCATCTTGGCCAGAATTGCCTGGTGCTCGTTGTCGTCCTCCCACGCCCGCGAGAAGTCGTGGCGTCGGACGGTCGGCAGCGTCCGACACCGCGACCATCTGGTGAAGGTCCGTATCGCCGGGAAGCCCCGCCGAGCTTGGGGAAGTCCGTATCCGCCGGCGCGCCCTCCGGCTTGCCCCGGTGCAGCAGAGGACGGTTAGGGTCGTTGTTCAGCGCCTCGCTGGCTCCGATTGCGCCGGGTTGGTCGCTCCTGGCCTGGCTTGTGTCCGCGGGCGAGCGTCGGCGCAGTGTTGGCCGGTCGGGGTCGTCGGCGGGCGTACTGGCCCGTGGTCTGGTCGCCGCGTTGGCGGAGCGATGCAACGTTGGCCGGTCCGGATCGTCCGCAGGCGCGCGGACGACGTGTCTGCGCCGGGCTTGATGCTCGCCGTCCCTCCCGAACCGGGCGTCGCCGACCTGGACGAGAAGTGAGGCCGGCCGTCGTCTTCGTCGATGGGATTGATTGCGGCAATCGTCTTGACTGGCTTCAGGGTCGACTTCTTGGGCGGGGCCGGCGGGGCAAACCTGCCATAGCCGAACCATCCATCGTCGTAGGTGGTGGTCGCCGTCTCTGGCGCGACCAGGTGCCGGGAGAATTGCAGATCGAGCGTCCCCACCGCGACGCCGGAGTTTTGCAGTTCGTAAACGTTGCCGGTAAGCAGGGCGAACGGCACCGGCTGGCCAGTAGACCGCGGCGTCCTCCAGCTTGCTGCCGATGAACAGCGAGACCGGAATCAGGCGGCTGGCGGCGGGCTTGGCCATGTCGCCCGTCCACTCATAGACGCCGACCGCACGGACGACGTCCTGCTGCTTTGCGACCTTGTGGGTCTGGGCGATCGCGGAGACGCAATGGAGGCAGACGGTCCAGCGCCCGGAAATGCCATCGCAACTAACCCTATGCCACGCTCGATCCCAGCTTGCTTCATCGTATGGCTATCCAGCTTCACGCTAATTTAGACGCGACCCAAGTCTTCCTCGTCTCAATCTCAGAGTACCCCGACCCGGCCGTGAGCGGCGAGGATTGGCCGGCGGCATCCCTGAAACTGCTCTAACATCTACCTGGTGAACACTCAATTAGCGCGGGGCATCGGCACGGCGCCGATTTTGCAAGTCGAAGACCTGTCGATCGGGTTCGGTGAGCGCGAGGCCGTCCACAATCTCTCCTTCGAGATCGCCGCTGGCCAGACGCTGGGCCTGGTGGGTGAGTCAGGATCGGGCAAGTCGGCGACCGCGCTCGCCCTGCTTCGATTGCTGCCGCGATTCGGCGGTTGTCTCCGGAAAGGTACTGCTCGCAGAGTCCGGCGACACGCGCAACGACGCCCCGACCGACCTGTTGGCGCTGCCCGAGTCCGAGATGCGGCTGCGGCGCGGCAGCGATCTGGCCATGATCTTCCAGGAGCCGATGACGGCGCTGAACCCGGTGATGCGGGTGGGTTCGCAGATCGCCGAGGCGGTGCGGGCGCACCGGCCGGGGTTGTCTTCGAAGACGGTCGACCAACTGGTGCTCGACGCGATGCACGAGGTCGCGTTGCCGGAGCCGGAGCGGCGCGCCCGGGACTATCCCCACCAGTTCTCGGGCGGGCAGCGGCAGCGCATCCTCATCGCGATGGCGATCGTGAACCGTCCCCGGCTGCTGATTGCGGACGAGCCGACCACGGCACTCGACGTGACCGTGCAGGCGCAGATTCTGGCGCTGCTGAAAGAGCTGCGCCGACCCATGGGCTCTCCATGCTGTTTATCTCGCACGATCTGGCAGTGGTGGCGCAGGCCTGCGATCAGCCTCGCGATCAGATTGCGGTGATGCAGCAGGGCCGCATCGTCGAACTGGCAGCGACGGGCGATCTCTTTCGCAACCCGCAGCATCCCTATACGCGGCGGCTGCTGGCGTCGCGCCGACCATGGCCACGGACCGGACCAGGCCGCTGGCCGTCTAGTTCCGATAAATTGCGTTGCGCATAAACTGAAATTTCTGCGTCTGCGTTTTCGATCACTGCGCCGACGCCCCGCGCTAGACTGGAATTTCGTGCGTCTTTGCACGGGGAACTGCTATGCGTGCTCTTGTCCTCTCCGACATCCACTCCAATCTTGAGGCTTTGAACGCGGTGTTGGCCGCGGCCGGCGAGTGGGACGAGCTATGGAACCTGGGCGACATGGTGGGCTATGGCGCCAGCCCCAACCAGGTGCTGGACAAGATCCGGCCGCTTTCGACGCTGACGGTGCGCGGCAATCACGACCGAGTGTGTTCCGGGCTGAGCTCGGCGCTGGCGTTCAATCCGACCGCCCGGGCGGCGGCGAAGTGGACGCTGGAGGAGCTGACGCCGGAGAACCTGGTGTGGCTGCGGTCGGTGCCCCAGGGGCCGCTGCAGCCGCGAGCACCACTCGCCGGCCCAGCCGCTGGTGACGCTGCGCACGGCTCGCCGCTGAACGAGGACCAGTACATCATGAACATGCGCGACGCGTGGGCGCCGCTGCAACAGATGACTACCGCGATCACGTTTGTCGGCCACACCCACATCCAGGGGGATTCTCGCGCAAGGAGCACGACTGGCACGAGATTCGGCCGAGCTACAGATCCAGAAACGAGCCGGACCAGTGCATTCTGCCGATTGCGCCGGGGACCCGCAACCTGATCAATCCAGGCTCAGTCGGCCAGCCGCGGGACTGCGACTGGCGGGCGGCGTTCGCCATCTACGACAGTGAGGCGTGCGAGGTGGTCTACCATCGCGTCCCCTACGACCTGAAGCGCGCCCAGGGTCGAATTCTGATGGCGCGCTGCCGGAGCGGCTGGCAGCGCGGCTGCGCGAAGGCCGCTAGAGCAATACGTACGCAACCAGTAGGGTCACACAT
>CAWBFL010000089.1:0-8326 GCA_963787905.1 uncultured Acidobacteriaceae bacterium | reverse complement strand
CTCTCTCTCTCTCTCTCTCTCTCTCTCTCTCTCTCTCTCTCTCTCTCTCTCTCTCTCTCTCTCTCTCTCTCTCTCTCTCTCTCTCTCTCTCTCTCTCTCTCTCTCTCTCTCTCTCTCTCTCTCTCTCTCTCTCTCTCTCTCTCTCTCTCTCTCTCTCTCTCTCTCTCTCTCTCTCTCTCTCTCTCTCTCTCTCTCTCTCTCTCTCTCTCTCTCTCTCTCTCTCTCTCTCTCTCTCTCTCTCTCTCTCTCTCTCTCTCTCTCTCTCTCTCTCCCTCTCTCTCTCTCTCTCTCTCTCTCTCTCTCTCTCTCTCTCTCTTTTTTTTTTTTTTTTTTTTTTTTTTTTTTTTTTTTTTTTTTGAGAGAGAGAGAGAGAGAGAGAGAGAGAGAGAGAGAGAGAGAGAGAGAGAGAGAGAGAGAGAGAGAGAGAGAGAGAGAGAGAGAGAGAGAGAGAGAGAGAGAGAGAGAGAGAGAGAGAGAGAGAGAGAGAGAGAGAGAGAGAGAGAGAGAGAGAGAGAGAGAGAGAGAGCTCGCGCTCGCGCACGGCCGCCCGGCCGCATGGCGGCACGGCCGCAACGGGCGGGTGAAATGCGAGCTGGCTCTGGCCAAGGGCAAGCAGGAATGGGACAAGCGCGCCACCGAGCGCAAGCGCGAAGCCGACAACGAAGCCCGCGCCGCCGTCGCCCGCAGCCAGCGCCGCTAGACGTTCGGCTCACCCATTTCCAGCTTAGCGCAGTCCTCCTGCGGCCGGCGCAAAATCCGGTTTGCGGCCATCGAGAGCGCGACGCGAAGCTCAATACGTGTCGCGCGGCGACCGCTGCCCGCGGAGGGCGGGCGTCCCGCAGGACAGGCTCAATTACGCAACGGCCTCCCCGCGGCCCTACCGCATCGGCGCGACCGCCGGGTCCACTGCTCCACCTTGCCCCGGCCCGCTCTCCATGTCGTCCACGTTGAATACCGTCGCGTTCTTCGGCAGCTTCATCCGCCCCTCGGCCAGGTAGGCCACCACCACCGCCCCAGTCAGCTCCGGCGTCAGCACCGCCATCGGCAGCAGATACTTCTTGCTCTTCACCAGCGACTCGGCTACCCCATCCACCGCGTGGCTTCGCGGCACGCTCCCCGGCACCTGGGGAATCACAAACGCCGACATCTCCACCTCGGGATGCTTCCGCCCATACTTCACCAGCGACTTCGCCACCTGCTTCGGCGTGGTCAGGCCCACATCCGCGATAAAGTTCCGGTGGATCGCGTGCGGCAGATAGATATCCAGCACCACCCGCGAAAAGTCCGCGCAGTTGTGGAAGAACAGATTGAAGTGGCCTTTGTTGGTCCGGTCGTTGAACAGTGCGATAAACCGCTCATCCTGCTGCGGCGTGCTCTCAATCTGAAACCCATGGATGGTCCGGTCGTAGGACGACCCCACCAGCTCCGTCCACTCGCCCCCTGGCGCTCGTCCCTTCCGGTTATCCGGCGCCAGCGGCTCCAGATACTTCCTCCGGTAGGCATCCCGCAGCGCCTCGACCTGGTCCTTGTCCACGGAAGCGGGCACCTGGCTCGCGTCATCCACCGCGTACAGATATGGAATCAGCGGAATCGCAATCCAGTCGTATCCATCAATCTTGTGGTAGCGGCTGATCACCACCCCCAGCTCGCCCGGCCCGCACCGGCGCAGCTCCACCGGCGACGCCGCGCAGATGCGGTTCAGATACACCGCCGCATGCCCGGTCGGGTTGAACGCGCCGAAATCCCCGTACGGCTCTTCCATCAGCAGCGCCACCGACGCATGCGCCCTGCCCGCCAGCGCCAGCAACAGCAGCGCGCACACCGTACCCAGCCAACGGCTTTCCCAGCCGCCAGCCCGCAAACCCCGCGTACGGCACTCTCGATTGCTCGTCATCATTCGATTCATTCTCAGTGCCGCTCTTGCCTGGGTTGGTTCGTTCGTTTCGTTCCCGCAACCGCGGACGACTCGCTTCCGCCCCGCTCTCTGTTGGATGCAGTTTCGCCATCAACTCACAGAAACATCCGCCCCGAGTTGGGCGCGCGGTCCCACGATCGCACTTCCCCTAGAACCCCATCCGCGTCCGTAGGTTGCGCCCGTCCGCTCCCGCCCCGCGAACCGCACCAGGAACTTTTCACGCGCAGCGTCAAACAGTGCACGAAGTGCCGTCAAACACCGCACGAGGTGCCGTCGAGAACGGCTCCAAGGTCTCTACCGCGGATTCGCTGGTTGTTGCGGTTGCGCCTTCTCCAATTGCTGTAATTGCTGGAAGATCTGCTGCGGAGTCTGCACCCCGTTCGGCGACGCCGGATTGGTCCCCGCTGGCGCTGGCGGCGAATTCCCGTCCGCACCGTTTGGCGGATTGGCTGTGAAACCACCCGTCTGCGCGTTGTCCGGCTGCGCTGGAGGTGGCTCAACCGGCTGCACCGGTTCCGGCTGCCTCGCCTGGTCGTCCCGCGAAGCCGCATCGTCGTCATACCCGCGCGCATTGGGATTGGGCGGCGTCACCCCGCCGGTTCGCGGCGACAGGATCAGTTCCTCGGGCGCATGCTGTGGCGACTCCCGCAACAGCATGTTGCTGCCCGTGCCATCCAGCAGGCTGGCCAGGATCTCGCTCGGCGGCGCAGGCCCATAGGTCCCATACACCCGCTCATCGCGCACGCTGCCGGAGATCTTCATCCCGGTTTGCCGGCCAATGTCCCGCAGGATCTGGTTCAGGCTGGAATCGTCCGCCGTAATCAGCAGGTTTCCCCGCGAATAAATCACCTGCGCCCGGTGCCCGCTGGGCGAAGCCACGGCCGCGCTCGCCGGCGGTGGCGCGGCACTCGCCGCCGGAATCGCGGTCGGACTGGTCGCCGGCAGAGCGGACTGCGCAAGCGCTCCGCTTCCTGCCAGGATCAGGAGAACGGCGAGAGGACGCACTGCAGCGATCGGATGCACTGTCTTATACCGTATAGGACGCACTCCCTGCGGAAAAGTGTTATCCCAAGCACCATTTCCCGTCCACTGCGCCGACGCTCCCACCCCGCGCATACCCCGCACCGCGTCACGCCGTGTACTAGACTGGGAGCCGGGATTATGCGCATACACTCGGCCATCAACTTCATCCATCGGGGCGGCATACGCACCAACTTTTCTGCTGCATTCCCGCTTGCCCTGGCGTTGCTTGCAGCCTGCATCCCCATCGCGCGCGCCGAGACCTGCACCACCCAATCCGCGCTCGCACCCGCCGACCGCGACGCCATCGCCACCGCCGCCCGCAACTTCGCCACCCTGGTCCAGTCCAACGACACATCCTCCATCAAATCCCTCTCCATCGAAGACATCGCCAAGGACTTCACCCAGCTTCAATACCTGGTCGCCTCCACCGCGCCCAAGCTCGCCGGCGGCGTCATCACCGTCGAGCAGCTTTATGTTCTCGACGCCTCGACCCTCAAGCGCAATCCCGACGGCTCCGCTTCCGACGCGCAGTTCTACTGCTCGCTCAACCGCACCACCATGGAGGTCGAGTTCGCCATCCCTGCCCTGCCGCCGGGCAAATACGCCTTCGCCATGGTCACTGTCGCGCCTCCGCCCGGCGCCGCCAAGCCCGCTCCCTGGCATCTCTCCTTCCTGATGCGCGTGGAATCCTTCGCGCCAGGTCAGGACAACTGGCTGCTGGCCGGCTTTTATCCCAAGCCCGTGACCGCTGCTGGCCACGACGGCCTCTGGTACTGGACTCAGGCTCGCCAGTTCGTCACCGCCAAGCATCCCTGGAACGCCTGGCTCTATTACGAAGCCGCCGAGGACCTGCTCCAGCCCGCACCGTTCGTCAACAGCACTCACCTGGACAAGCTCCGCACCGAAGCCGCCGCGGCCGCTCCGCCCGCACTCTCGGAGGGAGTCAGCATCGACGCTCCCCTGGTGGTCAAGGCCGCCGACGGCACCGAGTATCACTTCACCGGCCTGGGTGTCGACGACTCGCTGGGCCAGCCCAGCCTCGATATCGCCGTCCATCTCCACGTCGATGCCGCAGTTGACCCAGTCGCCGCGCGCAAACGCAATAGCGACGCCGCCGGCGCGCTGCTGGCCGCTTACCCGGAACTGCGCACTCCCTTCCACGGCGTCTGGATCTTCGCCGAAACTTCCGGCCAGAATCCCTTCGCCACCGAGCAGCCCATGTCCGACATCAAATAGCCGCCGCATCTGCGGGGTGCTATCTTGGGAATCGTTTGGGTTTCCCGGTTTGCGGAGAACCGCCCGGCTGTGGTTTCCTTCGACCGGATGCACCTCCCGCAGCCCCAGTCAACACCGGCGGCCGGGAACCGCGTCCGGACGGACGCGGCGCACACAGCTGGATCGGAGATGTCGACGTGCCAGGAACAGTGGAAGCGGACGCCCAGGAAAGAGCAGCAATGGTGAAGCCAGCAAAGCAGGAAAAGCCCCTGAGTCAGGCAATCAAGGAGCGGCGCGCCTCGCCCTGTTTCGACGGCACCCCCATCCCCGCCGAGGACCTCCGCACGATCCTCGAAGCCGGCCTCAGCGCACCCAGCGGATACAACCTGCAACCCTGGCGCTTCATCGTGGTCCAGAACGAAGCGCAGAAGAAACGCCTGCGCGGCGCGGCCTACAACCAGGCCAAGGTCGAAGAAGCCTCCGCCGTCATTGTGGCTTGTGGCGACGCCGACGGCTGGCGCAAGGACCTCGAGCCCGTCATTGAGAGCGGCCTGCAGCGCGGAATGACCGAGAGCTACGCCGACCAGGCCCGCACCAACATCCCCAACTTCCTCTCCAGCTTCACCTCCGACCAGATGCACGGCTGGCTCAACAAAATGGTGATGATCGCCGTCACCCACATGATGCTGATGGCCGAGGTGATGGGCTACGACACGGCCCCCATGGAAGGCTTCGAGCAGGAAAAGGTCCATGAAGTGCTGCGCCTCCCGCTTAGCTACTGGGTGGTCGCTCTGCTCGCCATCGGCCACCTCAAGGGACCCGACAAGTTCTACGGCGGCCGCTTCGAGATGTCCCACAGCGTCTTCAGCGAAGAGTTCCCCAAACCGCTCAAGTAGCGCGGCCCGATGAAACTCTTCCTCCGCATCGCCGCCGCTCTCCTGCTGCTCGCCCTCATCGCGGGCGGCGTCTTCTACTGGAACCCGCTCTGGGTCAACGATCAGCTCATCCGCTATCGCCTGTGGCACGCGGGCGTCCGCAGCGAGTACGTTACCGCCGGCAACTATCGCCTGCATTACTTCGAAGCCCTCCCACCCGACGGCTCGCCCGGCAAGCCGCTGGTGCTGGTCCACGGCCTCGGCTCCCGCGGCGAGGACTGGTCCCCGCTCATCGCCCCGCTGGCCGCCGCCGGCTTCCATGTCTACGTGCCCGACCTGCTGGGCTACGGCCGTTCCGCCACGCCCAACGTCGTCTACTCCATCCCGCTCGAAGAAAACACTGTGGTCAGTTTCATGAGCGCCCTCCACATCTCACGCGCCGACGTGGACGGCTGGTCCATGGGCGGATGGATCGCCGCCGCCCTCGCCCTCGACCATCCCCAACTTGTCGACCGCCTGGTGCTCGACGACGCCGCCGGTATCACCTTCCAGCCCAGCTTTCCCCGCACCGCCTTCGTTCCCACCGACGCCGCCGGCCTCGACCGCCTGCTCGCGCTGCTCACTCCGCATCCCGCCACGCTGCCGGCCTTCGTCGTCCGCGCCACTCTGCGCCGCATCGCCCGCCGCGGCCCCGTCATCCAGCAAAGCATGGACTCCATGGAATCCGGCGCCGACCTGCTCGACACCCGCCTCGCCGCCATCACCCAGCCCACCCTCATCGTCTGGGGCGCCGAGGATCACCTCATTCCGATCGCGGTCGGCGAAACCATGCACCGCGATATCCCCAACTCCATCTTTGCCGCCGTGCCCGGCTGCGGCCACCTCGCCCCACGCGAATGCCCCGCGCCCGTACTGGCCGCTACCATTCCGTTCCTCGCCGTCAACCCACCCAACTAACAACCAGCAACTACCAACTCCCTACGAAGTACCCCACTCGTACGCACCGGCCTGCGGCAGCCCGATATGCGCCAGCACCCGGTCCACAAACTGCCGCGCCATCTCGGTGGTGTCCTTGGGCAGCGTATACATCACCGGCATCACGGGAAAGATGGTCGCACCCGCATCGGCCGCCAGCTGCATGTTGCGCAGATGAATCTTGTTGAACGGCGTCTCGCGCACGCACAGCACCAGCCGACGGCCTTCCTTCAGACACACGTCCGCCGCCCGCTCGATCAGGTTCGACGCCATCCCATTGGCAATCCCCGCCAGCGTCCCCATGGTGCACGGCAGCACAATCATTCCATCGGACCGGCAACTTCCGCTGGCCACGCTGGCGCCGATATCCGCGTCCGCGTGCTGCACGATCTTTTCCGGCGCCTTCCCTTTCACGCCCAGCAGCTTCGCCACGAGTCCGTTCCGACCGCTCACGCCGAGCTCTTCCGCAAGCACGCGCAGCGCGGCCTCCGATGCGATGAAGTCCACCTTGCCCACGCGCGCGTCCGCGGCCAGAGCCCGCAGCATCTCCGCCGCAAACACCGATCCGCTCGCGCCGGTTACCGCCAGCGTCAGCCTCACTTGAGTTTTCAAATCCGAGATTTGGTTCCGGCGCTTCACCTCAGTGATTATCGCGCACTTGGTGCCGTTCCCGACGCTTCGCGTCGAGGCAACAGCAACCGGGCAAGCTCACTGCTCAGCGGTCCCGGGCTCACCCTTCGACGATCTTTGCCCCGCTGCCCACCCGCACCGGCGAATCGGCGTTCACCTGCCGCGCATGCATCCGGAACAGCCCGAACATGCCCAGGCACACCCCGTAGGCCGCCAGCACCCCCGCCGCCAACGCGGCCAGAACCGCGCACACCAGCATGACAAAATCACTCAACGGAAAACTCCTCCACGCCCGCGTTCCGCGGTTTTATTCGCAAAATGGTTCAAGGTCAGGCAAAAGACAAATCCATTCTTACAAGAATTCCAGCGCAGCGAAGTGCTGTTCCGCCAAGTTTCTGCAAATCCTCATTGGCTACTAGGATACTCCCCACACCACTCCGGGTTGGCTATGCGGCTTAAGTGGTACCTGCAACCCGCGGCCGTGATCCACGCGCCCGCACCACCCCTTCCCCGTCCGCGCCCCCAAATGCCGTATCCTGTTAACTTGGCCGATTCGTCTCTCGCGTCGCATACGTGAGGCCGAACGTCCTGAACAATTCGCATGGCCATCACTCACATCACGGTGCGCGGCGCGCGGCAGCACAACCTGCGCAACGTCAATGTCTCCATCCCGCGCAACACCCTCACCGTCGTCACCGGCCTGTCCGGCTCGGGCAAGTCCTCGCTGGCCTTCGACACCATCTACGCCGAGGGCCAGCGGCGGTATGTGGAGACGCTGTCGGCGTATGCGCGGCAGTTCCTCGACCAGATGGAGCGGCCCGACGTGGACGCCATCGACGGGCTCTCGCCGGCCATCTCCATCGAGCAGAAGACCACCTCGCGTTCGCCCCGTTCCACCGTCGGCACCATCACCGAAATCTACGACTACCTGCGCCTGCTCTACGCCTCGGTGGGCCAGCCCCACTGCCCTAACTGCGGCCTGCCCATCACCCGCCAGACCGCCGACCAGATTATCGAAAACATCGTCAGCCGGGCCGTCGCGCGCGAAGACGCCGAGGGAAATGCGACGGGAATCCAGGAACGCATCACCGTGTTCGCGCCGATTGTCCGCGGCCGCAAAGGGGAGTTCCGCGAGGAGTTGGACGCCCTCGACCAGCAGGGCTTCCGCGCCCGCATCGACGGCGAAATGGTGGAGCTCACCGAGGGCATGCGGCTCGACAAGAAGAAGAACCACACCATCGAGGCCGTGGTTGACCGCATCATCCTCAAGCCCCTTCCGCCCTCCAACGGAGAACGCAGAACGGACAACGGTCAACCCCGTTACGACACCAAGCGCCTGGAAACCTCCGTTCTCAAAGCCCTCCAGATGGCGGACGGCCTGGTCCTGATCGGCATCCAGGGCCCCAACCGCACCCAGCAGGAGACGCTCTACTCCTCCTCCATGGCCTGCCCCGATTGCGGCATTAACGTCCCCCGGCTGGAGCCGCGCAGCTTCTCCTTCAACTCCACCTACGGCGCCTGCCCCGAATGCCACGGCCTGGGCAGCATCTACGACTTCGACCCCGCAAAAACCATCACCGACTGGTCCAAGCCGCTGCTCGACGGCGCCATGGGCCCCGGCTCCGGCTCGTCCTATCTGCTGCGCCTGATCAAGCTGGCTGCCGAGAAGTACAAGATCAACCTCAAGGTCCCT
>CAWBFL010000088.1:0-3300 GCA_963787905.1 uncultured Acidobacteriaceae bacterium | reverse complement strand
CTTGGAAGCGCGGCTGGTGGAACTGCAGGCACAGGTTGACGGCCTGCGCGCAGAACGCGAAGCGTTGCAGCAGGCTGCGGCTGAGGCTTCGGCCGCGCTGTCGGATTGGAAGAGCGGCGGCGCAATGCGGCGGCGAACTATGAGCAGACCCGGCGGATGTCGGATGCGCAAACGGCTCGGATTTCGCAGATTGAACAGCAGTTGAACTCAGCGGGCGCGGAGAAGGTGCGGCGCGAGCAGGAGACGACGGAGTTGGGCGCGCAGCATAGTCTGCTTGCGGAAACACGACGAACGCGCTGGCGGACGGGGCGCGTCTGACTGAAGAGGCGAGCGAACTGCGGACGCGCATGGCGGAACTGGACACCAAGCTGCGGGCGCTGCGGCATGAGACAGAAGCGCTGCGCGAGGAGCGGTCGAACCTGACGGCGCGCGCCGCCAGGCTGGCGTCGGACATCGAGCACATCGAAGCGACCTGCCTGAACGATCTGGGTGCGGTGGCTGCGGCCCTGCGCGACGACGCGGAGATTGTGCGCATCGAGGGCGAGGCGCTGACGGTTGAGGAGGAAGCGGCGCGGGCGCTGAAGCAACGTCTGGAAGCGATGGGGCCGGTGAACATGATGGCGCTGGAGGAGTACAACGAGACCGCCGCGCGCCACAGCTTCCTGGAGACGCAGCGCAAGGACCTGATGGATTCGATCGAGAATACGCAGGCATCGATCAAGGAGATCGACGATGTTTCGCGGGTGAAGTTCGATGAGGCGTTCAAGGTCATCAACGCAAATTTCGGCGTGACGTTTGAGAAGCTGTTCGGCGGCGGTCAGGCGTTCATGAAGCTGACGGACGAGGAAAACTCGGCCGAGTCGGGGATCGACATTGTGGCGTCGCCTCCGGGCAAGAAGCTGCAGAATATTCTGCTGCTGTCGGGCGGAGAGAAAGCGCTGACGGCGCTGTCGCTGCTGGTGGGAATCTTCCAGTTCCAGCCGGCTCCGTTCTGCGTGCTGGACGAGGTGGATGCGCCGCTGGATGAGACCAATGTGGGGCGGTTCGCCAAGCTGATCTCGGAGATGGCGGAGACGACGCAGTTCGTGGTGATTACGCACTCGCAAGCGCACCATGCAGCAGGCCGACGTGATTTATGGCGTGACCATGCAGGAGCGGGGCGTGTCGAAGGTAGTGAGCGTGAACCTGAGCAAAGACAACCGCAGCCGCAGCGGCGAACGGGAACGGCGCGCCGTGGCGTAGGCAGTTACTTCGTGACGCGTACTGGGCTTCGGGCGACCTTCCGGAAGGTTGGCGCAGAGATCTTATCTGCGACCAGGCGGGGTGACGTAAGTCGATTGAGCAGTTGAACCGGAGGGCCGCTGAGGCGGCCCTCCGGTTTTTGCAGGGAAACGGGTGTGATTCGCGGCACAGCCTTTTGCCGGACGGAAGACGAGACCGGGGGCGAATCGACGGAGGTTCGCCATGGCGCGGAAGGTGGTGGCAATTGTCGGCAGCTATCGCAAGGGTGGAACCATCGACACGGCGGTGCAGGCGGTCCTGGCGGGCGCGCGCGAACATGGCGCGGAGACCCAGACTATCTATTTGACGGATCAGCATATCGAGTTCTGCGAGAACTGCCGGAGGTGTACGCAGGCGCCGGGACTGCAGCGCGGCCAGTGTGTGCAGGAGGACGATCTGCAATCCATCCTTGACCAGGTCGATGCGGCGGACGCGATTGTTCTGGGGTCGCCGGTGAACTACTGGAATGTCACTGCAATGTTTCGCCGGTTCATGGAGCGGCTGCTGGGGTGCATTTACTGGCCGTGGGGGCAGGCTATGCCGAAGCCGCGCAGCCAACGTTTGACGCGCAAGGCGGTGCTGGTGGCCTCGAGCGGGATGCCGGGATTCTGCATCCCGCTGCTCACCGGGGCTGCGCGTGCTCTGAGCGTGACGGCGAAGATGCTGGGAGCGAAGACGGTGGGCAGATTGTGATCGGCCTGGTGGCTCAGCAGCCACACCAGGCACTTTCTACACGGACGCTGGCGCATGCACGCCGGATCGGGTTGCGGCTGGGGTGAAAGGTGAGAAGGCGCAGCAGGTCTAAAGACGAAATACAGGGGTCCTTCACTACGTTCAGGATGACGACGTCAATCATTGATGACGGCTTGAATCATTAGAGGCGGCCGATGCCAATGCCGATGGTGTAGGTGACGACGCCTTCGATGGCGCCGACGACGGTCATCTCGAGGCCGCTCGACCACCAGGAGCGGATCGTGATGAGCGACTTGGCTGCGCCGACGGCGAAGTGGGCGGCGAGGGAGATGACAGCGGCGACAATGATGGCCGGCAGTCCGGCCATAAAGAAGAAGGGCAGCACCGGGATGAAGGCTCCGACGGCAGTGGAGAGCGCGCCGGAGACGGCGGAAACCCACGGCTTGCTGAGGCCTTCCGCGCTGACGTGCAGGCGTTCACGGGCAAGCGCGGCGACGAGTTGCTCCTTGTTCTCGGCGATGTGGCCGACGAAGTGGTCGGCGTCTTCGGCGGAGAGGCCGCGGACCTGGTAGGTGAGCGAGAGGAGCTCGCGAGCTTCAGCCTCGTTGTACTCGACTGCGTCGCGTTCGCGGGCGAACTCGGCCTCGTAGATCTCGCGCTCGCTTTTGGCGGCGAGGTAGGCGCCGGAGCCCATGGAGAGCGCAGAGGCGATCATGCCGGCGAGGCCGGCGATGAGCACGAAATGGGCTGTTGCCGAGGGTGGCGCCGGAGACGCCGGAGACGATGCCGAAGATGGCGCCGAGGCCGTCGTTGACGCCGTAGATGGCGTCGCCGATCCAGCTGGCGGCTCTGGGCTGGCCCTTGCTCGCGGGTGGCTACCAGTTCGTTGAGCGCCTGCTGGGCGACTTCGGGGGCGAGCGGCTCGGCGGGCAGATGATGACGGATGAGGCCGCCGAGGGTGATGTAGTGGTCGGCCTCGTCGGCGAGGACTTCCTTCAGGATTGCGGTGCTGGCGGCGTCGTCCAACTCCTCGGATCTGCTTGCCGTAGCGGGCGATGTCGCGGCTCTCGTCGAGTTCGAGGCGGCGGAGAGCGAGGCCCTGGCCGCCGATGCGGTTGGCGAGCGAGCCGGCTTCGCCTTCCTCGGATCCCGTCGTAGGTCGGGATTGGCGCGCCTAGTTCGGTGAGCCGCGAGGCCCACAGGTCGGCGTGGTGCTTCTCGGCGAGGGCGAGCTGGCGCAAGGTGCGGCGGCGATGGGGCTCGGGTTCCTGCTGGGAGAGAGTGTTGTAGGTGTGGTAGCCACGCATCTCCGCCTCCCAGTTGCTG
>CAWBFL010000087.1:0-6007 GCA_963787905.1 uncultured Acidobacteriaceae bacterium | reverse complement strand
ATGATGGGAGCGATCAGCAGCGAGGTCTTGTCGCCGACCCCGCCGGTGGAGTGCTTGTCGACCGTAAACGAATGGAGCGAGGAGGTATCCAGCGTCTCCCCGGAGAAGCGCATGGCGTTGGTAAGCGCGGCGAGTTCCGGGGCGTTCAAGACCGCGCAGAAAGATGGCCATCAGCAGTGCCGCGGCCTGAGCGTCGGTCGGGATGGGATTCTCGGTGGTGCGATGGACCAGCGCTTGAATAAAAGCCTCGATCTCGGTGTCCGAGAGGACGAGGCCGTCGCGCTTGTGCTGAATCACGTCGATGGGATGAATGGTCACGGTTCCGATTGTATGCGGGCGAGGTACGCGGGCAGATGTTTACCCGGATGCCAGGCGGAACGCGGCAGGCAGCAGCTCGGCGAGGGTCGTCGAGATGATTTCGCCACTGGCAGAGGGATAGAAGATGGCCGTTTCGGGAGCTGCAAATTCAAGGATGGTCTGGCGGCAGGCCCCGCAGGGCATGCAGGCCGCGCCGTTCAGGTTGACGACGGCGACGGCGCGGATGCGGATAGCCGGACCGTAGAGGGTGACGGCCGCGGCGATGGCAGCCTGCTCCGCGCACGAGGTGAGGCGGTAGGAGGCATTTTCCACGTTGGTACCGGTGACCACGGCCCCGGGCTGGCGCTGGTCGGGGTGCAGCAGTACGGCCGCGCCCACCTGGAAATGGCTGTAAGGAGAATCGGAATTCCGGGCCGCTTCGGTGGCGTGCTGGTGGAGATCGGCGATCTCCGCGGGGGTGAGATGGGCGGACATGGAGAGATAAGCCTAAAGCGTGGGGCGCAAGCAAGCAAGGTAGTGCAGCCATCTCGCCCCTTCGCCGCGGTCCCGCGGCCGGCCCGGCACGCACTTGAGAATCCTAGCTCTCGATCGCCAGGACTCTCATGGTTCCGGGGCGAATGCCCGATAAGGGAATGGTGGAAGACCTGACGAAGGAGTTTCTCGCGGAGAGCCAGGAGGGACTGGAACGGATGGAGCTCTGCCTGACCGAGCTGGAGCGGCGGCCGGGCGACGGCGAACTGCTCTCCGAGATCTTTCGCACGGTCCACACCATTAAAAGGAACGACAAGCTTCCTCGGGTTCAGCCGCCTGCAGACGCTGGCCCACACCGGCGAAGGTCTGCTGGCCGCGCTGCGCGATGGGAAGATCGCGGTGACCCCTGAGTTGATCACCGGACTTCTGAATCTGCTGGATGGGCTGCGCAAGGTGCTCCGGCTGATTGAGACGACCGGAACCGAAGGAGAGCGGTCGAGCGATGACGACGGCGAATTGATCGCGCTTCTGGTCGAGCTGAACTCGGGCCGCGGCAGACTGGCGCCGGTGAAGCCACCTGTGCCTGGGACTCGCGACGCGGGCCCCGCGGACTCGCCGGGCGACCAAACCAACAAAGACCGGACGCTGCGCATCGATGTGGAAGTGCTGAACCGGATGATGAACCTGGTCGGCGAGCTGGTGCTGACGCGCAACCAGATTCTGCAGAGCACACCGCAGGCCGGGAACTTCCCTGAGCTCGCCCGCCGATTGAACAACGTCACGTCGGAGTTGCGTGAGTCGGTCCGGCAGGCAAGGATGCAATCCATTGGACACCTTTTCGGGAAGTTTCCCCGCATGGTGCGCGATCTCGCCAGAACCTGCGAAAAGAAGGTGCGCATCGAATTTGAGGGGCAGGAGACGCGGCTGGACAAGAGCCTGCTGGAGGCCATTCGCGACCCTCTTGCCCATGCGGTACGGAACTCGGTCGACCACGGGATCGAGCCGCCTGCGCAACGCCTGCTGGCGGGCAAACCGGCCGAAGGAGTCATTCGCCTGCGCGCTTTCCACCAAAGCGGTTCGGTGGTGATCGAAGTGATCGACGACGGCGACGGCATCTCGACCGAGCGGGTGCTGGCGAAGGCGATCGAGCGCGGCCTGGTGACGGCCGGGCAGGCGGCCACCCTGACCGAGCACGAAGTGCTGCAGATGATCTTCGTGGCCGGCTTCTCCACCGCTCGGGAGGTGACCAGCGTTTCCGGGCGCGGCGTCGGCATGGATGTGGTGCGCGCGAATGTCGACAAGGTGGGCGGAAGCGTCGAACTGGAGTCGCGAGCGGGTGCGGGAACGACCATGCGGCTGCGCGTTCCGCTGACTCTGGCGATCGTGCCGGCGCTGGTGGTGCAGAGCGCGGGCCAGAGCTTTGTGCTGCCGCAATCCGCGGTGATCGAGCTGGTGTACGTCTCGCCGCGCGATGCCGCAACCGCCATTGAGCGGATGGGCAGCTCCGAGCTGTACCGGCTGCGCGAAGAGCTGCTTCCGCTGGTGCGGCTGAATCGAATTCTGCGGATCGAGCCTAGTCCGGGCGTGCAGCCGGGCGAGTTCTATATCGCAGTGCTGGAGTCGGAGGGAGTTCGGTTTGGGCTGATCGTCGACCATCTGAAGGCGCCGGAAGAGATCGTGGTCAAGCCCTTATCCAGAGCGCTGAGCGAGATTGGCATGTTTTCCGGCGCGACCGTATTGGGCAACGCGTCGCTGGCCCTGATCCTCGATGTCGCGGCCATCTGTGCGCGGGCGGGATTACGGCCGCTGGCCAAGAACGCAAGTCCACCGGGCGCAGACCCAGCGCAACTGCGCGGGCAGGCAGCCGCTGCCCGCGTGGAACTGGAACGCTCGATGTTGATCTACGAGGGTGGGCCGGTCGGCATGAAGGGAACCGGCAAGCCGGCCCAGATGGCGATGCCGTTGCGATCGGTGGAGCGGATCGAACGCATCCCGCTGAGCCGGATCGAATATGCGGGCGGACGAGCGCTGCTGCAATACGGCGGCGAGCTGCTGCCGCTCGAAGACGATGGCGCGATCTTGCCGGGCCTGGGAGCGGCCGGAGATGCCATGGTAACGGTGATGATCTGCCTGCTTCCGGGAACGCCGGCGGAGCGCCGTGTCGGGATGGTGGTGCGGCGCGTGCTGGATGTATCGTCCGGCACGCTGCTGGCCGCACCGGAAGGCCTGCGCGAGGGCCAGTTGGCGATGGTCAACAGCCGGGTGGCGACGATCCATCGCGATTTTGCGGTCCAGACCAGTGAACTGGCTGCGCTCCAGGAGGTCGCGTGAAAACCGATCGCAGTACGGCGGCGGAAGCGGACCATCCCGTGTCGCTGTGCTCGCTGCGTGCCGGTTCCCAGTGGTTTGGGATCGACACTCGGCAGGTCCGCGAAGTGCTTCGCGCGGCGGCGGCGCAACCGGTCCCGCTGGCTCCCGACTACTTCGCAGGCGTCGTGCCGTATCGCGGAGAGGTGCTCACTACGGTCAGCCTTCGCGCGCTGCTGGGATTGGAGAGAAGCGACAAGGCCGGCTGTGTGCTGGTGCTGGATGACGAGGACAACCACGAACAGTTTGGGTTGCTCGTGGATGGAGTTGGCGGGGTTGCGACCATTCCCGGGGATTCCCTGGAGTCCAATCCGCCTACGCTGGATGTGCGCAACGCGGCGTTGTTCGATGGAGCTTACCGCATGCAGTCGGGCCTGATGGTGCGCCTGAATCCACAGCGACTGCGGCCCTCGCGGCTGGCCGAGAGCGGGCTGTTCGGACCAGACAGCCGGGAGAACGCGGGGCATCCGCAATGAGGGCGCTGATCGTGGACGATTCCAGGTTCATTCGCCAGCACCTGCGCCAGTTGCTGGAGCACATCGGCCTGAGCTGCGAAGAAGCAGGCGACGGCCGCGAGGCACTGCAGTTGCTGCATACGGCGGCTGCCTTCGACTTCATGCTGCTGGATGTAAACATGCCGCGGATGAGCGGCCTGGAGTGCGTCAAAGCGATTCGCGAGGCTGGGCTGCATCCTCCGATGAAAGTGATGATGGTGACGACGGAGGCGGACAACTCGTTCATCTGCCGGGCGCTGGAATATGGCGCGGACGAGTTCCTGATGAAGCCGTTCACCCCAGAAAGCCTGCGCGAGAAACTGGTCATGCTCGGATTGGCGGCCTGATCGTGATCCGGGATGGCCTGCCGCGCGAAACCGAGTTCGTAAGCCTGCGCGTTCGGGGGGCGATCGATGGCCTGCTCTGATTCGGATTACGATTATCTCCGCCAGCTGGTGCTCGCGCGATCCGCGAACCTGATCGATCCATCGCGGAACGCCTTATTCGATGCCAAGCTGAAGCCAGTGGCAGGACTCGTGGGCGCGGAGAGCCTGGAAGACCTGGTCACCCTGTTGCGCAGCGATCAGCCGGCGCATCTGCATCGCGCGGTGACCGAGGCGATGACCATCAACGAAACTGCTTTCTTTCGCGATCGCAAGGTCTTCGATGTGCTCGGCTCGACGATCCTGCCACGATTGATCGATGCCAACTCGGCCACGCAAAGGCTGCGCATCTGGAGTGCGGCCTGCTCGACCGGGCAGGAGGCGTTCAGCATCGCCATGTTGCTGTGCGAGCAATTCCCGGAGCTGGCGGGCTGGGACGTGAAGATCGTCGGGACGGACATCTCCCAGAGGGTTACCAGTTACGCGCGGCGCGGCCGCTACCGCCGACTGGAGGTCAATCGCGGGCTGCCCGCGCGCATGCTGGTGAAGTACCTGGCGCGCGACGGAGAGGAGTGGGAGGTCGTCCCCAGGCTGAGATCGATGTGCGACTTTCAGTATGCGAATCTGTGCGCGCCGCTGCCCAGGCTGCCGAAGTTCGACCTGGTGCTGCTGCGCAATGTGCTGCTGTATTTTCCGCCGCCGAGCCGGAGTTCGGTGTTCCGCAGCGTGCATTCCCAGATGGTGGCGGACGGGTACCTGGTCCTGGGCGCATCGGAACAGGCGGAAGATTCAACGGACCTGTTCCAGACTGAATTTGCGCAGGCCTGCTACTTTTACCGGCCGGTCGCTGGCGGGTGAAGTTCGAGGCGGTTGCAGGGCTCGCGCTGCCTGCGGTGAATCCGGCAGCGGTATGCTGCTGATAGCAATCGCCGCATGCCGCCGAAATCCTCCAAATCGAAGCGAACGTCCGCGCCGCCGGAGCGGGGCGCGAAGGGAAAGCCTCGGCTCGGGCTGAGGATGAACGCGATGCTGCGCCGCGCGCGGGCTCGGTGCTTGAACTGTTTCACCCGGTTACGGCAGCGTGGTTTCGCGCCATTTTGGGCGAGCCGACCGCACCACAGCGCGAGGGCTGGCCGGCCATTGCGCGCGGCGAATCCACGCTGATCCTGGCGCCGACGGGCACCGGCAAGACGCTCGCTGCGTTTCTGTGGTGCCTGGACAGGCTCATGCTGGGCACCACTTCCGGTGAGGCGGAACGCGGGTGCAAGGTGGTCTACCTCTCTCCGTTGAAAGCGCTGGCCGCGGATGTGGAGCGGAACCTGCGCGCACCGCTGGCGGGCATCGCGACGATGGCGCAGGAAGCGGGGGTTGCGGTACGGATTCCCGCGATCAGCATGCGCACTGGGGACACGCCGCAAAAGGAACGCGCGCGGTTTCGGCGCCATCCCGGCGACATCCTGATTACGACGCCGGACCCCGACTGTACCTGCTGCTTTCTGGCTCAGACGCGGCTCGAGGGCTGCGTGCGGTTGAAACGGTGAACGTCGACGAGATCCACGCGCTGGTGCGGGGCGAACTGCAGGAGGCGCACCTCGACGCTTTCGCTGGAGCGGCTGGAAGCGCTGGTGCAGGCGAGCGGCGGCCGGAGGCTGCAACGCATTGGATTGTCGGCGACGCAACGGCCGCTGGAGGAGGTTGCCGCGATTTCTGGGCGGAGCGGCGGGAGGACAGTTGTCAGTTGTCAGTTCCCAGTCGTCCGTTGGGAATCGTGGCGCGTCAGCGGAACTTTTGCCCGCAGTCGGTGATCTACCAGCCTCGGAGCAGAGAACGATCGGCGAGGTCATGCCTGGCGCCGAGGCGGTGGGCTACCGGCCGGTGACGATTGTGAATGCGGGCGCGCGCAAGCCGCTGGAGTTGCGGGTCGAGGTGCCGGTCGAGGACATGGCGCGAACTCGGCCGGAGGGCATGGAGGCC
>CAWBFL010000086.1:0-48183 GCA_963787905.1 uncultured Acidobacteriaceae bacterium | reverse complement strand
GGCGACTCAGGCGTCCTGAATTCGCGGCTCACGCCAGAGTTGTCGGAAATATGGATTGACCGTGATCTGAGCTGGCTGGACTTTAACGAGCGAGTACTGGCGGAGGCGCTCGACGAGCGCACGCCACTGCTGGAGCGGGTGAAGTTCCTGGCGATTTTTGCCTCGAACCTGGATGAGTTTTTCATGAAGCGGGTGGCGGTGCTGCGCGAGGCGAAGACGGAGGAGCAGACCGCGCTGTTTCTGCAACTGCGCGCGAACCTGCTGGCGATGCTTGGGCGGCAGGCGGATTGCTACCGGGTGGCGATTATTCCGGAGTTAGCCCAGCACGGAATCCTGCTGCGGGGCTGGGACGATCTGACCGATGCGCAGCGGGAAGAGGCCAGCACGTATTTTGACAACAATGTCTCGGCCGCGCTGACGCCGCTGGTAATCAACCCCGAGCATCCTTTCCCTTTTCTTTCCAATTTGTCGACGTCGCTGACGTTTCGGCTGGAAGATCCGGACCGCTGCGAACAGATGGTGGCGCGGATGAAGATCCCGGCCGGGCTGAAGCAGTGGATCCCGCTGACTGCGGATCTGCCGGCGGGCCAGCGGCTGCTGATTCCGCTGCGCGAGGTGATCCGCGGAAACATCGGGAAGCTCTACAACGGGATGATATCTCCGGCATGACGCTGGTCCGCATCACCCGGGATGCGCAGGTAGATCTGGGTGAGGATTCGCCGGCGGAGATCCGCGCGCTGGTGAAGGAGCAGATCCGGCAGCGGCGCTATGAGCCGGTGGTGCGCATTGAGTTTGGCAAGGGCGCCGACGCGGGCATCCGCGAGATGCTGCGGGAACGGTTTCAGCTCTCGCCCGCGGATGTCTACGAGCTGGACGAAGAGGTGGATTTCACGACACTGTTCGAGATTGCCGGCCTGCCGGTGCCGGAGCTGCGCGACGCACCCTGGACGCTGCTGGTGCCGCCGGCGCTGGAAGACAGCTCGATCTTCTCGGCGATCCAGACGAGCGACCTGCTGGTGCATCATCCCTACGAGAGCTTCGATGCCACGGTGGAACACTTTATCAGCGCGGCGGCGGACGACCCGGACACGGTGGCCATCAAGATGACGGCTTATCGCATCGGCGATGACACGCCGTTTGTGAGGTCGTTGATTCGTGCTGCCGAGCGAGGCAAGCAGGTAGCCTGCGTGATGGAGATCAAGGCGCGGTTCGACGAAGAGCGCAACCTGCACTGGGCGGCGGAACTAGAGCGGGTGGGCGCGCACGTCACGTTCGGAGTGAGCGGGCTAAAGACGCATGCCAAGACCGCGCTGGTGGTGCGCAAGGAGAGCGGTGGGCTGCGCAGCTACGTCCACATCGGGACCGGCAACTACCACGTGAAGACGGCGCGGCTGTATGCCGACCTGGGACTGCTGACCTGCGATCCGATGCTGACGCGCGATGTGGTGAATTTGTTCCATTATCTGACCGGGCATGCGCATGCTCCGGCGTGCACGTCGTTGCTGGTCGCGCCGTCGACGATGCGGACGCGGCTGCTGGAGCTGATCAAGCGGGAGGCCGAGAACCACAAGGCGGGAAAGCCGGCGAGGATTGTGGCCAAGATGAATCAGCTGGAAGACCCGGAGATTATTCAGGCGTTGTGCAATGCCTCGGAGGCAGGCGTGCCGATCGATCTGATCATCCGCGGGTTCTGCTGCCTGCGGCCGGGTGTGCCGGGGCGGACCGAGACCATTCGCGTGCGCTCGATCATCGGGCGCTTCCTGGAGCACTCGCGCATCTTCTACTTCGCCAATGGGACGGAGAACCCGCGGGAGGGCGACTTCTTTATCGGGTCGGCCGACTGGATGTACCGGAATCTGTCGAACCGGATCGAGGTGGTGACGCCGGTGCCCGCGCCGGCCGCGAAGGAGAAGCTGTGGGAGGTGCTGAACATTTGCCTGCGCGACCGCAGGCAGGCCTGGGCGCTGGACGCAGACGGCTGTTATTTTCAGCTCGATCCGGAACGCGAGGGGCACGGGCCGGAGGCGGTCGGGACACAGCAGACGCTGATGCAATTAGCGCGGGAACGTGCGGGGCAATAGCGGTTCCGACCGGCCCGGCAGAGGCGGCAGACACGGCTGGAAATGGACCAACCAAGCGTGAGATGCGGCTTCGAGCCGTGCGGAGGGAGGTTCGGCTGCCGGGCGTGGCGGCGGCACTCCCGTGCCCTGCCGCATTCCCCTGATTTTTGACAGACCGTTCACCAAGGTGCTGTGCGCCGGACGTATGGTTGGGACACCGGCCAGCCAGTCAAGCCCCAGCCAAATGGCGAGAGAAGGTGGATCATGAGCGCTTCAACAGCCGCCCCCGTTTCGTTTGAAGGATCGCCGAAGAACCGCAGAACTGCCTCTGACGCCGATGCGCTGGCGCAGTCCTTCCTGGATAACCTGCTATTCGTTCAAGGCAGAACCCGGGAGCGGGCCACGGTCAACGATCTGTACATGGCGCTGGCTCACACCGTGCGCGATCGCCTGGTGGAGCGCTGGATGTCCACGGTCCACAACTACCGGGCGCAGGATGTGCGCGTGGTTTGCTATCTTTCTGCGGAGTTCCTGACCGGGCCGCACCTTGCAAACAACCTGATCAATCTCGACATCTACAAGGAAACCGAGCAGGCGATGCGCCAACTGGGCCTCGATCTGAGCGAGTTGATCGACCAGGAAGAAGAACCCGGACTGGGGAATGGCGGCCTGGGACGGCTGGCATCGTGCTTCATGGACTCGCTGGCCACGCTCGATATTCCGGCCATCGGCTACGGGATTCGTTACGAATATGGCATCTTCGACCAGGAGATTCGCGACGGCTGGCAGGTGGAAACGACAGACAAATGGCTGCGCTTCGGCGATCCCTGGTCGATCGAACGACCCGAGGATGTGTATGAGGTGAAGCTCGGCGGCCACACCGAAACCCACACCGACGCCGGCGGGCGGCTGCGCGTGCACTGGCTTCCGGAGAGAATGGTGCGCGGCGTTCCGCACGACACACCCATTTCCGGCTACCAGACCAACACGGTGAACACCATGCGGCTGTGGTCGGCGCAGGCGGTGGAGTCTTTCAACCTGGGGACGTTCAACACCGGCGATTTTCTGGGCGCGGTTTCGGACAAGGTGTCTTCGGAGAACATTTCGAAGATTCTTTACCCCAACGACGAAAGCGTCCACGGCAAGCAGTTGCGGCTGGAGCAGCAGTTTTTCTTTGTCTCCTGCTCGCTGCAGCACATGGTGAATATTCAGATCAAAGCGAACCGGCCGCTGAATGAGCTGCACCGCAGCTTTGCCGCGCAGATGAACGACACCCATCCGGCGATCGCGGTGGCCGAGTTGATGCGCTTGCTGGTGGATGAGCACTCAATGGATTGGGAGACGGCATGGCAGGTGACGCAGCACACCCTCTCCTACACCAACCACACGCTGCTGCCGGAAGCGCTGGAGCGATGGCCGCGGAGCCTGTTCGGCGCGCTGCTGCCGCGCCATCTCGAGATCATCGACGAGATCAACCGGCGTCACCTGGACGATGTGCGCAAGAAATATCCGGGCGACGAAGGACGGGTTGAGCGGCTGTCGCTGTTCGATGAGAGCTGCGAAGGATTTGTGCGCATGGCCAACCTGGCGGCGCTGGGCAGCCATGCCATCAACGGGGTTGCCGAGTTGCACACGGATCTGCTGAAGAGCCATGTGCTGCGCGATTTCTACGAGCTGTCGCCGGAAAAATTCAGCAACAAGACCAACGGGGTGACGCCTCGCCGCTGGATGGTGCTGAGCAATCCCGGCCTGACTCAACTGCTGACTGCGCGGCTGGGCACGGGATGGATCCACGACCTGGACAAGTTGCGCCGCCTGGAACCGCTGGCGAATGACGCGGAGTTCCACGCGGAATGGCGGGCCGTGAAGCGGCACAACAAGCTGCAACTCTCCGGATTTATCCGCGAACAGCTGGGAGTCGACACTGACCCCGACTCGATGTTCGACGTGCTGGTAAAACGGCTGCACGAGTACAAACGCCAGCACCTGCAGGTGCTGCACGTGCTGACGCTGTATCAACGCATCCTGCGCGATCCTGGCATGGAGATGGTGCCGCGGACGTTTATCTTCGGCGGCAAGGCTGCGCCGGGCTACCGCATGGCCAAGCTGATCATCAAGCTGATCCACTCCATCGGCGAGACCATCAACTCCGACCCGCACGTGCGCGGCCGGATCAAGGTGGTCTTTCTGCCTGACTTCAGCGTGCGGCTGGGCCACCGGGTTTACCCCGCGGCCGACCTGTCGGAGCAGATTTCGCTCGCGGGAAAGGAAGCGTCGGGAACGGGGAACATGAAGTTTGCGATGAATGGAGCCGTTACCATCGGAACGCTGGACGGCGCGAACATCGAGATCCGCGAAGAGGTTGGGCCGGAGAATTTCTTCCTCTTCGGACTCACCGCCGAGGCGGTCGAGCAGCAGAAGCAGGCGGGCTACCACCCGCGCGAGATCTACGAATCGAACAGCAACCTGAGGGATGTGCTGGACGCTATCAGCAGCGGCGACTTCTCTCATGGCGACAAGTCACTGTTCGAGCCGCTGGTCAACTCTCTGCTGTTCTGCGACGACTATATGCTGCTGGCTGATTACCAGTCCTACATCGACTGCCAGGACCGGGTGGCGGAGGCGTATCGCAAGCCTGAGGACTGGACGCGGATGTCGATTATGAATGTCGCGCGCTGCGGAAAATTTTCCTCCGACCGCTCCATCCGCGACTACTGCGCCGACATCTGGAAGACCTGGCCGGTGAAGATCCACGTGTAGTGGCAGGTCGTCGAGATAGAGGAAGCGGCTGCTGACCGCTTGCGGTTCCGCGGATGGAACCGGCGAAGCGAGGCGGGTGGCATGCGGCCGACGATGCCCGGGATCGCGTGGGGCGGTGCGTCGCTCAGCCGGATCTCAAGCGCTGACTCTGGCGGGCGGGCGCGGCGGCGGGCCTGCGATCAACCAAGTTTGATAGAATTCGCGGGCGCTCGACTCATGGACCATGGAGGAACTGAGAAAGCGTTCCTCCATCCGGAGCCGGAAGCGGCAGGCCGTGCCGGTGCGCGAAGAACTGGCCGCAGCGCTCGAAGCCGAAGTGCAGATCGACGGAACCACCGCAAGCCGACATCCCAAAGTTTGATCTGAAAGGTCGCGTCATGACGAAAGCTAGGAATCTCTGTGTATTTGCTTTGCTTGCCCTAACGATTGTGCTGACACCCAGCGCGAAGGCGCAGACGGCCGGGCGGCCGCTGCCGAAAGTCGAGAAGCCCGCCGTAAACGCCCCAGTGACCCTTATGGACAATGGCGACAGTTGGACGCTGGACAATGGCATCGTCAAGGCCACCGTCTCCAAGCGCGACGGCAACTTGTCGTCGCTGGTCTATCACGGCGTCGAGGTGCTGTCCCGCGGCAAGCAGTGGGAGCAGACGCCTTCGGGCACCGTGACGGCGAGAGTGACGATTGATCCGGCGACCAACGGGGGCGAACGCGCGGAGGTTTCCGTGAAGGGCATCAACAGCGGCGGAGCTGGCGGCCCCGGAGGTCCGGGCGGCGCCAGGGCGACCGGAGCTCCGGGTGGGGCAGGTGGTCCGGGTAGTGGCAGAGGCCCCGGAGGCCCAGCGGGTCCGGGCGGCGCGGCGCGTCCCGGCGCTGGCGGGGGTGGGCGTGGCGGCGGGATGGACATTGAGACGCGCATCGCGATGGAGCGCGGCAGCAGCGGCTTCTACACCTACGCCGAGTACACCCATCCTGCCTCGTACCCATTCGTGCATGTGGGCGAAAACCGGTTCATCCTCGAGGACATCAACCCAACCTTCGATTGGCTCTCGGTGGATCACGACCGGAATATGCTGATCAGCCATGCGCCCGAAGACCACATGATCCACGCCAAGGAGCAGAGCATCTACGACTCCGGCATCTATAAGAACTCGGTCGAGCACAAGTACAGCTATAACGCCCAGATGTACAAGCTGACGGCGTGGGGATGGTCGAGCACCAAGGATCATATCGGCGTGTATTTCATTAATCCGTCGAACGAGTACATCGGCGGCGGGCCGGACAAGCTCGATCTGATCGATCACCTGTCCGCTCCGGGATCGCCATCCTATCAGGGCATCATCCTGGACTACTGGACCTCCGGCCATTATGGCGCGGGCGACAACACCGAAATCCCTGCCGGGGAGAGCTGGAAGCGCGTGGTGGGGCCGATCTTCGTCTACTTCAACCGGCTGGCCGATCCGAAGGACCCCTCGCAGGCGGATCTGGACAAGCTGAAGGCGACCTCCGGCAGTGGAATGCCGGCGGTGCCGGCCGTGTGGCACGACAACAGCCTGGCGCTGTGGAACGACGCGGTTGCAAAGTCCAAAGAAGTGAAGGCGGCGTGGCCGTATAACTGGGTCGAGGGCGTGGATTACCCGCACAAGGATGGACGCGGCACGGTGAGCGGACAACTGGTGCTCGACGATCCGCAGGCGGCGAGCAAGCTGCTGCCGAACCTGAATGTCGGCCTGACGCACGCCAACTTCAAAGGGTCCACCAACGGATATACGCTGCTGGCGGGAAACGGTCCGATCGTCACCTGGCCCCACGACGGGAACTACTACCAGTTCTGGACCGAAGGTGCATCGGACGGCCACTTCACGATTGGCAATGTGCGGCCGGGGACGTACACGCTGCACGCCTTCGCCAATGGAGTGCTGGGCGAATATGCCAAGGCCGATATCACCGTTGAGGCCGGCAAGAAGATTGACCTGGGCAAGCTTGACTGGCAGCCGGTGCGCTATGGCAAGCAGATATGGGAGATCGGCTACCCTGACCGCACTGGCGACAAGTTCTACAAGGGCGATGGCGCCAACTACTGGCTGTGGGGCTGGGGTCTGCGCTACGCCGGCCTGTTCCCCAACGACATCACCTATACGGTGGGCAAGAGCGACTACCACAAAGACTGGTTCTTCCAGGAGGTGCCGCACTCGACCACCACCGCATGGCTGAACCCGGCGGCGAAAGACCCCTACAATCAGCGCTTCGGCTGGGTGAATATTCCGCCGACCAAAGCCGATCCGTGGCCACAGTGGGGCCAGGGCCGGGCCACCACATGGACCGTCAAATTCACCATGCCGAAGGCATCAAAAGGCACCGCAGTCCTGCGCGTATCGCTGGCCGGGGCGGATGGCGGCGGCAACCGGGCATTGGGTGGAGGCGGCAATCCGGTGTTCGGCGGCGGCAATCCGACTGCCGGCGGCGGCGGACCGCGCCCCGGAGGCGGCTCGGCGTATGTTGGCTCGGACGCGCAGGGCGGACTGAGCATCGGCGTCAACGGACAGGAGGTCGGCACCCTTCATCCGGTGGCGACCAATGCGCTGCGTTACAACACCAACAAGGGCGTGTGGTACCAGTACATCCAGAAGTTCGACGCGGTCTTGTTGAAGCCGGGCGAGAATGAGATGACCTTCACGGTTCCCGCGGGAGACGTGACCACGGGCGTCGTGTGGGATTACCTGCGGCTGGAGTTGAACGATGGCAGCAAGGCCTACCCGGATGCGCCGGACAATCCACGGCCGGACTATCCGACGCTGCCTTAAGATGAATCGCCTTGTCGCGGGTTAACCCGGGGCACGAACAGACGCTCGATCTCCGAGGCCGAGCGAGTGTCTGGGTTGGAACTCACTTGTAAATGTCGGCCTCGACGAGGCTGAGAACGGCGCTGCTGTTGCGCGTGACGGCGGCTGGATCGATGTTGCCGGTGACCTCCGACGTCGAGGCAGGCGGCGTGAAGTCGATGGCCGGACCGGTGAGAGCAATGCGCAAGTGGCTCCCGGCGATGGGATGCGCTGCGCCCTGCTGCAGCGGGATAGTGACGTAGCCCAGGCTGGTCGGCGTGGTGCCCTCGTACACGGTGGCGCCGTCCAGGGTAATGCGCAGCGGGTAGCGGCGGGTGCGGAAGGCGGTCAGCTTGACGTCGATTTGGGTGGGAGCGGAAGGCTGCGCGAAGGTGTACTCGACCCACGCGTTCGCGACCTTTCCATCGCTGGACCAGGTTGTGGCTTCGTTGTCATCGTGACTGAGCATCGCTTTGTCTGCATTGCTGCCGGCCGTGATGCCGGCGATCTGGATCGATGTGCGAGTGGGATGAAGCGAGGACCCAGCAGGAGTGGGGCCGCGATCGAGAGAAGAAACGAGAGCCCCGGCCGGATTGTATGTGGAGAGTCCGTGCGATACAGGCACCGGCCGGGAATGAAGCGTGAGCGTAGCGGAAGGAAGACCGGGCGAACTCGCCTTGAGCGTAATCGTCCCCAGCGCTGTTCCGGTCAGCGGCTTGCTGCGAACGATGACGCGGTTGACGCCATTCTCGACCGGCAGCTTGGTAGCAAGGATGTAGTTGCTGAATGTTGCCGCGTTGACACCGGCCGGAGGCTGGGCGATGCCGCCGCGCCACTCGGCGGGACCGGTGAGATCGAAGGTGATCATAGGGTTCGCGGTTGGGCAGCGCTGCCCTGCCGCATCCACAATTTCGACGTCGACCAGAGCAAGGTCGGAGCCATCGGCATGAAGACCACCGGGCCCGATGTGCGGCGTCAGGCGAATGGCGGCCGGCGCGCCCGCGGTGTGGAGTTGCGCAGTTGCGACCGGCTTACCTGCGGCGTCGTAGGCGATGGCCTCGAGCGTACCGGGCACGTAGGCGATGTTGGGAAAGGTGAAAAGGAAGTCGTTGGATTGGCCTGCAGGGATCGTCGGTTCATGACGAACGCCGTCGACATCCTTTGAGCCCGCGGGTTGGGCGAGCGATAGGTTGAAGTTGCCGGGCGCGGCCTTGATGCTGCCGAGAACCTTGCCATTCAGCTTGAGGTCGACGCGGGCAGCCAGGGCTGCAACAACATAGACAGGCTTGACGGTTCCCGCCGCGTAGTTCCAGTGGCCGAGAATATGGATGGCCGGTTTCTCGGGATCGACCCAGCCGTTCCACATCACCTGATGCGCGTAGAAGCCATCCTTGGGCAGGCGCATGGGATCGACTTCGCCGGAGCGGCGGTAGTTGTTGTCGCCGCGGAAGTGGGTGTTGGAGTCGGCCCAGATGATGTTGACGCCGCCAGCGCTGACGCGGTCGCCGGTACCCGGACGCGCGCGATAGTAGTCGTCCCAGGTGACGATGTCCTCCAGCGCTGCGGAGTCCTGGTTACGGTTGTAGAGCGGCGAATCCTGATGCCAGGGCGGGGAATCGCCGTCCCAGAAGGCGCGCGCGCCCTCGTCGCGGTTGTACTCGTGGGCCCACAGCGGTTTGGTCGCAGACTTGTCGACATACAGCATCTCGCCGCCGTACTCGGCTACCTTGGAGGCAAGCATCTCGCGCGCGCCGATGGCGCGGCCGCCGTGGGGATCGAACTCGTCACGCAGCGCCTTCATGTCCGCCATGTGCGCGTCGGTAATGGTGTGGTTGCCGCTCTCGTAGAAAAGGATGCTGGGATCGTTGCGGTTGTAGATGATGGAGTCGCGCATCACTTCGACGCGTTGCTGCCACTGCCGCCCCTGCGAGTCGCCCTCAGCGTCGCCCGCGGGCATGGACTGGATCAAGCCCACGCGGTCAGCGGAGTCGGTGTCCTGGCGCGATGGAGTGACGTGCATCCAGCGAACGACGTTGCCGCCGCTCTGGACCATCAGGTGATTGGAGAAGTCGCTGACCCAGGGCGGCAGATCGATGCCCAGAGCAGGCCACTCGTTGGTGGTGCGCTGACCGTAGCCATGCACATCGAGCACGCGGCCGTTGAGCGTGACCATGCCGTGGTCGAAGGAGGTCTCGCGGAAGCCCGTACGGGTGGTGACGGAGTCAACGGAATGGCCCGCGATGGAGAGCGTGGTGACCACGTCGTAGAGATAGCCGTAGCCCCAGCTCCAGAAATGGAGGTTCTTCACGGGCGAAGACGCAACCAGCGTGCGCGTCTCAGCCGGAGCCAGCGTGGCGCCGGGGCCGGACATGGTGCCGACGACCGCGTGCGTCTGCGCGTCCTTGATCTGGACGCTGTATGAGATGGTTTGCGCCGTGGCTCCGTCATTGCGAACCTGGCTCTCGGCAGTAATCGTCGCAGCGTTGTGGGGGAGATCGAAGTGCGATGCCCAGATGTAGGTCCCCGTGGTGCCAAGCAGCGAATAGATGGGCAGCGTCTGATGAATGGGCGCCATCACGTGCAGCCAGACGTTCTTGTTGATGCCGCCATAGTTGGCGTAAAAGTTCGTGTCGTTCCAATGGAACGGAGTCCCGCTGGCAACCTCTTTGTACTTCCAGTCGTTATCGGTGCGAACGGCGATCACGTTTTCGCCCGGCGCGGGGACGACTGCATCGGTAATGTCGAAGCCGAATGCGGTGATACCGTCCTCGTGGCGGCCGAGGAACTTGCCGTTCAAATAGACTTCGCCCGCCATGCGGATGCCTTCGAACTCGAGAAAGATGCGCTGGCCTTTGGAGTTCGCGGGCACGCTGAAGTGTTTGCGATACCAGGCAATGCCGGTGGGGAGATCGTGGATGCTGACCTTGAAGGCGGAGTCTTCGTTCCACGCGTAAGGAAGCGTCACATGCTTCCATGCGGAGTCGTCGAACGAGGGAGCCTGCGCATTGGCAGGGTCTCCGGTGACGACCAGCCAACCAGGATTGAAGTTGTAGCGGGCGCGGACCGACGATGTTTGAGCTTCAGCGGCGAGCGGAGCCGCAGCCAGCAGACCGGCAGAAAGGAGAACGAGAAAAAGCTGCGCGAGACGTTTCATGGAGACCTGCCCATCCTGGGCCGAGGAGACGCTGTTGTTTGCATCTGGCGGCGCGTTCAGCTCAGTCCTCAGCCGGATTAGTGTAGCGCAGCAGCTTGACTCGCTTCGAAGGCTCGCACCGGCTGGGAGTCTGCTAATGGTTGCAGATTGAAGAATGCACATGGGAAAGCTCCTGAGCGGGAAGGAGGCCGCTGCAGGCCCTGCATCCTCCGGCCCGGTTGAAACCGGCGACGGGGAGGCTCCGCTGAAGACGGTGCTGCCAACAGTTGAAGACTGAAAGATGCTGTGCCAGTGGTTTAATAGGATCAGGCTCTCCTGAAACCGGGAGAATGCCGCAGCCGACATGCCACGAGATCCATTGCTAGGAGGCACTCCTTCTATTGCGAGGGCGCAGCCGCAAGGGAATTGAAGGTTTGGTCGAAAGGTAGATTGCCGTCCGGATCTCCATCGATTCCCTCTAACCCGAAGATTCTTTTGTGCCGGTTACAACTTTTCATGTATTGACCATCCGCCTGGATCCGCCGATTCTGTTTTCTGAGAGACGCTCTCACCCCAACCGGATCTACCTTCGAACGATTTCCTGGCCAGTGACTATCTCTCGTGGGGGTACGGCAATGCTGCTTCATCGGCAATATGGTGTGGTCGTGGTGGGCGGTGGCCCTGCCGGTCTTGCGGTACTTCTGGCTGCGCACAAAGGTGGCAGGCTGAATGAATTGCTGGAACGAGGCCTGCTGATTCTGGAACAGGGCGGCCAACTCGGCAAAGGCCAGATTGGCGACTATTCGATCAACTCCGACAGCACCGGGAACACCTTCGTTGCTCCCTTGCGAGCCAGCAACGATTCGAGATTGCAGCAGATACTGGAGACCCCGATCGCGCGGCGGATAGTGGCTGCCGGAATCAATGCAGTTCCCTTGCGCGATGCCGGCGAGTTGCTGGCGCTGGTCGGGAAGGCGCTCAAGGTCATGGTCGAGAGCTACCCCAGGAGCGGGGTACTCACCGGCTGCACCGCCGAATCCGCGCAGCTTCAGCCCGACGGCTGCTGGCAGGTTCGAGCCACGGATGTGGCGCGCGGGTCGATCGCAGTGCAGGCGCAACACTTGATTCTAGCCACCGGAGGAGCCCAGCCCAAGGCGCGACTGAATCAGGAACTTGTGGCCGGCCAGCCAGTGGTGGAGCGGTGGGGAGATCGGCTGATGCAGTCCGCGGAAGTGATCGGGCTGGGCGGACTGGCTGAAGTGACCGCGCGACTGAAGGGGGTTGCGAATCCCAGGGTCGCCATCCTCGGCGGCTCAACCAGTGCCATGTCGGTAGCCCACGCGTTGCTTCATCGTCTTCCGGGCGTGCGATTCGGCGAGGCCGGCATTACTCTGCTGCACCGCCGCCCGTTGCGGGTGTACTACTACACTCCCGAAGAGGCGCTGGCGGACGGCTATACCGAATTTGGCCCCGAAGATATTTGCCCAATTACTAACCGGGTCTATCGCCTGGCCGGTTTGCGTCTCGACTCGCGGGACCTGCTGATGCAGCTTCGCGGTATCGGAGGCCGTCCGCCGGAGCCGCGGATGCGGTTGCATCAGATTGGCGAGCAAGACCCGGAGGCCGTCCGGATCATCGACTCGGCGCATCTGGTGGTGGCTGCATTTGGCTATCGACCCAATGCGCTGCGCCTCTTGAACGAGCAGGGCTCGGAGATCCGGCTGTTTGCGGAGACTGCTCCCGAGGCACGACTGGTGGATGAGGGCTGCCGTGTCCTGGACGACCGGGGCAACCCGATTACGGGTCTGTTTGGAATTGGCCTGGCCGCGGGATTCGTTCCTCACGGCAAGCTGGGTGGCGAACCCAGTTTCAGAGGCCAGGCCAACGGCCTCTGGTTGTGGCAAAACGACGTCGGCCTGATCATCGTCCATGCCGTCCTGCCACCCGTATCCGCGGCAACCCAAGCCGACGCGGCAACTGCACGCACCTCCACTGGCGGCGGTCTCGACCATCAAGAGGTCGCTGCCTCACTGAGAATTGGAGCCTAACCATTTCAATACCTCTTACAAGACCGAGCCCCGCTAAGCTCAGCGAAGCCATCTCGGGCCTCCGCGACATAGAAAACCGGGCCATCTTCAGCAACTTTGGTCCGGTCAGCGCCGAGTTTGAACGCAACGTGACCGCGCAGATGTTTTCCGGTATCGGCGAGTGCCTGACCGTCTGCAATGCGACCACGGGATTGATGATTGCGATTCGCCAGGCGATTGAAAGCCGTCCGGCGTCGCGGCGCCGCTTTGCGCTGATGCCCTCGTTCACGTTCGCCGCGGCAGCCCAAGCGGCGAAGTGGAACCGGCTGACTCCGCTGTTCTGCGATATCGACGAGTCGGACTGGTCCGCGGACAAGGCCTCGGAGCAGCGTTTGTTGGAGAAGTACCACGATCAGATTGCGGTGGTGATGCCTTACGCCACGTTTGGTTCCTCCATCGACCTCGAATGGTACGAGGAGATCCGGCGCACGTATGGCATTCCGGTGATTGTCGACGCAGCCGCTTCGCTGGGGACCCTTGCCGAGGATGGGCGAGGCTTCGGCACCGGCTTCTCCGGCGCGGTCATCTTCTCCATGCATGTGACCAAGTCCTTTTCGACGGCCGAGGGCGGACTGATCTATAGTGCCGATCCGTCATTGATCCAGACCCTGCGCAGCATGAGCAACTTCGGATTCGGCGAGTCGCGCAGCGCCACGCGGATGGGGCTGAACGGCAAGATGAGCGAAGTGTCTGCGCTGCTTGCCAACCTCCGGCTGGAGGACTTTGACGCGGTGATGGAGCGGCGTTCGCATCTGGTCGAACTCTACCGCCATGCCCTGCCGGAGTTGTCCTTCCAGCGGGTTCGGACTCATCGCCAGGCACACCAGTTCACCTCGACCCTGCTGCCCCGGGAAGCAGCCGCTCACCGCGCTGAGATTCAGGCTGAAATGCGACGGCGCGGCGTGGACTCCGCCCATTACTTTTCTCCGCATGTCGCCGAGCAGGAGTATTTTCGCAGGTCCGCAGAGCTCGCCTCCCTGCCGGTAACGAACGGCGTGGCGGCGCGGGCGTTGACTTTGCCGCTGTATGACACGATGACGGAAGAGGAAGTGGAGGAGGTCGCCTGCGCCGTCAAGGCGGCGCTTGCGCTTACGCTCTAACCCAGGCGATATCGATGAGGACGCGCCCATCTCCAGGCGGCCGCGCTCGCAGACGAAGCACACCATGAAGATGTCGATGGGTGAGCGACCGCGGCCATTACTCCCCTGGCGGAGCTGCGCTGACGATGAGACGCGAGCCTGGCATCGTCAAGTACACAGGTGGGAGCATAGAATGAGGGCTCGATCAGAGGTCTTGCCCCAAAGGAAAACAGGAAGACGCGAAGATCCAGGTGCATGACAAAGTTCTGCCAATGACCGCATTGAGCTTCCCGGTTGCGACGGGGATGACTGATTGCGATAAGGGAAATCGCTCGCACTTGCTGCGTAGTGTCGGCGCTCGGTCCACCGCGAGGAGGTATACGTTGAAGCGAAATGTTTTTCTTCAAGCTCTGCTTGGCCTGGGTGCCGTTTGTGCCTGTTGCTTCGGAAGTCTTCCGGCCGCCGGTGCACAAACTTCCGCAGCCGATGGAGAAACCATCGTGCTGGTGCGGCATGGGGAGAAGCCGCCGGGTGGACTTGGCCAGCTGACCTGCAGGGGGCTCAATCGGGCGTTGGCGCTGCCCTCCGTGCTGATTGGGCGATTTGGCAAGCCGGATTTCATCTACGCCCCCAATCCGAGCGTGCAGGTGGGCGACGGCAATCCTCAGCCGACGTATTCCTATGTACGGCCGCTCGCAACCATTGAGCCGACCGCAATCCGGCTGGGGATGCCGGTGAATACCCAGATCGGATTCCTCGATATCGCCCGGCTACAGCAGGAGTTGCTGCAGCCCGCCCATGCCCACTCACTGATCTTTGTGGCCTGGGAACACATCAAGCTCTACGAGTTCGCGAGGCAGATGCTCGAGTCCTACGGAACCGCTCCAGAGAAGTTGCCGGAATGGCTGAACAGCGATTATGAAACGATCTACGTCTTCCACATTACCCGGTCGGGCCAGGACGGCGTTCCGCGCGCTACGCTGGAGATCCAGAAGGAGAACCTGGAGAAGACCTTGACTGACACCTGCCCCGGTGCACCGTAAACGCGGGCGAAGCAGCCGGCATCAGGCGACCTGAATAAGAACGGCGCTGAGTGCGGGCACATAGCAGGAGAGCTGCGAGCTGTTGGCGGAAAGATTGTAGGGGGTTGACGGGGAGAAGTTTCCGCTGGCGTCGACTGCGCCGCCCTGGATGGTGATGCCATCGGTTGCCGTAAGGCTGGGGCCGGCGCTGTCGCTCGAGAGCTGGGTCATCGCCATCACGGTTGCGGTCTTCGCGACCTGGGGAAGCAGCACGGAAAGGTCGAGATTCTGGGTCGCGTCCTTGTTGACGATGACCAGGTTGAGGCCGCCGGTGGCCGTCTTGACCGCATAGGCAGTCGCGTTGATCTGGCCGGCAGCGAGCTGGGTCTGGTAGAGGGTGCCCTGACCAGCGAGAGTGAAGAGCAGCATGCCGTAGTACTCAGGCCGGGCTCCCACGACCGAACCGGAGTTGTCTGCGATCGGAGTATAGCCATCGGCATTGCCGCCGCCGTGGAGATTGGCTCCAGCCGCGCCTCCCTGGGCACAGTTGAAGAGGAAGTCAATCACCCACAGGGCCGACGCGTAGGAGTCGCTGACCCCCGGCGCGCCGCCGTTGAAATACGAGTTGCACTCGCCGATGCGGTAAGGAACGCCGATTGATTTCGCTCCGTTGCCAAGAAGGCCGAGGCAGTTGGTGAGGTTCGAGTCCGGGGCGATCAGGTTCGCAGCGGTCGCCGAGGACGACTGGCCGTTGCCGCGGTAGTAGTGCTGGGTGAGTTGCGAAATGTTGCTGCTGGTAACCGCCTGCCCAAAGGGCACGGTCCAGGCAGAGACGTTGCTTCCGGAGGCCGGCCCGGTAATGGCTACGCCCGGGGTCTCGGCGAGGATGGCGACGCGGAACTGGTTCCAGAGCGACTCAAACTGCGCGAGCGACCAGTTGCCGGCGAAGTAGCTTCCGGTCGCGCCGTAGCCGTCACACTCGTTGCCGATCTCGACGCCGATGAGCGAAGAGCCGAGTTGCTGCGCAACATAGGCAACCTCCGCGGCGGCCAGGGCCGGGGTGGTCGCACCGGTTGCGGCCCCGCCCAGGTTGACGGCATAGATGCACTGCCAGCCCGACTGCTTGAGGAAGGCCGCAAGCGCAGCAACATCGGAGGGAGCAATCTGGCCCGGCGTTTGTCCCTTGCCATTGGGAGTCCACACATTCTCGTCGACGGAGTTGCCGCCAATGCGAAGGACGCTGGGGCCAAGGCGCTTGAAAAGGCCGATTAGTTCCGCGTTGGAGGCGGTGAACAGCGGCTCGTAGAGAGCCGACTTTTCGTAAGACAGGCCGGCGAAGCCCGCGCCGATGGTGCCGGCAGCCGTGGCGGAGACGGTGAGGGATGCCTGCGTGAGCGGGCCGTCCGGGGTCGGTTGCGGGTTGGTGAGGGCCTGCGGACCGGCGATCGTGGCGTTGGCAGCGGACGCCGAGGAGGTTGCGAGCGCCGCACCGCATCCGGTGAAGAGGGCTGAAGCCGAGAAGGCGGCGATACCCTGGAGCATCTGGCGGCGAGTAAAAGCGATGGGACGTTGGGGAGGAGTATGCACTGGGACCTGGCCTGCGCGATAAATTCGCTAGGTCCATTGGAACGTGAAAACAGGGCGGAACTCGGTACTCTTTGGTACCCGATAACCCCATTATGTTGTAACCACTTAGGGTAACGGGAGACGGTAATCAGAGGGACGGTTACCCCCTCGGAAACCTGCTCCTGAAGTGGCCTTGAGCGGCGCGGACGGACCAGTGGACCACTCTTGTAATCGGCCAATTCCGAAGCTGACTTGAGGGTGTCCGCCGCAGATGATTCGCTCGATGAAGTCCATGTATTTTCAATGCGTTGGGAGGGATCTGCGCAGCCGAAAGAGTCTCTGCTCCCTCTTTAGTGGTACGCCACGGTACCTATATGGTACTGACAGGTACCGGAGCTTCATCTACGGTGTACCTAGCATCACCCATTGCCGTACTTGCTGCACATTACTCACTGCCCAGGATTGCGAAAATGCCCATCCACGTTGTCGCCAAAAGGCATCCGCAAGGTATTTCCAGTAGCTCAACCCTCGCTGAAGAAGAACTTGACCGCCGACCGGCAGAGGTCGCAGGCCAGACCGAGCGGCCAAAATTGTCTTCATACGATGCAGCACTCCCGCCTCCGCCGCGGGGCTTGCGCTTTGGCACTGGCTCCCTGACGACGTCACCCTTTCTGTTTTCGTCGCGAATGGCCTGGGCGGTTCTGGACTTCAATATCGCTTTATTCCTGGCGACCCTGGCGCATCTTGCCAACCGGGCGCACAGCCCGATGCTGGCCCAGTCCGGTCACCTGCATGCGGTTCTGGCTTCCCTTCTCTGCGCTTTGCCCTTTGCTTTTCTGGTGATGGCCTGCTCCCGGCTGTCGCGCCTGCACCAGCTCAGCGAGGATCGCAGCCGAGTCTCTGAGCTGGGCTTGATCGCACTGTCCCTCACGCTGGCGGTCTTTGCCGTGCTCGGATTCCAGACGCTTTGGACCGTTGCGGCGCAGACGCCCGCCATGATTACCGCAGAGGCGGCCGTGGCCGGCGCGGCCATGTTCCTCGGCCGAGTACTGTGGCACGGCTATCGGCGCAGCGCGAGCCGGCGCGCGGTTGCCCAGCGGAACTGCGTGATCGTCGGGGCCAATCCGGTTGGCCGCGAAGTGCGGAACTATCTCGCTGCGCTGCCTTATGCGGGGTATCGCTTCAACGGCTTCATCTCCCTGGGTGAGGCCGAGGACGATGAAACGGCGGTTGCCGCGCACGAGATTATTGGAACGATTCACGACGTCATCACGCTGGCCCGATCCAGGTTTGTCGAGGAGATCATCTTCTCGCGGCGCCCATCCACCCCCGATGTCCTGAGTCGCGTGCTGCGGCAGGCCCGATCCGTAGGGATCGACATCCGGCTTATTCCGAGCCTCTCGGAAACTCTGAATTACCGGTCCGACGTGCAATACATCGGGAACCTGCCCACCATCACCATCTTCCAGAACCGTCACCGCAAGCTGTCGCTTCTGCTCAAGCGCACCATCGACATCGCGGGCGCATCGCTGGCAAGCGTCGCGTTGCTGCCGGTATTTGCGGCCATTGCCGTCGCCATCAAACTGCAGTCTGACGGGCCGGTGCTCTATGTGAGCGAGCGGGTCGGTTACAAGGGCAGGGTCTTTACCTGCTACAAATTCCGAACCATGGTGGCGAATGCGGACGCGCTGCAGGCGCAGATTGCCCACCTGAACGAACGCAGTGGCGTGCTCTTCAAGATATCGAAGGACCCTCGGGTAACTGCGGTCGGAGCAATTCTGCGGAAGTACTCGCTGGACGAACTGCCGCAGCTTTGGAATGTGCTGCGCGGCGACATGAGCCTGGTTGGGCCGCGCCCCTCCATCAGCTCCGAGGTCGCTCAATACAAGACAGCACATCTGCGGCGGCTCGACGTCGTCCCGGGAATCACCGGGCTGTGGCAGGTGGAGGCCCGGCAGGATCCGTCGTTTGAAAGCTACGTAAAGCTGGACAGCGAGTACGTCAACGGCTGGTCGCTTTGGCTCGATCTGAAGATACTGGCGCGCACCATAGGGGCAGTGATCGCCGGAACCGGGACCTAGCAAGCGGGTTTCGCCCGGAACCAGGAGCAGTACAGGGTATCCGTTGGAGATGATGTGATGAGCATAAGCAGAGTTTCTCTCAATTCAAATGACAGGCCGCAAGCGGCGGATCATACCCCGGCAGACATCTCAACCGAGCCGGCGCCGCGGATCAATATCGGACCCATTGCCATCGATGTATTCTCCCAGGATGAGTTGGTCAGCGAGGTATTGCAGCACGCCCTGCATGGCAAAGTCACGCGCCAGGTGGTGACGGCAAACGCACAGTTCTACGTGCTCGCAGAGAAGTCGCGCCGCTTTCGCGAGTGCCTGCGGGAGGCCGACTATATTTGCGCGGACGGCATGCCCATCGTCTGGGCCTGCAATTTTTTCGGCGATGGGCCCGTTCCGCGCATCGCAGGCGTCGATCTGATCGAGCGGCTCTGCCAGCGAGGAGCACCCCACCGGCTCCGTGTCTTTCTGTTGGGCGGCCGGCCCGAAGCGGCCAGCGCGACCGCCGATGTGCTGAGCGAGCGCTACCCGGGCATCCAGATTGCAGGGGTCAATTGCCCGCTGTTCGGGTTCGAACGGCGCGAGCAGTCCCTGCAGAAGGTGCTGGACCATATTTCGATTACCCGGCCTCATGTGCTCTTTGTCGGCCTGGGCGCTCCCAAGCAGGAGCTGCTCATCCACAACCACATTCGTCCTCTCCATGTCCCGCTGGCGGTGGGAATCGGCGGCAGCTTTGAGATTCTCTCGGGCAAGCTGAACCGCGCGCCCATGTGGATGCAGTCGACCGGCCTGGAGTGGGCGTACCGGCTATCCCAGGAGCCGGGGCGCCTCTGGAAAAGATACCTGATCGGCAACAGCGAATTTCTCTGGCACATCGCGAAGTGGAGGCTGCAGCGCGCGTCCCTCGACTTAGGCGAACGCTTCTCAGCTTCTGCTGTCAGAGTGCCGTCGCAAGGTGGGCGACTACACCGAACGCGTTAGTCGCGTCGCCGAATCGCGCGGCTAACTGTCAGCAAACGCCCACCATAGTTGTATTCAGGAAGTTAACGTCAAACGGTACCCTGCAATGGTACGTCTAGGTACCAGATTGGTAGTCCAAATGAGAGGCTCCAGAAAACGGGCGGCCCGATCATCAGGGAGTGGCATCGTGGCAACGAGGAGACGGAACACCACGAGGTTGATTGAGATGTTTCTGCGAGGGCGTACGGCCAAACTCAGAGGGTACGTGTGGGGGGCAGCCTTACTCGCAAGCGCCTGCGGTGCGCAGTCCTGGTGCCAGGCATTGCCTACGGCCGAGGCACGGGTCAGTTCCGGGGTGTATGTGAGCTTTGGCGGCATGAAAACCCATGTGGAGGACTTCACGTTCAACGCGCTGGGCGTCGATGCGGGGCTCTACTATCAACCCTACGCCTTGCTGGGCGCGGAGGTCAGAGGCGGAACCTACCCGTTGTACGCGCGCTTTGCGCAAACTCCCGTGACTGCGGGAATTCGCGTGGGCCCGCGCGAGGTGCGCTTTGGCCGTCCCCAGGTGTTCGGGTTCATCGGCGGCGGAATGTCGAAGGCGCAGGACGCCGGGCCCCATTATGTCGCGACTCCCGCAAAGTGGTCGCCCTGCTGGCAGGCCAGCGAAGGGATGGACGTCCCGCTGGGTCGTTTCCGGTGGCAAACCTACGAAGCCACCTGGACCCAGACCTATACGTCGTTCAGAAGCCTGGGAAGTCTTTCGCTGAGCACCGGTCTGGTCTACACCTTCCGCTAGCGAAAGGGCCGCGGGCTGGCGCGTTGCAGCCTGATTGAAGAAAACGAAGAACAACCAAGTCAGGATGTCCCCTTGAGTACCGTGATTGAAGCGCAATCCAGAGCACTCACGCCAAGCAGCAGGCGCGAGCTCACCCTCGACGATCTGTGGAGCTTGTGCCGCCGCCGCCGTGCAATCATCCTCGGTACGGTCTTCGCGATCTTCACCTTCGCCGCGCTGGTATGCACCTTCAGCGAGCGGCGCTATGTAGCCACCGGGCAGCTCCAGGTCCAGAAGGAATCGATGGATGGGCTGGGCCTCTCGACCATGATGGGCGATGCTGCAGGCGCAACCGATGCCCTGGATGCAAATATCACGATTCAGACGGAAGCGACGATCCTCGAGTCGGATACTTTGGCGTTACGAGTCATCAAGGACCTGAACCTGGAATCGACGCCGGACTTTCAGCCCCACTTCAAGGCGGTAGGGTGGGTCCTGGGGCTCATCTCGCCCGCAGGCGTGAAGGATCCTGCCGGCGCATCGATCGACGACTCCCCTGCTCGACGCTCCCATGCCTTGCTGGTCTTCTCCCGCAATCTCACGGTTAAGCCGATCTCCGGGACCCGCCTGATTCAGGTCACCTATGTCAACCCGGACCCGAGGGTTGCCGCGGCCGTCGTCAATCACTTGATTCAGGCGCTGACTGACTTCAGTTTTCAAACCCGCTACAACGCGACCTCGCAAGCATCCGACTGGCTCGGCAGTCAGTTGTCTGACCTGCGGAAGCAGAGTGAAGACCTGCAGGCCAAGGTTGTGCAACTGCAGCGCGACTCGGGAGTCTTCACCCTGGGCGGAGGCACGGAAGCCGATGGCAAGCCACAGGCCGGAACCGGCATCTACAGCAGCGTTCTCGACCGGCTGCAGCAGGCAACCGCATCGCTGACCCAGGCGCAGTCGAACCGGATTCTGAAACAAGCAATCTACCAGGCAGCAAAGTCCGGCGACGCCGAGCTGATCTCCGGGCTGGCCGGCAACTCGAGCACGGCGGGAGTGTCCGCCGGCATGGCCAACTCCTTGTCGCTGATTCAGAATCTCCGCCTGCAACAGGCAACTCTGCAGGGAGAGCTGGACGAACTCTCCGCCAAGTTCGGCCCGGCCTATCCAAAGCTGGGAGAGATTCGTGGAAACCTGGCCGCTCTGAACAAAGCGATTGAGGACGAAGTAGGGCGCGTGGCGGAGCGGGCCAAGAGTGATTATGAGGTCTCACAGAAGGTGGAGGATGGCGCGCGCGGGATCTTCACCCAGGAAAAGCAGGATGCGGACCGTTTGAACGACAAGGCAATTGAGTACATGATTGTCCGCCAGGAAGCCGAACAGAGCCGCGGATTGTATGAAACGCTCCTAGGTCACCTGAAAGAGGCCGGCGTTCTCGAGGGCCTGCGCTCGTCCAATATCAGCGTCGTTGATCCGGCGCGAGTCCCTGCCAAGCCGGCCAAGCCGAATGTTCCGCTGTATCTGGCTCTGTCGCTTGTCGGCGGCCTGTTCCTTGGCTGCGCCGCCGCGATCGTGATCGACCTGCGCGACAACAAGATTCACGATCTTCGCGAACTGGAATTCGAATTGGGCAATACTCCCCTCGGCATTCTTCCCATGTTCGCTCTCAAGCGAGGCCGGCTGGCTTCGAGCGCGTCGATTCGCAGGATCGCCCTCGACGAACCGAATTCTCCATATGTTGAGGCACTGCGCGGGCTGCGCACTTCGCTTCTGCTGTCCCGCGGAGGAGCGCCCCCGCAGGCAATTCTGGTGACGAGTTCGATTGCGTCGGAAGGAAAGACGACTCTCAGCTTCAATCTGGCCGTTCTGCTGGCGCAACACGGCAAGAAAGTTCTGCTGGTCGATGCCGATCTGCGCCGGCCGATGCTGCACAGGATTCTGCAAACTACCTGCGAGGTTGGTTTGAGTTCATTGCTGGCTGGCCACACCGATGCGGAATCTGCCTCCGCCTTCCTCCGGATCAACGAGGTCCCGAGCCTTCGCGTGCTGTGCTCCGGACCGATTCCCCCCTACCCGTCAGAGCTGCTTGGCTCCGATACGATGCGCCGTTCGCTGGAGACCTGGCGCAAGGAGTTCGACTTCATCGTCTTCGACGGCGCCCCCGTCCTCCCGGTCACTGATTCCGTCGTCCTGAGCGAACTTGTGGATGCAAGCCTGCTGGTGGCGCGCTTTGGGCTGACCGAGCGGCAATCCCTGGAACGCAGTTACCTTCTGCTCCAGAGCTCCGGCCACCGGGACCACAGGATCAACATTGTGATGAATGCCGTCGGGCGCACGGGAGATTCCTACTACGCCTACTACGGCTATGCGGACTCTGCCTATCACCAGACCGCTGAAGGGAGTGCAGCATGAAGCACCGCGTGATGTGTTTTGGCTTTCTCCATCTATCCCTCGGCCTGCTGCTGGCCGGTGCTGCGCTGGCCGCAACCCCGGAGAGCCTGCTCATCGGCCCGGGAGACCTGCTGCATGTTCAAGTGGCCGATACCCCGGAGATGGATCAGCATCCGCGCGTGACCGACGCCGGGGAGGTCCCGATCGAGGGTGTCGGCAACGTCAAGGTCTCCGGCCTGACGCCGGCGACCGCGGCCATTGTCATCCACGACCGGCTCATTGCCGCGCACTACATGATGCATCCCGAGGTAATGGTGTCGGTGGAACAATATGCGACCCAGAGTGTTTCCGTGCTGGGAGAGATCAAGGCGCCCGGCGCTTATCCGATCGGAACCCCGCGCTCCATTCTGGACGTGCTCGCATTGGCCGGCGGCCTCGATGCCGCTGCGGACCGCAACATCCTGATCGAGCGTCGTGGCAATCCCGCGGACCTGGTGCACTATAACTTCTCCAACGACGCGGGCCAGGCCATCTCCGGGCAGGTCGTGGTCAATCCCGGCGATGTGGTCATTGTTCCCAAGGCAGGCATCGTTTACGTTCTGGGCGATGTCAACCATCCCGGCGGTTATGTGATGGCGAACAACGAGTCGAAGATGACCATGCTGCAGGCGCTCGCGCTGGCCGGCGGCCTGACCAAGACCGCCAAGCAGGGACATGCGCGGCTCATCCGCAACGTGAACGGTTCCTATTCCGACCGGGTACTGTCTGTCGGCGATCTGCAGGAAGGCAAGGTCCCGGACATTGCCATGCAGCCGGGCGACGTGTTGTATGTGCCCTTCAGCTATGGAAGAAACATTGCCGTACTTGGAGCCGGCAGCATCGCGGCGGCCGCGACCTCGGCCGCAGTCTACGCACTTCCCTGAAGCGCATGCATTGGTTGCCCGAGCGGCAACGCGGAGATGGAGCAATGATGAAGCCCGCAGCGGATCCGATCGTCAGTGTCGTGATACCAACTCGCAATCGTCCCCGCCTGGTGGCGCGCGCCGTCAACAGCGCGCTCGCCCAATCACTGAGCGAGATTGAGGTCGTCGTCGTGGTCGATGGGGAGGATGCCGAGACGGTTCAGGTGCTGGCCGCTATCCGGGATTACCGCGTGAAGATCATTTCCCTTGCGGTTTCGGTCGGTGGATCGGAGGCAAGGAACGTTGGCATCCGCGAGAGCCGGGGCGAGTTCATCGCTCTGCTCGACGACGACGATGTGTGGTTCCCTGAGAAGCTAGCCAAGCAATTGGAAGCAGCGCGCCGGATTGAGCCGTGGGTGCCGGTTGTGACCTGCCGGCTGATTGCCCGCCGCCCGGGCGGCGAAGAGATCTGGCCGGCACGCCCCATGCGGGTTCATGAAGCGATGAGCGAGTACCTCCTCTGCCGGGACCAATCGTTTCACCAGGGCGAGGGTTTCATTCAGAGCTCCACGCTCTTCGTGCCCCGCAGCCTTATGCTGGAGGTTCCCTTTGCGCCGGGACTTCCCCGCCATCAGGACTGGGATTGGCTGATCCGCGCCGCGGCCCATCCGGGAGTCGAATTCACCTGGGTGTGGGAGCCACTGGTGATCTACCACATCGACGCCTATCGGAAGTCGGTCAGCGCCGGTCAAGCTCTCGAACCCTCGCTCCATTGGGTCAACGGCAACCATCTCGTCACTCCGAAGGCGCGGGCGTATTTCTATGCAACCCAGATCGCGGTCCGCTGCCGTACGCCCGCCGTTCTATGGTCCATCGTGCGCAAGACAATCCGCTTCCCGCGCGCGTTTCTGATCGCGATGGGTCTTGCCTTTGTGCCGCGAACGCTGGTCGATCGGCTGCGTCCGGGGAGGGCCCTGAGGTATGCATAAGGTCTCCCTGATCGTCGCCACCCTGGGAGAGCGCCCCGACGATCTCCGCTGCTTATTGTGCTCGCTGGTCCCGCAAGTGGAGTTCATCAGCGAAGTCATCGTGGTCGATCAGCATCCCGACGAAGGTCGAGTGCCCGGGTTGTTGAACGAGTTTCGTGGCACCCTTCCCATCCGACACACCCGCAGCGAGCGCGGTCTGTCGCGCGCCCGCAATCACGGACTGCCGTTGGCCACCGGCTCGCTGGTGGCCTTCCCCGACGATGATTGCGTCTATCCGGGTGGCCTGCTGGAGTGGGTCGTCAATTGGTTTGAGTCCAACGTGGAGTATGACATTCTCGCGGCCGGCGTGAAGGATGCGGTCGGGGTTGCGAGTGGTAACCGCTGGCCTCAGGACGCCTGCGACATCCGGCCCATCAACGCGTTTCGCACCACCTTCTCGTCCTCGCTGTTCCTGTGGACGAACCTTGCCAAGACCGCGCGCTTCGACCCGCAGCTCGGCGTCGGGTCGGGCACGCCCTACGGAAGCGGCGAAGAGACCGACTACGTGCTCCGGCTCCTGCGCACGCGTGCGCGGGGACGCTTCGACCGGACCCGGCACATCATTCATCCTCGCCGCGACATGCTGAGCGGGAGCGGCTCAGTGGCACGGGCCGAATCGTATGGCTTTGGCATGGGACACCTGCTGCGCAGACACTCGCTGTGCGCCCTCTGGGTGAGCTTCCTGCTATACAACTCCGGCCGCGCGGTGGGTGCGCTTGCCCGCGGGAACAACCTCGGCGCGGAACTTTGCGTGGCGCAGACCAAAGGCCTGTGGCGCGGTTTTCTTGCTCCCTTCACGGCACCTGCGGGTGAAACGGGGATTCCCGCTGCGACACTGGAACCGCCGAGCCTTAGCTCACACCCGATTCAAGAACTCGCGCAGGCTCAGTCCGGCGGCACGTTGAGCGCATGACGACCGCGAGCCCCATTGCGAGCATGAACTGGCAGGACGCGCACAGCGTCCCTCGCGATCAGCCGCGCCAGGGCGCGATCTGGACGGAGGTCTATGCCTGGGCCGCTCTCCTGCCGATGCTCTTTATCACCGTCAGCGGCCGCATTCAGACTGACTCCGGCCCCGTGGCTTTCCGCTTCACGGCGATGGAAGAGGATTCCCTGGAGCGCCGGCTCGCTCGGCTTGGCTGCTCCTTCCTGATCCTGTTCCTGATCTCAACGCGGCTCCGCGAAATCCTGGCTGCCTGCAAGCGAACCAGGTTGTTACTCTTCATTCCCGCACTCGCATTTGTCTCCGTTATTTGGTCGCAGAATCCGAGTCACACGCTGATCGATGCGGCGAACCTTGCGCTGACGACTTTGTTCGCCATCTATCTCTATCTGCGCTATCCGGGTGAGCGGCTGGTCTCCTTTCTGGCCTTCTCTGCATGTGCCGCTCTGCTGCTCAGCATCTTCGCCGTCGTCATCTTTCCCAGCGTAGGCATCGACGCCTTCCAGCAGGACGCGTGGCGCGGCATCTTCGGCCAGCGCAACAACTGCGCCGCGGTCTGCTGCTTATTCCTGGTGCTGGGACTTCACTTTCGGCCTCACGCTTTGTTCGAACAGTGCATGCGAGGTTCGATTCTCTTCCTGTCCGCAGTCTTCATCGTGATGAGCGGCTCCAGGACCGGCTGGATTCTCGCCGCTCTTGCGGTGCTTCTCACCTGCGGCCTGCGTCTGACCATGCGGCTGCGTTCGCTCGACCGCCTCGCCTTTCTGATGGCGCTGTTGGTGCCAACCGCGCTTCTGGTATTCGCGCTCGCCACCAACCTGAATCAGGTTCTGGCCCTGCTGGACAAAGATCCGACGATGACGCAGCGCACCGTCATCTGGGCGGAAGTGCTTCCGTCCATCGCCAAGCATCCGCTGCAGGGGTATGGCTATTCGGCCTTCTGGAATGGGTTGAGTGGCGAATCGACGCAGGCCGTGCTGACCACCGGCTGGATGGAGGGCCAGGCGCAGGATGGATATCTGGACGTCCTGCTGCAGCTTGGGTTGATCGGGCTGATCCCGCTTGCCTGGACATTCGTCCGCGGGTTTACCCAGGCGGCCGGCGCGGTTGAGCGAAGGACCGCCGACACGATGGTGTGGCTGGCTATCGTCATGCTGCCCTTGATCCTGGTTGAGAATATTGGCGAATCCTCACTCCTGCTGCCCTTGGGCATTCCCTGGTTCTACACGCTGCTGGCTCTGCTCGCTCTCAACTTCGCGAAGCGGCCCGCGGAGGCTCTCTAGTGCCGCGCGTCTCCATCCTGATTCCGGCCTACAACTCCCAGGACACCATTCTGCGGGCACTTGACTCGGCGCAAGCGCAGACGCTCGCGGACATCGAGATTCTGGTTATCGATGATGCCTCCGACGATCGCACCGTCGAACTCGTGCTCGCCCGCGCAAGCGACGATTCGCGCATTCACCTTCATCGCCGAGCCACCAACGGCGGCCCCGCCGCGGCCCGCAACATCGGCATCGCCTGCGCCACCGGAGAATGGCTCGCGCTGCTCGATGCCGACGACACCATGGCCGTCGACCGGCTGGAGCGCCTGCTCGCGAGCGCGGAAGAGCAGGACGTGCTGGTCGCCGACAACCTGGCTTTGTACGATCTTCACGCCGGCACCACGGTCAAACATGGCATCGATCCGCAGCTGCTGGGCACCGGCCTTCGCGTGGACTGCGAAGGCTTCGTCTCCCGCTGCAGGACCAACCAGCCGGACGCTGTCGACTTCGGCCTGCTCAAGCCACTCATTCGTGCGTCGCACATTCGCAAGCACGGCATCTGCTACGACGCCGCTATGCGCTACGGCGAGGACTTTCGCTTCTATCTCGACACGCTGCTGGCCGGCGGCAGCCTGCTGGTGCTGCCGGACGCCTATTACCGCTATACGGAGCGCACCGGCTCGATCTCCGGAAAGCATTCCGGCGTCAGCAAGACCCACGCGCGCCATGATCAGCTGGAAGCCCAGACCCGGGCTCTCGCGGATGACCCGCGCTACGGGAGGGTGGCCAGCCAGCTCCTCCAGCGGGCCGACGCGATCCGGACGCTGGCCAAGATCGGGGTCTTCGGCCAGCGCTCCCGCCTGCACAAGCTGGCGATGCTTCCGGTCACGCTCAGCGACCGCGACATGCGCAGCTACCTCGACGCGCGACTGCGGGCGCGCGCCGGCAACCTCCATCCCTCCCGCTGGTCGAAGAGCACCCTGATCAAAGACGCGTCGAATTTGTGCCTCGGCCAGGGGATTAAGCTCGTTCTCCAGGCCATCTACTTTCTCTTCATCGCGCGATCGCTCGGACCTTCTCAATACGGCGCGTTCGTTGCAGTTACCGCAATGACCAGCATCATCTCGCCGTATGTGGGCCTCGGTTGCGGCAGCCTCTTCCTGAAAAACGTCCGGTCGGGCAAGAGGACGGCACCACTGTGCTGGGGCAATGGACTGCTGGCGACGCTGGTCACGGGTCTGGTGACCGCACTCCTGCTCTGCGCGCTCTCGCATCTCTGGTTGCCCGGCTTCCCGATGGCCCTGGTCTGCGCGATCTGTCTTTCGGATCTGATTCTGATGCGCGTCATCGATCTGGCATCGTTCGGCTTTGCCGCCTCTGCCCGCATGAGCAAGACCGCGGTCCAGAACACAACCATGAGCTTCCTCCGTGTCATCGGGATCGTGGTTCTGGCAGCGTGCTACCGCCAGGTCACCATCCAGCAATGGACCTGGGTCTATCTCGCCACCGGCGTCATCGGCGCGGCCTTCGCCCTGCAGCAGGGCAGCGCGCTGTGGGGAGTGCCCCGCATCTCCCTCGCCGCACTTTGGGAAGACGTGCGCGAAGGATGCTTCTTTTCCATCAGCACATCGGCGCAAACCATCTACAACGACATCGACAAGACCATGCTCGGCGCGCCTCTCCACCTTCTCGGCCACCGGGGTCTATGCCGCGGCGTATCGCATCATCGACACCAGCCTCACGCCCGTGCGTTCGCTGGTGTCGGCGGCCTACCCGCAGTTCTTTCGCGTAGGCGCTGACGGCATCGACGCGACGTATGGTTACGCGAAGGGGCTGATTCGCAAGGCGCTGGCATTTGGCGTCGCCGACTTCCTTGGGCTGATGCTCATCGCACCGCTCCTGCCGCACATTCTCGGAGCAAAGTATGCAGCCGTCGGCCCGGCCATCCGCTTGCTGGCGCTGATTCCGGTCATGCGTCTGCGTTCACTGGTTCCTCGCCGATGCGCTCTCCGGGGCCAATGCCCAGGGCATGCGGACCGCGGTTCAAGTCGGCGTCGCGCTGCTCAACATCGGCCTGAATCTCGCTGATCCTCCCCCGCTGGTCTTGGGTCGGAGCCGCCTGGACCAGCCTCGCCTCCGACGCCGCCCTGATGGTGGCCGTTTACGCCGTCGTGCAGTGGAAGATTGCAGCCAACACTATTAAAGATCGGGGACTTGTGCATGCGCTTGACTAGGAGACACGCAATCCGAGACTGGAGCTCTCGCGCTCCTCGGCGCCGCTGTTTCCGCGGACCTGCCCTGGCAGGCGTGGTGCGAGCTATCCCGGCAAGGTCTCGCCGCACTGGGCGCCGCGCGCGGAATGAAGGTCGGCATTCAATGCGGCACGGGACGATTCGCCCAGCCTGTGCTCGGCCCTTTCCTGCAGGCCAACTTCAACCTGGTGACCGCACCGCTGAAGTGGACGAGCCTTCGCCCGGCCCCCGATCGCTTCGACTTCACCGAGGCCGACCGGCAGTTTGCCGACGCAAAATCGTATGGGTTCGCCATTCACGGCCATAACCTCTGCTGGAATACTTCTAACCCCGCATGGTTCGATACCGTGCTCAACCGGCAAAATGCGCGCGACTATCTCGCCGGCCATATTGCAACGGTCGCGGGGCGCTATCGGGGCAAGGTCGATTCCTGGGACGTAGTCAACGAGCCGATCGCGACGTGGAACAAGCGCCCCGACGGTCTGCGGACCGGCCCCTGGCTCGACCTCATCGGCCCCGAGTATCTCGATCTCGCGTTTCACACGTCGGCGGCCGCGGACCCATCTTCGCTGCGCACGCTCAACCTGAACGGCTGCGAGGATCAGACTTCGGCCGGCGAGGCCACGCGCGGGGCTTCGCTCGCTCTGGTGAAATCTTTGCTCAAGCGCGGAGTCCCGCTGCAGGCGGTCGCGCTCGAAGCCCACATCGACGCGCCCTGGCATGCAAACGACGCGGCATACATCAACTTCATCCGCGCGCTTCACGATTGCGGAGTCGAAGTTTATGTCTCGGAGCTGGACGTCAACGACACCGCGATTCGCGGAACCGAGGCCCAGGTCAAGGCAGCGGTCGCGCAAACCTACCGCGACTATCTGATTGACGCGCTCTCCGCCATTCCGCTGAAGCGCCTCATCTTCTGGTCGATGTCCGATCGCTTCGACTGGTACGGGGAACTCGCCGCCACCCAGCCGCGTTGGCGGCGACCCGATGGTCAGCCTCACCATCTCGGTTTGACCGACGAGAACTTCGCACCCAATCCGGCGTACTATTCCGTCGCCGCAGTGCTTGCAAATCGCACCGGAACCCCCGGCGCTGAAAATAAGTCCCAATCCATCTATCATCCGGAAGGCGCATCCCATGCGAACCGCACTCATCTTTCGTGAAAGGCTGCTTGCGCCCAGCGAGACCTTCATCGTCGAGCAGGCGAGAGCCTTGCGGCGGTACCATCCCGTTCTTGTGGGTCTGCGCCGAACCGAGCCCAGCCTCGATCATCCTCTGCTGGAGATTCTGCTCAGCGACGGTGCGGGAATCATGGACAAAATCTCCGCCAATCTCTATCGAAGGATTCCGGTCGGGCTGGAATTCTTCCGCTTGCTCCGGGCGGTGAACCCTTCGGTCATTCACGCCCACTTTGCAACCGACGCGATCCAGGCGCTGCCCATCGCCAGCAAGCTCGACCTGCCGTTGATTGTTTCCCTCCACGGATATGACGTGACATCCAGCGACGACTCCCTGCGGAAAAGCTTTTCCGGCAGACACTTCCTGGAGAATCGGAACAAACTCTTCGGCCAAGCATCGGTGTTTCTCTGCGTCTCCGGGTTCATTCGCGATGCCGCTGTGCGGGCAGGGTTCCCGGAGGACAAGCTGCGCGTTCACTATACGGGCGTCGACTGCACACGCTTTCAGCCAACCGATGGAGAGCGCGACGCGAAGCTGATCCTTTTCGTCGGGAGACTGGTCGAAAAGAAAGGCTGCGAATACCTGCTTCGCGCCATGGAGATCGTCCAGCGACAGGATCCCGACGCGCACGTCGAGATCATCGGTGACGGGCCGCTGCGATCGGAGTTGGAAGTCCTGGCTGCCCGGCTCGCTTTGCGAGTTCGTTTCCGCGGCGTGCAGCCCAGCGCCGAAGTGCAGCGCAGCATGGCCCGCGCGCGCATCCTGTGCAACCCAAGCGTGACCGCGGCCAGTGGTGACAAAGAAGGTTTTGGCATGGTCTTCGCAGAGGCCCAGGCAATCGGCACGCCGGTCGTCAGCTTCGCCCACGCCGCCATTCCGGAGGCCGTAAAGCACGGTGATTCCGGCCTGCTGGCCCCGGAAGGAGCAATCCATCCGCTTGCCGACAACCTGCTGACCTTGCTCAAAAACGACAACTTCTGGGTTTCGATGAGCAGGAATGCCGCAAGATTTGTGCGGGATCAATTCGACATCGCCAAGCAGACCAGCAGTCTCGAAGCCGTCTATGGCGAATGCCTCGAGCGGAGACAAGAACAACGGCAGCGAAGCGGGGCCTGCCGCCGCCGGGAAGCGGCTGAAACCGCCGGTCTGCCCAAGCGGATCGATTCACCCGGCGCCGTCTCCCGATAATCCGCTATGCCGGCGCGGTTCTACGCAAAGCCTGGGTACGCCTGAAGAAAGCACTCCACGGCGCACTTGGCGTGAGCTTGGACAGATCCCGAGTTCCAGATATCGCGCATGCCGACCGACGCGGTCATCTGAGGAAGATGCGTAGTCAAGGCCACATAATGCTTCGCCGCCTGAATGGTGTCGTGGTAACGGCGTTCAGATTGGCCGGTGCCCGAGAGCCGCAGCGAAAGCACCTGGGAGATTAACTCGGTCCGGCGCGTATACCAGCCCTGGAAATAGATCGCTCCGATCTTGGGCTGGTCAAAACTCTCTGAAGCGATAAGGCGACACAGGAACCCCGTCGCGGGCGAAAGGATCTCGTTGATCAGGGCGAGTCCAATGATCTCAAGCCTCTCCTCGAAGTGCTTGGACCCTTCGGTCAGCGAGATCACATTGGTAAGGTTCTCGTCGTCGGCCTCGAGCACCATGTTAAGGACCGCAATCAGGATGGCGTGCTTGTTCGGGAATGCGGCATAGATATCCCGCTTCGATACGGAAGCACGCCGCGCAATCTCGCTGGTTGTCGCGTCCCGAAACGACGACTCGGAGAAAGCCTCCAACGCGGCAGTGACGATCCGGGTAAGGCGCTCGTCGGTGGGCTGCCCTGCGGGTGCGAATGCGCCATGCTTCTGTTTGATGATTGCAACCTTTGTTCAACACCACATCTGCGTGACGTTAGAACATGCTCGGGAAGGGTTCTTACGCTCGACTGGGTTGGAAAAAATTTGTTTTTGACTTGCCCACGATTCTAACGGACGCTGCGAACCACGGTCGAGAGAAATCCGACCACTGGAGGTTGACAGCACCCCGGAGGAGATGCGTTCGCGTCTCTGCCCCGGGGAGAAGATGTTACGGTAACCACGAGCAATGTGACAGCGATCACACCTGAATGCCGGCGTACAACTTTCGTAGGACTTTTCTCGTTTTGGGTCATTTTTTCTTGGACGAACTGCCCTGTGCATGCTGCAAGGATTTGAGTATCAATGCCTTATCCAACCTTTCGAGGTCCCGTTCTGGAGCCGGATGCGGTCCAGACCGGGAAATTGGGGACGGTAAGCTATTTCTGGGAGAAATCTAATCTCCCGGGAAACGCAGGTAGAGCGGTGAGCGTGTCTTTCCTCGTAGTGGGCGATTCGTCGGAGTCAAGTGCTTCCTGGCTGGCCAGTGCCGGTCTGTCCGGAACCGCATGTTCCAGCGGCGACCGGGCGTTGGAGCTGCTCGGACAGCGGCGTTTTCAAGCCGTTTTCTGCAATCTGCGGACATCCGGAATGGATGGCATGGAGTTGTTGAGCCGGATCCGCTCTGGCTTCCCGGAGGTTGCCGTTGTGATGGTCACCGAACCCCAGGACCTTCGCTATGGGATTCTGGCCATGATGTCCGGAGCCTCGGACTTCATCCAGCTGCCGCTTCAGCCCAGTGGCGTGACGGCGAGCCTGGCAAGAGCACTAAAGCGGAAGTGTTTTGAACATGCCTTTCTGAAGCATGGCCATACGCCGGACCGATGCGCGGTTGCTTCCGAACCGGCTGTGCGGTCCAGTTCACTGGCGACTGCATAACCCTGCTTGTCTTCCACCTAAACCGTCGCAGTCTTAGCAGCCTCCGTCCGCGGGCCATCCCCATCGCACCACGACCCGCGCAATTCCGCGCCAACGTCGCAACCATATCCAATTCCGCAACCATCGCTTTGTTGAGGACGAGCGATGCTAAGTTCGTCTGATGGAAACAAGCTGCCGCACACCGCTCGCTCCATCGTGGTTCTTGCAGGTGCGGGGTACATTGGCCGCCCAAAATTGACTACATCGGACCATGTTGCGCAGATGTAGCGTCAGAGCGCTCGAATTCGTAGTCGCCATAGTCGATGGTGAGCGTAGCTGTGCCGCCAAACCGGATGTGCGATTCGCTCACGTTCCGTTGCGGCAACCAGAAATCCCCGACCTTCGCGTAGACGTGGCGAATCTCGGTGCTCCGAATCCAGAAGGACGGGTTCTCCGCCGGCTGAGCCTCGATCCTGACAACCGCGTAGTCCTTCGCATCCACCCAGATCCGGCCACGGTAAAGAAGCTTCTGATTCGTCTTCGGCTCGACCTGGAGGATGAAGAGTTGCCGGCCATCTTCATTCGCGTTTCCAATCAAGGCGAAGCTGTAGTTCTCTGGTGTCAGTCCCGTAGCATTTCTGTGCTCGTATGCTTCTTCCTCGCTCTTGAGCAGTTTTTTCAGGACATGATCGAGGAGCACATGGGAACCGGATTGCGCGGTGATTTGAAACGTTCTGGATGCGGAACCATGATCCAGCACCTCGACCTCCATATCGGCTTCCATGCTGCGGCCGAGACCATGAAACTGGAGGTGGTAATGGCGCCTCGACGTACAGTCCGGCAGCCGGTCCGCTCGATCCTTGTTACTCTCCACCATCCGCTGCACAATCGAGCTGGTCTCCGTGCGCCCTTCAACTGGTGAAGTGGCCGCTCGGTCATTCGCGCTCGAAGCAATCGCGCCGGCCAGGAGAATTGCGCAGCCCAACGCAATCGGCATCCCTATGCGCCATCGACATTGCAAGGCCCAAGGCCTGCTGCGCCCATCAATCACCGGCAAGCGCGAATTCATAGCTATCCTGCTCCTTGGCTCGCAGGGCATTCTCAAACCTCGCGAGCTCGCTTTCGATGTCCATCTCCTTGCGCTTCCGTTCGATAATGTCGTCGCGGTAGCGGCGGAGGAAATAGTCGATCGTCTCCACGCGAATACGGATCGAACCCGAAGGCTTATTCTCATCCAGATCCTTGAACGAGAAGTACGGCGTCCCGCTCCGCTCGATGATGCCTTCGATCACGCCATAGATCGGCGCATCGTGGCCACACTTGAAACTTGATACCTCAAGCGCTACCAGATTCGGGTGACGCGCGGTAAACTTCGCCGCCCACACCTTGTGGTTGGTGCTGGTGGAATAGCGATTCTTCCAGACATCGCTGATGTCGAGCGGATGGGTGATGATTCCGGCGCGCACCTCGTCGCCGAACAAGCGCTCCAGCATATCTTCGTCAAGCGGCAGCGTGCTCTGCGAGAACACCGGATAGCCCAGCTTCTGGAACTCCTCCATGATCTCGTGGTTCAGCCCTGGGTCGTGATGATAAACGCGCCCCAGCATCACGATGCCGATCCGGTCTTCACGCTCCAGCTGGTCGAGCGTCTCGCGCGCCTGGCGGCGCATCTCGTTCTCGCAATCGGCGAGCGCCAGGAAGCCGGCCTCAATCGCACGATCATTCTCGTCGCGCGACAGTCCCAGCATCGGCGCCCAGGCCCTGAACATCTGCTCGGCGCAGATCTTCTGGTCCTGCAGATTCAAAATCGGATCAAGGTACGCGATGCCGTTCTCCGCGAATAGATCGCTCTCTTTCGTGAAGGCTGCCTTCACCGCATTCGGCGTAGCCGTGACAGTGGGGCAGGCGTTGGAGCCGGTGAGATTTACGAGCGGCGTGTGCAGCACGTCGTACATCGGGAACCAGATGGCATGGAGCGGTTTCTTGCTGTGCTTCACGGCCAGCAGATTGTAGACGTGCGCGATGCCGATCTTCGACGGATAACAGGGATCGACTGCACCGCGGCTGGCTCCGGCGCGATAAAGATCTGGCGTGGTGTAGTCGGAGTAGACAATGTTTTCGGACTGTATGCCGAGGCTGGCGAAGTAAGCGTTGAAGAGCGGCGCATAGGTGTAGGTGTTAAGCAGGCGCGGAATGCCGATGCGGAAGTCCTTGCGGCGTTCCATGAGCGCAGCGCGCTCCTTGACGGCTTTCGAGACGAACAGCCCCCTGGGGCTCGGAGCCGCATCGGCGATCAGACTGACTTCGCGATGACGGAAGACCTCGCGCGCGGCGATGTCGACAAAATTCGGGTTCGCAGCTTTGATCTTGTCGATGTCGGCCTTAATGTCCTTCATGTCGCTCAGGTCTTCGACCGCGCCCTTCTCGCAGGTGGCGATGATCAGGCGCTGTTCTCCCACGCGCAACGGGACCTTGGTCTTGCGGGGCTGAAATTCGCCGGTCGGCTTAAGCAGTTCCACCTGCTTCTTCGCTCCGGGCGCTGCCAGAATCTGGATTAGCGGCTCAACCTTGGCGCGGAGAGATGTGCTGGAATTGGAGCCGCAGCCACAGCCTCCGCCGGCGTGGTCGTGGGAATGGCTTGAGCTGCACGAGGAACCCTGTGAGGCCGTCGCAAGATTTGCTTCAACCTGCTCGAGACTAGGAAGGTTGGCGACCACAGCGGCGACCTCTGCCTCAGTGGCGGCACGGTCCTCGGCCGGAAGCGGCGCAGCCAACTCCGGCGAGGCTGCGCCGGTGACGTCCACGTCGATGAAGGTGCGCAGGCAGTTATTCTTGCAGAAGTAGCAGCGCGTGTCTTCATTGCGCGTCGTGCGATAGCGGATTGCACGCACCGCATCGAGGCCGATGAAGGTTGTCACCTTGCCGCGCCGCCACAGACGCAAAGCCTCCTGGGCCGCGCCGATCGCGCCGGATTCGCCGCAGTGCTCGTGAACGATGATCTCCGGCTCCTTGCCGTTGGCGCGGAAGCTGGAGCGAATGAAGTCAACCTCGGCTTTGACGACGGCGAGATTGTTCTGCGTGCCGCCCTGCAATACGAAGCGTGTGCCGAGCGAGGCGAGGTTGGGGATGCTGGCGACGTAGAGGAAGACATTCTTGGGCAGCACGTCGGCGAGCCCGGCGAGAATCTCCTCGGACCGCCATCCCTGGCGCTGGAAGTTAACGATGTCGGACTGCATGAAGACAGCGCAGCCGTAGCCAAACGAGGGCATGGACGTCGCGGAGAAGGCGATGTCGGCGAACTCTTCCACCTTCATGCCGAAGCCCTCGGCAGTGGATTGCAGGAAATACCCGTTGCCTGCCGAGCATTGCGTGTTAAGTTTGAAATCTTTCACTCGGCCGTCTTTGAGCACGATCAGTTTGATGTCCTGTCCGCCGACGTCGATGATGACGTGCGGGTCCTCATAGAACTTCAGCGCCGACTCCGTGTGCGCGACGGTTTCCACCAGCGCGACGTCGGCCTTGAGCACGTCTCTCAGAATGTCCTTGGCGTATCCCGTGGTGCCAACGCCGAGGACTTCAAGCGTTGCCCCGCGGCTCTCGACTTGTTTGCGCAGGTTCTCGAACATCTCGATGGTGTCCTCGATCGGATTGCCATTCGAGAGCTGATAGGCCTTGCAGAGGATCTCGCCACCCTTGTCGAGCAATACCGCCTTCGTCGATGTGGAGCCCCCATCGACGCCGACAAATCCGGAGATCAGCTCTCCCGTTGCGAACTTCGCCGGAACGAACTTCTTGCGCCGGTACGCTGAGCGGAACTCTTCGAGTTCGGCGTTGTCTGTAACCAGCCCTTTGCCGCCGGATACGGCTTTCTCTTCCGCGCGACCGTAGTCGATGTACCAGGCCAGCTTTTCTGCGCCGAGATAGCGGCCGACCTCCGGCTCCTCATCCTTACCGAACTCGACCGCGCCGAGCGCGGCGAAGTATTGCGCGTTCTGCGGAACCTTGATCAGCTCCTCCGGCGTTGTCCCCTCGGGGATCTCAACCTTGCGCTCCTTCCACATGCGCGGAATGTTGGCCTGCCAGGCCTCGCGCATGCCGCGAATAAAAGAATTGGGGCCGCCGAGCAGCAGAACGTGCGGGCGCAGCGTATTGCCGCGGGTGAGAACGCTGAGGTTCTGCAGCACGATGGCCTCAAAAAGCGACGCCATCAGTTCGCTGGAGGGCGTTCCGGTCTTTTGCAGACCGTTGATGTCCGTCTCGGCGAAGACGCCGCATTTCCCAGCGACCTTGTGCAGCTTGATTCCGTGGTAGCCCTGGTTGGCCAACTCGGATGCAGGAATCTTCAGCTTGGCGTTGATCTTGTCGATGACCGCGCCCGTGCCGCCGGCACACTTGTCGTTCATCGAAGGGATTTTCTTCTTGCGGCCGGTCTCTTCATCGTCCTTGAAGACGATGATCTTCGCGTCCTGGCCGCCCAGCTCGATGACCGAGTACACCTCGGGATGCAGCTTCTCGACGGCCAGCGCGACGGCGTGTACCTCCTGTACGAACTTGGCGCCGATCATCTCCGCGATGGTTCCACCGCCTGAGCCGGTGATGAAGATCCTTGTATTCTCGACCGAAATCCCGGTGTCAGTTTCCATGCGGCGCAGAAACTCGAGCACCTTTTCCGGCTGGCGGGTCTCGTGCCGCTGATAGTCCTGCCAGAGCGTCGCATCCGTTGCCGCATCCACAACAACGGCCTTCACTGTCGTCGAGCCCACATCGAGCCCTACCAGAAGCTGCTGCATCAGCTTATCTCCTCAGTCCGGTCAATACCGGACTCTGTTTCGACGACCGGAGCGGGAGTAGACGGGCCAGTATCGCTGTTGTGCAAGGACCTGGCGGCAGTGCGACCTGAACACGCTGAGGAGCGCAACATCAAACGCCGTCGCGAAGAACAGATTCACCACCGACAGGCAACCGTCCGCTATGGATCGCACGAGAATGCGCATCACGCCGCCTGCTGGGTTGCCATCGCCACGCGCGCGCGGCGGAGATACGCCCGATCCTTATTCATCAGATCGTTCACATGGAAGGCAAACTGCGCGGCGGTTCCGGCGATCCCCTCGCGATGCGGAACTTTGTAGAGCCCCCGCTTGAGCTGAGGATGCTCCGCAACGTAGGCGCGAAGATCGTCGAGCGATTTGCCGGTCTTCTCGAGCACTGCGTCGAATTCGGCACGTGCCTTTGCCTTGGCCTCGGCCAGCGCCATCTGAACTCGGCTGTGCGCGTTGACTTCGCCTTCGCCGGAAGTCTCGATGGGCAGGAAGATCATGTCTTTGAACTTGCTGACCACGCGCGATTGCACTCCATCGGACTGCGTGGAGGGCATACAGCCGAAGGGCTTCAACGCCAGCACCATGTGGCAGAGATGATTCACCGTGTAGAAGATGTTCTTGCCGACTTCCATGTGGCCTTCGCCGCCGCGTGCCAGTTGGTGGTAGAACGGATGCGCGAGGCGAGATAGTTCCGACTGTGGAACGAGATGATGAGCGGTGTCGCCCATGTGGTGGATCGTGCGGTGATAGAAGTAAGTCCACATGCTGCTCCCGACGCTCAGGCCCGCGGTCTTCTTGAATAGCGAGAAGCCATTTACCGTGCGCTTCTTCAACTCGTACCACTTGGGATCTCGATACGGAGCCTGCGCCTGCGCGCGCGCCCTGGCACCCTCCTTGGCAACGAACATCATGTAGTCAATCCAGGTGGCGATTGGTTCCACCAGCACCTGCGCGCCCTCCTTTTCCAGGAACGCGAACATATTGAAGTTGCCGTCGCCCTCGGTGGTCTGGGCCCAGAACTCGCCGGTGATCTTGATGACCGGCTTGACCCGCAGTCGGTCGACCTCGATGGCGTCGATGCTGTCGCGGCACGCATGCAGCGCGTCGACGTACTCCTTGCCGTAAAGGTTGTGCGCGATCTTTCCCAGCGTGCAGCCGATGCCCTCGATCTTCTTGTGCTTCTCGATATAAGGCCGCGCCCATGTCGGCGTAGCGTCCATGATGTGCCAGCGCTTGCGGTCGCGCAGCGTATCGGTCAGCGTGGTGACTGCCTCGCGGATCACGCGGTCGGTCTCGCCCTTCGTCACTTCAAACGGACGAACCTGGTAGACCAGCTCGTTGATCACGTCCCCGAGATTCAGCGCATTCAGCATCCCCATTCCGAAGTCGACGGAGAATTTCAACCCCGGCTCGCCGCTGGCGGCCTTGATGCCGTCCGTCTGTTGGAACAGGAGCACGCGAAAGCCCTCGAACCCGGCATTCTGCAGCGCGAATCGATATTCCGCCTCGTACATTCCGAAACGGCACGGCCCACAGGAGCCTGCGGTAAAGAAGACGTAGTTGTCGATGATCTGCTGGCGCGGCATGCCTTGCTGCTCAAGTCCCTGCAGATAACGCACCAGATTGCCGACCGTGAAGTAGGTGGGATTGCACTGCCCGTTGTTCCCGTATTCCTTGCCCGCCTGAAAATCGGCTACCACCGGAGTCGGGATGTTTTCGCAGTGGTAGCCGCTGCCGTGAAAGACAGCCTTGATCATCTCTTCATGCTTCCACGTGAGACCGCCGAAGAGGATGGTGACGCGATCGCGCTCCGCGGCCGTGAAAGTGCGCTCCACGGGTTTCTTGAACTCGCGCATGCGCGCCAGTCCCGCTTCAGCTCTCAGCCGTGCTCGCTCGGCGTCGATGCGGGCCTGGATCTCCATCTCAAAATCTGTCTGCACCACTTCATGAATGGCCGTCGGCATACGTTCGTTCCTCCTCTGGGTGAGATCTGGGTGGGATCAGTTACCGGGTGTACAAGCGAGGGAACCGCGATGTCTTACATCTGCCCTTTCATTCCCTGGAATCCATGTGCAAGCTGCTTGAAGAAATACTTGATGACGCGCTGGTCGTTGTAGCACCAGCCCAGGATGTGGTTAAGAGTCGAGAAGCAATGGGTCTGGCAGCTCTCCTTCTGATGGTCGAGCTGCTTGGTGTCGAACTTGTGGCTGCCCACCACGCCCCAGTCGTAGTTGGCCGTGTACATGGGGAAACACGGCGCCAGCGTTCCATCCACGCGGATGATCATCGAGTTCTGGCCGGCGCGGCAATTCCAGGGGAAGTGCTTGCCCTTCATGAATTCCACCATCTGCCAGAGCCGCGTGTTGGAGTTGACCATCTTGTAGCCGCTGTCCTGCTTCTCAGTCAGCCACTGGATCGTCTCCTCCACCGCGGGCCAGTCGTTGGGCGTGATGTAGGTGACGTTCTCGTCCTTGTGTTTGAAGTGATCGTCCTGCGCCAGCAGGGGCGACTCGTTGATGTGGTAGTCGGTGGCGATGCCGCAATCGCGGGCAATCTCGGTGAGCTGGCGCACATCCTCCAGGTTGTTGCGGCAGATGTTGATGTTCAGAAACACCGAATAGCCGTACCCGTATTGCTTGCGGATCAGATAGTCAAACTGCTTGCGGATGGGCGCGAGCGCCTTGGGCAGCCCCTGCTTGATGTCTACGGCGTCGACTGCGATATTGAACGTGGACATGCCCGCGTCCGCGAGCTGGTCAATGACGTCCGTGCGCAACAGGCGGGCATTGGTGGGCAGGTAGATCCAGAAGTCTTTTTTTGCCGCGTAATAGGTGATGCGATGGATCAGGTCCGGCCGGAGCAACGGCTCGCCCCCCATGAACGCAAGCACTCGGCAGCCGGTACCGTGCAGCCAATCGACAGAGCGCTTCGCCGTATCCTCCGTCATTCCCTTCACTTTGTTGTCGAAGGCCCAACAGTAGTGGCAATCGAGATTGCACTTGAACTCCGTAAACAGATACGCGATCAGCGGATGGAAATCGCCGGCAGTCACGCGCGAGCGGATATACGGAAACAGCCAGCCTTGCATCGTGTGATAGATCTGGTCCGCCTTCCATCGCCGTTTCTCGGGTGGCCTCCAGCCGTCGTTTTCGTCGATCGGGCCCAGCAGTTCCGGGCGCTGCGGAAAAACCGGATCGGGAAACCGTTGCGCTGTGCCAATCGGCTGGAACTCGACCGGTCCACTGGAAGGCTTGGTCAGCAGTTGATGAAGCTGGACGTCGAGGCGAAAGGTCGATCGCTGTTCTTCTTGCTGCTGCAACATAGGCAGGATCTCCGTAAAGAGTCGGGATTTTCCATAGCGCAGACCTTCCCCCACGCCTGGAACGGCAGCCGCCGTCAACGTACAAACTCGGTTTTATTGTGAGGGCGTCACCTGCGATCGGGCACCCTCGCGATCGTCACACGTGAACGTTCTTTCATCGACGTACACAAGCCGCGGCATTCCCAAGCGCGCAAGGCATCCGATCACTCTTTGGCACGAACCAAACACCCCGGCTTCATTGGGGCACTCCAGTCTTGCATGCAGAAGTTGCCCGGAAACTCCGCCAACCAACAGAAACGTACGCAACACAGCGGAAATCAACGCAACGCGAACAATTGAGAGGATCTTGCCAATCAGGATGCTGTGCCGAAAGTACCGGTTGCACCGGCTTGTGACAGATAGATGCAATCTGCTCTCGCAGGTTTCGCGGTTTGTCGAAAAAAAATTGCACGCCGCCGGAATCTTGAGCGATTGACGGAAGAGTCCTTGATCCAAGTCAAAACATCTGGGGTGGATCTGTCCGATTATTATTTAGCTGGTGAAACCTTCACGCCGATTTGCACCGATTGCCACGGCGCACACGACATTCTGCCCGCCGATTTCCAAACATTACTCAATCCATTCTCTTTAGCTGTCGTCGATGGACCACACGGGCGCCGCAAGCGTTCCCTGTGACGCCCGAAAGTCGATTCAATTCGACGGTCAGCTCCCCATGCTCTGGGTTGTCATCAGGAGGCGACCTGCAGCTTTTGACCTGCATCGATTACCCGTGCTGGCGCGTCGTCGCGTCCGCGATCCTCGAAAAGTCCCGTTTCGGCTCCGAACCCTCGATGGTCAGGGGGGACCGTGCGCGACCGGCATCCATTGCCACATCTTGGACTAGGCGCTGTCGGTCCTCAGCGGGCCGGAGCGGGAGTCTGGCCGCTCAGTAGCTTACCGTACTCGGCCTTGGCTTCCCGGTAGACCGGAATATCCGGATCGGCATCCTTCCATAACGCAAGAAACTGTTGGTAAGAATCCCTTGCGGAATTGTTGTCCCCCTCCAGTACCTGAGCGCGCGCCAGTTGCAGATGCCATAGCGAGTTCAGAACGGTATACCCTCTGGATACCAGCACCGGGTGACCGGCTAGCTTCTGAAACTCCGCCGCCGCGGACCGGCCGTCGCCCAATTTAAGATAGGCGAGGCCGCGATAATAAGCGGGAAAGAGTCCGCAGAAATCCCCGCGGAAATAGGAGTAATCGTACGGGCGGAGCGGCTCAAGGGTCTGAATCGCACCCGCGGCATCGCCGCGCTCCAGTTGAATGGCGGCATGAACAACGCCTTCTTCATAGAGCCGCTGCGAACCCTTCGGTGGCAGGTTCCCAACCTCGAGGGCCAGATACTTCTCCGCAAGCTGCGGTGCTGCTCCGCTCCGCGCCAGCGTCAGAGAGAGACGAAGGTCCTCATCCGTAGTGAGGCCCATCTTAGGCAGCGCAGCGGCAGTTGCCAGCTCATACCGTGCGGCAGGCAGGTCCTCCACCTCGATGTAAAGCCCGGCTCGGTAGAGATGGTCGTCGAACGCTGGGCGATCGCTTTGAGCCTTTGGCGTTTGTGCATCCAGATTCCTGCTCAGCTCGATTCCGTGGCGGAAATGGCCGCGAGCGTATTCCCAATCCGCCTCGACGATCTCCAGTATTTCCAAGAAATCTGGGTTTGTCTTCGCGTAGGCCTGCTCTACCTTGATCTCTGTGTCGATCCCCTGCGCTTCGGCCACCACCAATCCCATGTGGTGCATAGCCAGGTCATCCACATGCAGTCTCTCGGCCTCATGCAGCGCCGCAAGCACCTCGTCGTACCGTTCCGCAAGACCAAGTTGCCATACCAGTTCGCGATAAGGCAGCTCCGCCGGCCACAGCCGGACTGCCTCCCGGGCATGAACAATCGCTTCATCGAATCGGCCGAGTCGAATCAAAATATTCGCGAAATTGACCCGCGCGCGAACATCGGTGGGGAACTCGTCGATCCACTGCTGGAAAACTGGAACCGTAGGCGCAAATTGTCCAAGAGCGTATTCACTATAAAGTGTTTCCACGAGATAACGATCGCGCGTCGCAAGCCGGTCGCGAAGCTGGTACGCCTTGGTTTCCGCTGTCCGCGCCTCTTCGTAGCGGTCAAAATTCGAATACGCGGATCCAATGCCGGCATAGGCCAGCGCAAACTTCGGATCGGCGTCAATGGCGAGCTGATACTCGGAAGTCGCCGAAAACTGGTTTGCCATATGACGGTGGTAAGCCTCGGCCAGATGATGCAGCGCCTCCGGGGATTTACTGGCGGCGATCTCCAACGGCTTGCTGTAGCGCGCAACTGAGCTTCGCGGCTCTCCAGCCCGGCCGCGCAATTCCTCCGCGGCGACTCCCAATTCGTGGATCAGGTTGTCCCGTGAGGCGCTGCCTCGCACCTGGGCGAAAGGTTTTCCACTTCCGCAATCAAGCGCATCCAACGAGAAGCGGTACGCATTCCCCTGGTCCTCAATGGAGCTGCGAATCACCGCTTTGCTATTGGTCCTGGAGCAAACCTGGCGCGCGATCTCCGAAGTGATTTTGGCTGTCGGGTCCTGGTGCAACTCCGCCATCACCGCACGCACCTTGTCCGGCGTGAGCACATCGAAGTATGGCGTTTGTGTCAAAGCGACGTCCAGGGCCGTATCGATTGCATCGCCCAGGATCGGGTCGGCCGTCTGGTTGGTTACGTCGGCCACGACCACGGTATCGTGCAGCGATAACTGCTTCGCTGCGCGGAGATGCCAGTAGTAGAGAAGCCCGGCTGCTGCGGCCATCGCAAGGCATGCCGCCAAGGTTGTGCGCACAATGCGGGCGGGCGAGAGCTTCGTTGGCACGAACACTCCCTCCAGCGCCAGTCGCATCTCCTCGGCCGATTGGAAGCGGTCCTCGGGATTCTTCTGCAACGCCCGGTGGATGATATTGACCAGTCCCGCAGGCACGGCCCGGCCAGCCTTGACGATAGGAGCCGGGACTTGCGTCTGTATGGCATCGTGAACAGCCGCGATCGACTCACCTTGAAACGCGCGCTGCCCGCTTGTCATTTCATACAGAACCAGGCCGAAGGAGAAGAGGTCGGATCGTCCATCGAGTTTTTCCCGCCGAATCTGTTCCGGTGACATGTAGCCTGCCGTGCCAATCGCAAGGCCTGTTGTGGTCAGGCTCGCGTCGGTTTCGCGCGGCATGCGCGCCGTTCCTCCAATCGGCACGGGCACCTCTCCGGCCGGCCCCAGCCACTCCTCATCCATCAGTTTTGCCAGTCCAAAGTCGAGAATCTTCGGCACCTGCTCCAGGGTAAGAAAGACATTCGCCGGCTTGATGTCGCGATGAATCACTCCCTTGGCGTGCGCCGCCTGCAGCCCGCTGCAGATCCGCGCGGCGATCCGCACGGTTTCTTCCACGGCGAAGGGCTCTCCAGCGTTCGCAGCCATGCGGTCACGCAGCGTCGCCCCCTCCAGCAGCTCCATGGCGATAAAGGGCTTCCCCTCGAATTCATTGATCGTATAGATGGTGCAGATGTTGGGGTGGTTCAGTGCCGAAGCGGTCTGCGCCTCCCGCTCGAACCGCTTCAGCGCCGCAGCATCGCCCGAGAGCTCCTCCGGCAGAAACTTGAGTGCCACCCGGCGGCCGAGTTTCAGATCCTCGGCCCTGTAGACCAACCCCATGCCGCCTCCTCCAATGAGCTCGAGGACGCGAAAATGGGAGATCTTCCTGCCTATAAGTCCCGTATTCCAAGTTTGCAGCAGCGAGCCATTCTCGACGGGGGCGTTTTCCGGCGCGTCTTTCGGCACCTCCTCACGGGAGTCTACCCACTCGACGGGAACCATGAGCCGGTAGCCTCGGCGGGAAATTGTCTCGATGTATCGGGGTTCGGCCGCGGAATCCCCAAACGCTCGGCGCAGTATCCCAATCGCTACATTAATACTGTGGTCAAAATCGACGATCGTATCGTTCGGCCAAAGCTGGCGCCTTATCTCTTCGCGGGACGCTATTTCGCCACCGCAGTCGATCAGTATCCGTAGTACCTGAAAGGGCTGCTCCCGAAGGAGTACCTTCCGGCCACCGCGTGCGCCTTCCAGCGGGCATAGTTCCCCCGTCTTCAAATTGAGCTCGAATGCCCCGAGCTTCAGACGAGTTGGCCCTTCGACCTTCATTGAGTTGGGGGCTATCTCTCCGACGGTCTTCCATGGTTTGGGCAGCTCTGCAAGTCCGGGACACGAATTATTCTACCGGGCGCCAGCACAAGACAGGTCAAATCGCTCAATTCAGATGATTTACTCCGAATGATCTTTAATTGACTCTCACTGAATTTACTCCGGAACCATGCCGCATCACATTGGGAAGGAATTCGGCTGAGTTATTTGGTCGGTCATGGCTCTCTCGCTGGTGGGTTCACCCAGTACTCCAATCGGGAAGCCGGGAAAGTCCCAGGTCAATCTCGTTCAGGCCCACAGCATTGTTCGTCGAACAGATCTCAATTCAATCGAGAGAGGTGATACCCCATGCCATGGCCCATGCAACCTTCTGTCCCTGGAAATCGGATCGATGCGAATGACCGTTTCTGTGCAGTCTCGATCCCGAACGCTTATCGCGGAAAACGAACTGCTCAAGTCCCATGTCTGGTTGGCGACAGCCGATACCCAGCCTCATCGAAGGGGCTTCCGCTTCAGCATGCGCAGATCCGCATCCTGAGCATTGAAAGCCACCCGGTTTTTCGGGAGGGGCTGAGCGCCATCATCGGCGCCCAGCGAGACATGCTTCTGGTCGGCCAAGCGGCGCATGCCGCCGACGCCGTGTCCCAGTTCCGGAAGCACCGCCCTGACGTCACCCTGATGGACCTTTGTCTTCCGGGAGCCACCGGGACGGACACCGTCAAAGCGATTTGCGACGAGTTTCAAGGCGCCCGCATCGTCATTCTTACGGACTTGGACTGCGATGGCCACATCCAGCGAGCCTTGCGGGCTGGAGCATCCGCTTACATCCTCAAGCGCATGCCGAAGGAGGATATGCTGAGCGCGATCCGATCAGTCTATGACCGGGGGCGCTGCATCCCGCCCGAGGTGGCAGCGCGCATCGCTGAGCACATGGGAGAAGAATCCCTCACAACTCGAGAGCTCGACGTCCTTCGATTGATTCGAGATGGCAATCGAAATAAACAGATTGCGGACAAACTGTGCATCGCTGAAGCGACCGTCAACTTTCACATCAAGAACCTGGTCGGGAAACTTCAGGCCAACGACCGCACCCACGCTTTAAGCATCGCCTTTCGAAGAGGCCTCCTGGAGTTCTGACCATTCCCCTGCTTCCGCGAGATTGGCGGCCAAGCCACGGACGAGGGCTGCTGCTGACGTTGGCTGCGGGAATCTCGCGCCACGGCCCTCAGAGCGGTCGTGGACTGGAATTCTGCCCGCTGTTCAGAGGACTCTCCAACTTGAACCGTTCATTGCGATCTCGATCGGGAGATTAAGCCCCCACAATTGAAGGCAAGAACCCCGGCACGATACCGGCCAAATTGCGGCAGAAACCCACGCTGAAGGGAATCTTCACCTCATTGATCTGCCGCTGTTGACTCGTCCGTACAACCAGGACTCCTGGTAGGCCAGCCAAACCAAGCCCGCCCAACTCTGATTCGGATTGGACAACCAACCTCTCAACAGCGGATCATCAGAAGTCGGACCTGAGATCACTCGGCCCTGACCCCCAGTCCTAAGGATTTTAGTCATGTTGATTGAGCGCTACTCCCGCCGCCGCTTCAACTCCCTGCTCGCCTCGGCTCCTCTCTGGCCGCTGGCTGCGAAGGCCTATGCCGCGTCCACGCGCGAGCTCCTGATTACCAAGACCGGCGCGGTTGCCGACGACTCCACCGTCAACACCAAGGCGATCCAGGCTGCCATCGATCAGCTTGCCGCTAAGGGCGGAGGCACCCTGGTCGTCCCCAAGGGGGTCTTCGTCTCCGGCGCTCTCTTCTTTAAGCCCAAGGTCAACCTGCGTCTTACCGAAGGCGCCGTCCTGAAGTGTTCCACCGATCTATCAAACTTCCCTGCACAGCGCACCCGCATCGAAGGCCACTTCATGGACAACTTCACCCCCGCCTTCATCAACGCGAAGAACTGCGACGGATTCCAGCTGACAGGCGATGGCACCCTCGACGGCGCCGGCATGCCCATCTGGGAGCTCTTCTTCAAGAACCGAGCCGCAAACAGAAGCTTCACCAACACCGGCATGCCCCGCGCCCGGCTCGCGCTTATCGAAGGCTCGAAAGACGTCAAGATCGAAGACATTACCTTCAAGGATTCGCAGTTCTGGAACTGCCATCTCTACAACAACGACAGCGTTCTGGTGCATAACGTCCACTTCCAGGTGCCCGACGATTACCGGCAGGCGCCCAGCACCGACGGCATCGACATCGACAGCTCCCGCAATGTCACCGTCGATGGCTGCGTCTTCTCGGTCACCGACGACTGTATCGCCTGCAAAGGTTCCAAGGGGCCTCACGCCGTGGAGGACAAGGACAGCCCGGCCGTCGAGCACATCCGCGTCCGCAACTGCACTTTCAAGCGCGGTGGCGGCGTTCTGACCTGCGGCAGCGAGGCCACCATCGTCCGCGACGTCATCGCGGAAGACTGCAAGATCACTGGTGGCGTTCGAGTCGCAACCCTGAAGCTGCGCCCCGACACCCCCCAGCATTACGAGGACATCACCTTCCGCAATATCACCTCCGAAGGCCCGTCGGGCGGCATCATCAACATGGCGCCGTGGACGCAGTATTTCGATCTCCAGGGCGCGGAGCCGCCCAAATCCGTCGTCAAGAACATCAACTTCATCGGCATCAAGGGCACGTACACCTCCTTCGGCAGCATCCGGCCCAACCCCGGCCAGACCGACATCAGCGACGTCCTCTTCAAGGATTTCGATGTCACCATCAAGAACGACAGGCCCAACAGCGACAAGCT